>NZ_CP019724.1:1240000-1550000 GCF_002005225.1 Streptomyces pactum
CGGGCGGGCTTCGAGTCCCTCCTCACCGAGGGCGAGGCGTGGCCCGGCGTCTCCCCCTTCGACAGCCCCGTCGGCGTCGCCGTACGCCGCCACTGCGCTCCCCTCCTGGACCTGCCGCGCCACGTCCCGCCCGACGTGTACCTGGGCCGGCGGGCCGAGTTGGGCACCGCCGAGGTGAACAGGCGGTTCCTGCGCGCCGCGGGCACGGGCGTGTTCTGCGTGGACACGGGGTACGCCCCGCACCGCGTGACCGCGCCCGCCGAGCTGGCCGAGGCGGCGGGCGGGGTGGCGTACGAGGTGGTCCGGCTGGAGGGTGTCGCGGAGGCGGTGGCGGCCGGGGGCGTGGAGCCGGACGCGTACGCGGCGGCGTTCCGTGCCGCCGCGTGGGAGGCGGTACGGCGGCCGGGCGTGGTGGGCGTCAAGTCGGTGGCGGCGTACCGCACCGGCTTCGGCCTGGATCCGGTCCGTCCCTCGTCCGCCGAGGTCACCGAGGCCGCCCGGCGCTGGCTCGCCCGGGGAGGCCGGCTCGACGACCCGGTGCTCGTGCGGCATCTGCTGTGGACCGCGGTGGACCTCGGACGGCCCCTGCAACTGCACACCGGGTTCGGGGACGGCGACATCCGCATGCACCGCGTCGACCCCACCCTCCTGACCGACTGGCTGCATCTGACCGCCAGCACGATCCCGGTGCTGCTGCTGCACTGCTGGCCGTACCAGCGCCAGGCCGCCTATCTGTCGGCGGTCTTCGAGCGGGTGTACCTGGACGTGGGCCTGACCCTGCACCACGTCGGCCCCGCCCGGGCGGGCGCCATCCTCGCGGAGGCGCTGGAGATCACCCCGTTCCGCAAGCTGCTGTACAGCTCCGACGCCTACGGGGTGGCCGAGTTCCACCACCTCGGGGCGCTGGCCTTCCGGCAGGGACTGGCCGGGTTGCTGTGGGAGCGGGTGGAGGCCGACGAACTCGCCCTGCCGGACGCGCTGCGCATCGCGCGCTGGCTGGGGCGCGACAACGCGCGCCGCGTCTACCGGCTGCCGGGCGGCCTGGTGGACGACGGCTGAGCGGCGTGGGACCGGTCACAATCCCGGAGCGCCACCCGGGAAGCGGGAACGGCTGAAAGTATGATCAAGCGATGTCTGACATGACCGAAACCACGCCGGGCTGGCTTTCGACCGACGAACTCGAGATGGCACGCGCCCGCATGCCGATCCTGTACGTCGAGGCCGTGCCCGTGCGCGTCGACGACAGCGGTGAAGTCACCAGCGTCGGCCTGCTCCTGCGCATCGGCCCTGACGGGACGGTCAGCCGGACGCTGGTCTCCGGCCGGGTGCTGCACCACGAGCGGGTCCGGGACGCCCTGTTGCGTCACCTGGAGAAGGATCTCGGCCCGGTGGCGCTGCCCCGGGTGCCGTCCTCGCTCCAGCCGTTCACGGTGGCCGAGTACTTCCCCACGCACGGCGTCACGCCCTACCACGATCCCCGGCAGCACGCGGTCTCCCTCGCCTACGTCGTGCCGGTGGCCGGCGACTGCCGGCCGCGGCAGGACGCGCTGGACCTGGTCTGGTTCAGCCCGCAGGATGCCCTGTCACCGGCCGTGCAGAGCGAGATGCCGGGCGGGCACGGGGTGTTGCTGAAGCAGGCGCTGGCGCATGTGGGCCGCGTGGTCTGAGGGTTCGACGGCCTGGGGCCGCCGCCCTTCCTCGCACACGACAAGGGCCTTCGCGGACTCTCGCCCGCGAAGGCCCTTCGCCATGTCGGGACGACAGGATTTGAACCTGCGACCCCTTGACCCCCAGTCAAGTGCGCTACCAAGCTGCGCCACGTCCCGTTGCCCGTCTGACCTGGGGTTTCCCTGGCCGAACGCGCAGGAAAACCATACCGCATCCGGACCGGTGGTCGCGCACCGCTTTCCCGGAGCGCCCCTCGGCACTCAGCCCTTCTGCGCGCGCGACGGCTCGGGTACCGCGGCGCGGTTCGAGCCGGCCGCGGCCGCGTCGACCCGGACCAGTCCGCGTACCGCCGGTATCAGGAGCAGGGCGGCGCAGACCGCGAAGCTCGTCGCGCCGGCGACGAGCAGCACGTGATCGGCGCCGACGGCCGAGGCGGCGGGGCCGGCGAGGGCCTGGCCGACCGGCATCATCGCCAGTGATCCCGCCACGTCGTAGGCGTGGATGCGGTTGAGGACGTCGGGCGGCACCTGGGTCTGCACACTGGTCGCCCACATCACGCCCCAGAAGGACATCCCGGCCCCGGCGACGGCGGCTCCGGTCGCCATGGCGGGTACGCCGAGCCCGGCTCCGACACTCGCGGGGAATGCGGCGAAGCCGACGAGGGCGATCGCGCCGGCACGGAGCATGCGGCGGGGACGCAGCCGCAGCGCGAGGAGGCCGCCGACGACGGTGCCGGCGCCCAGGGCGGAGTTGACCAGGCCGTACACGCGAGGGCCGTGCTCCTGCACCACCTGAGTCGCCACCAGCGGGACGGTCGGGCCCCACACGGCGATCATGTAGACGCACCAGACGGCGATGACGCCCCACAGCCACTGGCGGGAGCGGAACTCCCGCCACCCCTCGACCAGGTCGGCACGGAAGGCCTTCGTCCCGCGGCCGGTCACCACTCGGCTCCCCGGCGCCAGCGGGGGCAGCCGGAGCAGCAGCAGGCACAGGGCGCTGATCCCGTAGGTGGTCGCATGGGCCGCGAAGACCCCGCCGGGTGAGGCGAAGCCGACCAGGAGACCGGCCACGGCGGGTCCCGCGAGCTGGGCGGCGGACTCGGCGACGCGTATCGCGCCGTTGGCGCCCTGGATGTCGGAGGCGAGCCGGGGGACGGTGCTGGCGACCCCGGGCTGGAAGACGGCGCCCGCGACGCCGTTGACGAACCCGATCGCGCAGACCTGCCACAGCACCACGTGGCCGGAGAAGAACAGCCCGGCGGCCAGCGCCTGGGTGCCCAGCCGCACCAGGTCCGCGCCGATCATCAGCTTGCGGGTGCTGAACCGGTCGGCCAGCACGCCGCCGAAGACGACCAGGCCGGCGAAGGCGGCGGCCGTCGCGGCCATGGAGACGCCGACCGCGCCCGCCCCGTACCCGTGCTGGAGCAGGCCGGCGGCGAGCGCCACGGGCAGCATCGTGTCACCCAGCCGGGCGATGGCCCGGGCGACGAAGAACAGCGCGAAGTCCCTCGACCAGACGGCTCGCGCGGCCTGCGCGCCTGCCGCCCCCTCGGGTGTGGGCTGCGACGACGACGGCCCGGTCATCCCGCGCTCCCCCCTCCCCGGCCGGCCCGCCCGCCGACCACCCCGGGCGACCGCTGCCGGACGCCTGCTCACGTCGTACGTCCGACAGCCGGAGCCCCCCTCCGGCCCCGGCTGCCACGCATGTGTCCGGATCATGCCACGGGACACCGGCAAGGCCCGAAGGGTTTTCAGCCCCCGGCCGGCAGCCCCAGCCGGGGGTGGGCCTCCAGCAGCCGGGGCGGAGCGGCCTGGCGCCAGGAGTCGGCGAGGATGTCGCGCAGCTCGTCCTCGCCCTCCATGGCGGCGAGGCGGACCCGCACCCAGGCGAACTGGGCCTCGTGGCCGGCGATCCAGAACTTCTCCGGCTCGGCCAGCACGAGTTCGTCGCGCTCCTCCTTGGGGCAGCGCACCGCGATGGAGGTCTCCTCCTCGGGCAGCGTGGCGAACATCTTCCCCGCGACCCGGAAGGTGGGCATGCTCCAGGCGGTCTTCTCCGTCGTGTCCGGCAGGGACAGGGCGATACGGCGTACGTCTTCTGCGTCCGGCATGTCAGGCACCGTAGCCGCCGCCACTGACATTGATCCTGATACTCAGGTTCCGGTGGTCATGGCTCTGCCACTGACTGACGTCCTGCTGGACTGTCTTCTGGCTGTTCTGTCCGGCCACCGGGACCTGTTCTCATGGCTCCGGCCGGGCGGAACATGACCTGATAGGAGCTTGGTCAGAAGCCCCTTCAATGTCCTGTCTGCGCCACCCGGCCGGCGCCCACCTTCGGCTGGGAAGGCACCATCAGCATGACATCAGCGGTCATGGACAACACGGCAGACCAGGATGTGGTCGGCGGGGTCGACTCCCACACCGACACCCTCCACGTCGCGGTCATCAGCGACAACGGCGGCCATCTCGCGGACGCCGAGTTCACCACCACTGCCGCCGGATACGCCGCGGCCCTGGCCTTCCTGACCGCCCACGGCCACGTGATCGCCATCGGGGTGGAGGGCACCGCCTCCTACGGAGCCGGATTCACCCGCGCCGCCCGCGAGGCGGGGCTTCATGTCGTGGAGGTCAACCGGCCCGACCGGGCCGAACGCCGCCGCATCGGCAAGTCCGACCCCATCGACGCCTACGCCGCCGCCCGCGCCGCCCTGTCCGGACGAGCCTCCAGCGCCCCCAAGGACGACACGGTCGCGGGCATACGCGCCCTGCACAACGCCGCCCGCTCCGCGGTCAAGGCCCGCACCGCCGCCCTGAACCAGATCGGCAGCCTCCTCATCACCGCTCCCGACACCATCCGCGCCAAGTACGGCCGGCTCAAAGGAACGGACCGCACCGACGCCCTCGCCCGGCTGCGGCCCGCCGGGGACGCGGTCCATACCGCGGTCCTCACCGCGCTGAAGAGTCTCGCCCGACGCGTCAAGAAACTGACGGTCGAACACGAGACCCTGGTCAAGGCACTGGACAGCGTGGTGAGTGTCCACAACCCCGGACTGCGAGCCGCCCACGGAGTCGGCCCCGACACCGCGGCCCAACTGCTCGTCACCGCCGGAGGCAACCCCGACCGCATGCGGACCGAGGCCTCCTTCGCGGCCCTGTGCGGAGCCGCACCGGTCCCCGCCTCCAGCGGCCGGACCAACCGCCACCGCCTCTCGCGAGGCGGCGACCGGCAAGCAAACGCAGCCCTCTACCGCGTCGCCCTGGTCCGCATGTCGAGCGACTCCCGCACCCGCGAGTACGTGGCACGTCAGACCGCCGCCGGCCGGACGAAGAAGGAGATCATCCGGCTGCTGAAACGGGCCATCGCCCGGGAGATGTTCCGCTGCCTGACCACCACGGTCACCGTCCCCGGCATCGACGATCTACGGCCGCTGCGGCGGTCCAAGAACATCACCCTGACCGCTGCAGCCCGCCACTTCGCCCTCTGGCCGGCCACCATCTCCACCCTCGAACGCGGGACCCGCCGAGACGACGACCTCGCCCACGCCTACCGCAACTGGCTCCAAGCCGTTTGACAGGCAATAGGAGCATCAGTCACCCGGCGGCGACCGGGCCGACCTGCTTGAAGTAGAGCGTCGTCGGCCGCAGTTCCCCGCCCGGGTCCGCCGCGTAGTCGGGGATCGTCCCTGCCCGGGTCCACCCGGCGGAGCGGTAGAGGTGCTCGGCTGGACTGCCGGTCTCGGTGTCCAGGTGGAGCAGGGTGATGCCGGCCTTCGCGGCGGCCTCCTCGGCGGCGGCCAGGAGCCCGCGGCCCAGGCCCCGGCCGCGGGCCGTGCGGGAAACCATCAGCTTGACCAGCTCGGCGCGGTGGCGGCTGTTGGGCTTGTCGGGCAGGGCGAGGCTCACCGTCGCGAGCACCCGGTCCCCCTCGTGCGCCACCCAGACGGCGAGCTGCCCGGTGGCCACGGCGCTGACCCGGCCCCGCCACCAGGCGACGGCATCGGCGCGGTCCAGCGGCGCGAGGAAGCCGACCGAAGCGCCGCCCTCGACGGTGTCGGTCAGCAGGTCGGCCAATTCCCCCAGCAGGGCGGTCAGCCGCCGCTCGTCCACGCGGCTCACCCTCACGGCAGCACCACCGCCAGCACGTACCGCGCGTCGTCTGGGCCGGGGCACCGGAACCTCGTCGGCCCCCACACCCGCATCCGCAGGCAGTCCCCGGCGCCGAGGTCGTGCCCGGCCTCCTGTGCCGTCACCTCCAGGGCCCCTTCCAGGACCCAGACGTGCTGCTCCAGGCCGGGCACGGGCGGCCGGTCGTAGGCGATGTCGGCACCGGCTGCGAGGCGGCCCTCGACCAGTTCGCCACGCAGCCCGGCGTGCGGCGGGGACACCGAGCGGCGTACGAAGCCGGCGGCCCGGTCCTCCCAGACCGGCTGCCCGGCCGCCCGCACCAGCAGCGCGGGTTCCGCCTCGACCTCGCCGAGCAGCCGGGACATGGTGCGTCCGTAGACCGCGCACAGGCGGTTCAGGACGGAGGCGGTGGGGCTGATCTCCGCCCGTTCGGCGCGGGACAGCGTGGACCGGCTGACTCCGGTGCGTTCCGCCAGCTCCCCCAGCGACCAGCCGTGTTCGGCCCGCAGCTCGGCCAGCCGGGCGGCGAGCCGGGCGTCCGCGGGATCCGGAGCGTCATCGGTGCTTCTCACATCCGGGACGCTATCCCGAATATGAGACGCCCGTGTTACCGAAGGCTCACGCCCGGGCCGCCTCGCCGAGTGCGTTCAGGACCGGGCGGATCAGCGGGTGCTCCTCGGCGCCCCGGCGTACGGCGGCGAAGACCCGGCGGGTGGGTGCGACCCCGTCGACGGGGCGGACGACCACGCCCGTGAGGTCCGTGCCGTGCAGCGCCGAGCGCGGAACGAGCGCCACACCGACGTCGGCCGCGGCGAGCGACACGACGGCCCGGAAGTCGTCCGAGGAGTGCTCCATGCGGGGCTGGAAGCCGGCGTTCTCGCAGGCCATGACCACCACGTCGTGGCACGGGTTGCCCGGGTAGGGGCCGATCCACGGGTCCTTGGCCAGCTCCCCGAGCGGCACCTCGGCGGCGTCGGCGAGCCGGTGAGCGACCGGGACCACCGCGTCGAAGGGCTCGGCGTACAGGGGGACGTGAGTCAGGCGCGGGTCGTCGGCGGGCGGCGCCCCGCGGTACTCGACGGCGACGGCCACGTCGACCTGCCGGTCGAGGACCATCGGCAGGCTGGCGTCGCCCTCGGCGTCCTGGACGCGGATGCGGATGCCGGGCGCCGACTCGGCGAGGCGGGCCAGCGCGGGCGCGACGACCAGGGCGATTCCGGTCGCGAAGGAGGCGACCGTGACGGTGCCGGCCGCGCCCGAGCTGTACGCGGCGAGCTCGGCCTCGGCCCGCTCCAGTTGAGCGAGGACGGCGTTGGTGTGGCTGAGCAGGATCTCGCCGGCCGGGGTCAGCCGTACACCCTTGGCGCCGCGCTCGACCAGGCGGTGGCCGGTCTCCTGCTCCAGCGCGGCGAGCTGCTGGGAGACCGCCGACGGGGTGAGGTACAGCGCGGCGGCAGCCGCCGTCACGGTGCGGTGGTCCGCCACCGCTCGGAGGATGTGCAGCCGCCGCGCTTCGATCACGGGATCGATTCTCTCACCCGCCGCACCCGCGGCATCCGTGGCCGCAGGTCACGCCCGTGTCAGGCGTCCAGTTCCGTGCGCGCCGCCACGAAGGCGTCCACCGCGCGGTGCACGTCCTCGGTGGAGTGGGCGGCGGAGAGCTGCACGCGGATGCGGGCCCGGCCCTGCGGGACGACCGGGTAGGAGAAGCCGATCACGTAGACCCCGCGCTCCAGGAGCAGCTCGGCCATGCGGCCCGCCCTCGACGCGTCGCCGATCATCACCGGCGCGATGGCGTGGTCGCCGGGGAGGATGTCGAAGCCCTCCTCGGTCATCCGGCGACGGAACAGGGCGGTGTTCTCGGCGAGCCGTACGCGCAGGTCGTCGGCCGACTCCAGCAGGTCGAGCACCTTGAGGGAGGCGGCGGCGATCACCGGGGCCAGGGTGTTGGAGAAGAGGTACGGCCGGGAGCGCTGGCGCAGCAGGGCGACGATCTCGGCGCGGGCGGCGACGTAACCGCCGGAGGCGCCGCCCAGCGCCTTGCCGAGGGTGCCGGTGATGATGTCGACGCGGTCCATGACGCCGTGCAGTTCGGGGGTGCCGCGTCCGCCGGGGCCGACGAAGCCGACGGCGTGCGAGTCGTCGACCATCACCATGGCGTCGTAGCGGTCGGCCAGGTCGCAGATCTCGGCGAGCGGGGCCACGTAGCCGTCCATGGAGAAGACGCCGTCGGTGACGATCAGCTTGCGGCGGGCGTCGCCGGCGGCCTTGAGCTGCGCCTCCAGATCGGCCATGTCTCGGTTGGCGTAGCGCAGCCGCTTCGCCTTGCTGAGGCGGATGCCGTCGATGATCGAGGCGTGGTTCAGCGCGTCGGAGATCACCGCGTCCTCGGGGCCGAGGAGGGTCTCGAAGACGCCGCCGTTGGCGTCGAAGCAGGAGGAGTAGAGGATCGTGTCCTCCTGGCCGAGGAACGCGGAGAGCCGGGCCTCCAGTTCCTTGTGCACCTCCTGGGTGCCGCAGATGAAGCGCACGGAGGCCATGCCGTAGCCCCAGCGGTCCAGCGCCTCGTGGGCGGCGGCGACGACCTCGGGGTGGTCGGCGAGGCCGAGGTAGTTGTTGGCGCAGAAGTTGAGGACCTCACCGGGACGGCCACCGGCGGTGACGTTCACCGTCGCCGACTGCGGGGTGCCGATCACGCGCTCGGGCTTGTGCAGGCCGGCGGCGCGGATCTCGTCGAGGGTGGTGCGCAGGTCGTCGCGCACGGAGTCGAACATATCGGAAGCTCCTAGAGGGGCAGATGACTTACGCGGTCCAGTCGAGGATGACCTTGCCGCCCTTGCCGCCGGCCGCGTCGGCGAACGCGGCCTCGTGGTCGCGGTGGGAGTACCGGCCGGTGATCACGGGGGCGAGGTCGAGACCGCCCTCCAGCAGCACCGACATGGCGTACCAGGTCTCGAACATCTCGCGGCCGTAGATGCCCTTGATGGTGATCATGGAGGTGACGATCCGGGACCAGTCGACCGGGAACTCCTCGGACGGCAGGCCGAGCATGGCGATCCGGCCGCCGTGCGTCATGTTGGCGATCATGTCGCGCATGGCCTCGGGACGGCCGGACATCTCCAGGCCGATGTCGAAGCCCTCGCGCAGGCCCAGCTCGCGCTGTCCGTCGGCGATGGTCGCCTTCGAGACGTCGAGGGCGAGGCTCACGCCGACCTTGAGCGCCAGGTCGAGGCGCTCCTCGCTGACGTCGGTGATCACGACGTTGCGCGCACCGGCGTGCCGGGCCACCGCGGCGGCCATCAGGCCGATCGGTCCGGCGCCGGTGATGAGGACGTCCTCGCCGACCAGCGGGAAGGACAGGGCGGTGTGCACGGCGTTGCCGAACGGGTCGAAGATCGCGGCGACGTCGAGGTCGACGGGGACGCGGTGCACCCAGACGTTGGCGGCGGGCAGGGCGACGTACTCGGCGAACGCCCCGTCCCGGCCGACGCCGAGCCCGACGGTGGCACGGCACAGGTGCCGCCGTCCGGCCAGGCAGTTGCGGCACTTGCCGCAGACCAGGTGGCCCTCGCCGCTGACCCGGTCGCCGGCCTTGATGTCGGTGACGTCCCGGCCGGTGTCGACGACCTCGCCGACGAACTCGTGCCCGGCGACGAGCGGGGTGCGGATGGCCTGCCGCGCCCAGCCGTCCCAGGCCCGGATGTGCAGGTCGGTGCCGCAGATGCCGGTGCGCAGCACCTTGATGAGGACGTCACCGGGTCCGATGACGGGCTCGGGGACGTCCGCGAGCCACAGCCCGGGCTCGGCCTTCTCCTTGACCAGCGCCTTCAACGCTACGGCTCCTGACGGTGAGGTCCCGGCGACGGGCATGCCGGGGCAGCCCGCGTCCGGGGAGGGGAGGGGAATCGCACAGCAATCTGCCGTACGACACCGTCCCGGGTCCATCGAGCCTTTCTTAAGCCCGGCCGCAGCTTTCCTTCACGCCCCGCGCGCCCCTGGTGCCGATGCCCGGCGGCTCACAGCGGGAACCCGTCCTCCGCGCTGCGTTCGATGCGCCGTACGAGGTCGGCCGCCGTCGACTTGATCGTCGCCAGGCCCGCCTGCCCCCAGGTCCGGGGCCTCACGTCGGCGGCGGACACGGCGCCCAGCACCGTCCCCGTGCTGTCGATGAGCGGGGCGCCGAGGTAGGAGCGGATGCCGAACTCGTCGACGACCGGGTTGCCCGCGAAGCGCGGATAGTCGCGCACGTCCTCGAGGACCAGCGCCTTGCGGCGGACCACGACGTGGGGACAGAACCCGTGGTCGCGCGGCTGGACCCGGGCGAATGGGGGGCTGCTGCCGTCCCCCCGCGTCACCGGCGGGATCTCGGGCACCCGCAGGCCCGCGAAGAACTGCCCGCCCTCGACCAGGAAGTTCACCATCGCGTACGGCGCCTCGGCGAGGTGGGCGAGGTGGGCCGCGAAGGCGTCGAGGGCCGGATCCGGGCGTTCCGCCAGGCCGAGCCGGCGCAGCCGTCGCACCCGGGCGGGGGCCTCCCGGTCCTCGGGAGTGAGCAGCAGGCGTCCGGCCGGGCGCGGCGGGTCGTAGCTCATGGGCGGGCTCCGTCGCTGTGGGCGTGCGTCATGTGCGGCTCCGTGGCGGTGTGTGCGGGGATCACCTGGGCTACCCGGGATCTACCTGTGGGCGCCGTGCCCCGTCGTGGGGGCCGGTGTGTGGGCGATGAGGTGGCGTACGAGGGTGAGCAGGGTCTGTACGCCGGAACTGGAGATCCGGGCGTCGCAGCGCACGATCGGGATATCGGGGTGGAGGTCCATGGCGGCGCGCACCTCCTCGGGGTCGTAGCGGTGGCCGCCGTCGAACTCGTTGATCGCGACGATGAAGCCGAGGCCGCGCTCCTCGAAGAAGTCGACGGCGGCGAAGGACTCGTCGAGGCGGCGGGTGTCGGCGATGATCACGGCGCCGAGGGCGCCCTCGCACAGTTCGTCCCACATGAACCAGAACCGTTCCTGGCCGGGCGTCCCGAAGAGGTACAGCACGTGTTCGGGGTCGAGGGTGATGCGGCCGAAGTCCATGGCCACGGTGGTTTCGAGTTTGTTCTCGATTCCGTCGAGGTTGTCGGTCGCGGCGCTGACCGTGGTGAGCAGTTCCTCCGTGCTCAGCGGCGCGATCTCGCTGACCGCGCCGACGAAGGTCGTCTTGCCCACTCCGAACCCGCCCGCCACGAGGATCTTCAGCGCGGTGGGAAAGGGGTCGGTGGTGTCGTGGCCGGGCCCCGGGAGGGATCCGTGGCCGTAGTCAGAGCTGTCGTCGTAGTCCATCGAGCACTGCCTCCAGAAGGGCCCGGTCCGTGGGATCGTGGTGGAACGAGGCGGGGGGTTTGGTGGTCAGCGCGCCGCAGTCGACGAGGTCCGACAGCAGCACCTTGGTGACTGCCACCGGAAGCCTCAGGTGAGCGGCGAGCTCGGCGACCGGGAGGGGCGCCCGGCACAGGTCGAGTGCCTGCGCGTGCTCGGGTCCCAGGTATCCGAGGGGGGTCGCCCCCGTGGCCATCACCTGGGACATCAGGTCGAGCTGGACGGTGGGCCGGGTACGGCCGTTGCTCACGGTGAAGGGGCGCACCAGCCGGCCGGCCGCGTCGTCGAGCCAGGGCCCGTCTCCGGCCGCGGCCACCCTCAAGGCCTCATCGCCGTCGGTTCGACGGCGTACTGCCGGGGCGCGGTGACCAGGTAGGGGCGGACGCTCTTGACCAGCATCGCCATCTCGTAGCCGAGCACGGCCGCGTCGGCCTCGCGGCCGGCCAGCACGGCGAGGCAGGTGCCGGAGCCGGCGGTGGTGACGAACAGCAGGGTCGAGTCGAGTTCGACGACGACCTGCCGTACGTCCCCGCCGTCGCCGAAGCGGACGCCGGCGCTGCGGCCGAGGGAGTACAGGCCGGAGGCCAGGGCCGCCATGTGGTCGGCGCTGTCCGCGTCGAGTCCGTGGACGGACTTCACGAGTCCGTCGCAGGACAGGAGCACGGCGCTGGACGTGTGCGGTACGCGCTGCACGAGGCCGCTCATCAGCCAGTCGAGGTCGGATACCTGGCCGGTCGGCGCGTCGCTCGCCATGGTGGATCGACTCCTTGGGGTACGAAGGTCTGCAAAAGCGCTGGTCGTGGTGGTGGAGGTGGGGCGGGAGCCGGGGGCGGCGGCGGGGGTGCTCATCCGGCGGGGTCCGTGTGGGTCGGCTCCATGGGTGCCGACGAGCGATCGACGCGGGTCGGCTCCATCGGCGCGGGCTTCGCGGGGGCCGGCTCCGGGTGCTGCTGGGTCTCCGCGAGGCCGATGCCGCGCTGGAAGGCCGCCATCAGTCCGGGGTCGTGGCCGGTGTACTGCTCGGGTTCCTGGCGCGGTGCGGGGCCGCCGCGCAACTGGGGTGCGATGTGCTCCTGGGCGCGGCGGCGGGGCAGTTGGGGCTTGCCCATGGTGCCGCGCACCGCACTGTGGCGCGGGACGGGCGGGGTGGCCGCGTGCTCGGCGAGGACGCCCCGGTCCCCGGGCCGGACACCGGGCACGGCGGCGGCCGGGGTGGGCCGGTCCCGGTGGGCGCCGCGTACGGGCAGCGGCACGGGCTCACCCCTGTCGGCCCGGCGGACGAGGGCCTCAGCGGGCGCTGCGGAGGGCGGATCCGACGCCGCGTCGGCCGGAGCGCCGGGAGTCGGCACGGGGGCGGCCGAAGCGGGTGTGGCAAAACCGGGTGCGGCGGGGGCCGACGACCCGGCGGGGGCCGCGGGCCCGGGCCGCCCCGGGGACGCCGGTACGGGCACGGGCTCGGCCCCGGTGACCTCCGCCGGCCGGGCCACGCCTCCGGGCAGGGCGCCCGGCTCCGCGCCCAACAGGGCCTGCGGCACGACCAGTACGGCCTGCACACCGCCGTAGATGTTGGTCTGCAGGCGGACGGTGATCCCGTGCCGCTTGGCGAGCTGGGAGACGACGTACAGCCCGATGCGGCCGTCCGCGAGCAGACGGGCGACGTTGACCTGGTCGGGGTCGGCGAGCAGGGCGTTCATCCGGCTCTGCTCGCCGACGGGCATGCCGAGTCCGCGGTCCTCGACCTCGACGGCGAGGCCCGAGGTGACGAGGTTGGCGCGCATCAGGACCTGGGTCTGCGGGGCGGAGAACAGGGTGGCGTTCTCGACGAGTTCGGCCAGCAGGTGGATGACGTCGGCGACGGCGTGACCGCGCAGGGTCCCGTCGATCGGGGGGACGAGCCGGACCCGCGAGTACTGCTCGACCTCGGCGATGGCCGAGCGGAGCACCTCGGTCATGTCGACGGGGTTGCTCCACTGCCGGCGGGAGACGGCGCCGCCCATCACGGCGAGGTTCTCGGCGTGGCGGCGGATACGGGTGGCGAGGTGGTCGACGTGGAAGAGGCCCTTGAGGAGGTCGGGGTCCTCGATCTCGTTCTCCAGCTCGTCCAGGATGGAGATCTCGCGGTGCACCAGGGACTGCAGGCGCCGGGCGAGATTGACGAAGACCTCCAGTTTCTGTTCGCTGCCCGCCTGGCTGGAGAGCTGGGCGGCCCGGACGACGGCGGTGACGGCGCCGTCGTGGGCTCGGGACAGATCGGCGGCGAGCAGTTCGAAGTCGTCGGCGTCGTCGGGCGGTCCGCCGCGCGGCTTGCGCTGGGGCGGGGTCTCACCGCGGCGCAACGCCTCGACCACGGCGCGCAGATCGCCCTCCGAGCGCGCGGTGCTGCGGCGCAGGGCACCGACGCGGTCGCGCACGGACCGCGCGGCGCGGTCGGCGGCGACGGCGGCGACGGCGACGGCCGCGAGGGTCACCGACACCGCCCCGGCGAGCACGACCCACAGGACGACGCCGGGCCGGGCGCCGGTGGACCGGACGGTGAACAGGACGACCGCGCAGGCGCCGAGGGCCACCGCGACGGGCGGCAGCACGGCGAGACGCAGGAGCTGGGGCCGTATGTGGCTCTCGGGAAGCGCGGGGGCGGTACGTGAGGCCGGCCGGCCGTGCCGCCCGCCCTCACGGCGGTCTGCTCGCGCGGCCGGGGCGCGGAGGTGAGACATCGGGGTCCTCGTACTGGTCCGTTGGGCCGTCGGGTCCAGGTGCTCGCGCGTGACCGCTGAATCCGGCCCTACGTCGCCCGACGGACACTGACAGTAGTCGCCCGTGCATCATGTGCGGTGGGCAGTTGACAAAACCCCTCGGGCAACGTCCCGCTCTGGTATGAGGCCTCGTACGACAGACCGATAAGCCGGTGAAGCACTCGCTCCAAAGACGCCGGAGACCGGTCGCACCTGATCGGAAACGGTCACTGTCGGTGAGCGCACCGGCCGTCACTTCCAAGAAAAGTGCACGGTCGTTCGTGCTAATGTCTCGCCATCCGACGTCGATCGAGGAGCACTCCATGAAGTTCAGCGAGGCCGTTCCGAGCGTCACCCTCAACGCCCTCTCCCGCGTCTCCGGACGGCTGGCGGGCTCGGCCGCCTTCACCCTGTTCCACATGCCGCTCGCCCGCAGCAGGACGCGGACCTCCGAGCGAGCGCTGCTGCAGAGGGCGCGCGTCGACCGTGTGGACGTCCACGGCAGGCACGCCGTCACGTACCAGTGGGGCGACGGCGTACGCCCCGTGCTCCTGGTGCACGGCTGGCAGTCACGGGCTTCTCGCCTGTGCGGCCTGATCGACGGGCTCCTGGACCGCGGCCACAGCGTGGTCGCCTTCGACGCCCCCGGACACGGCGAGTCGCCCGGCCGCAGCACCACCATCCTCGACTACCGCGCCGTGATCACCGCGCTCCACGAGCGGCACGGCCCGTTCGACGCCCTGGTCGCCCACTCCCTGGGCGCGCTGGCTTCGTTCTTCGCCCTGGAGCACGGGGTGAAGGCGGAGCGGATCGTCGTCATCGGCGGGGTCTGCGACTACGACTACCTGGTCGACGAGTTCTGCGCGGCGCTCGCGCTGCGCCCCCGGCTCAAGGCCCAGTTGCACGCACAGGTCGCGAGGAGGCTGTTTCCCGGGATACCGGCCCACCGGAGCCCCTTCTCCGCGACGGACACCGCGCGGGAGGTGCACTCACCGGTCCTGGTGATCCACGACGCGGGCGACACGAGGATCCGGCCGGAGCAGGGGCACCGGCTCGCCGCCGCCTTCGGCGACCGGGCCCGCCTGGTCGTGACGGACGGGCTCGGGCACCGGCGGATCCTGCACGATCCCGATGTCGTGCGAACCGTCCTCAACTTCGTCGAGCACGAGCGAGACCGGGACCGGGACCGGGACCGGGACCGGGACCGGGACCGATCTCGAGACCGGGCTGGACACTAACCGCACGGGCGTGCGCCATTCGCTACACTCGAGCGACCTCATCGGCGCGCAGACCGCCGCGGAGACCGACTCGGGGATCGACTCGGGGATCGGCACAGAGGCTCCGGCGATCGGCACAGAGGCTCCGGCTCGGGAGAGTAGGCACACATGGGTACGACGGCCGCACACGTCGACGGGCGCATCGCCCGGGGGAACCAGACCCGTCAACTGGTGCTGAAGCGCGCCGTGGACACCGCCTCGGTCGACGGCCTCGAGGGACTGTCCCTGGGCCGTCTCGCCAGCGAGCTCGAGCTGAGCAAGAGCGGCGTCTTCGCCCTGTTCGGTTCGAAAGAGGACCTGCAGCTCGCGACCGTCCGAGCGGCGATCCGGATCTACCGGGAACACGTGGTCCAGCCCGCCCTCGACCTGCCACCGGGCCTCGGCCGCCTGTGGTGTCTGTGCGCCCGCTGGATCTCCTACTCACGGGAACGGGTCTTCCCCGGCGGCTGCTTCTTCTACTCCGTCTCGGCCGAGTACGACGCCCGCGCGGGGAAGGTTCACGACGCGCTGGCCGAGGCCCGCGCCGACTGGCTCGCCTTCGTCGAGACGACGGCGGCGGAGGCGAGGCGGGCGGGCGACGTCGCCGAGACGGCCGACGTTCCCCAGCTCGCCTTCGAGATCGTCGCGCTGCTGGAAATGGCCAACGCCGAGTCGGTGCTGCACGACGAGTTCGCCAGCTACGGCCGGGCGGCCAAGGGCATCCTGGACCGCCTGCGCGCCGTGGCCACCGACCCGTCGCTGCTGCCCGAGGCACCCTAGCTAGGCCGTGTTTCAGGTAGCGGGTGAGTCTTGGGCGGACAGCTCTTCGGCCAGTTCCAAACAGCGCAGGCGGGCCGGGGAGAAGTCGTAGGGCATCTTGCCGGTGGCTTCGAACACGCTCATGGAGTGAGCCTCCCGCCTGCCAGAGCTGAGGTCGGCCTCGTCCTCGCGGCCATCGGCAGTAGCAGGGTGCACAGTGTCCCAGGCGTCGCAGAGGGCATCGTCGTCCTTACCCAGGCCGGACTCCTCGATGACGGCCTGCAGGGCGCTTTCGAAGGCGTGCCGCTCGACGGCCACTCGAGCCACCCGCGGATCATCGACGGCGACACTGTCATCGAGTGCCTCCTCGGCGTCATCGATGCGGTCGGACGCCTCCCGCAGAGTGGGATGCGTGGCCAGGACGACGAAGCGGGTGGCCTGGACGGCCGCGCCGAGCGGGCCGAAGATCCGCTCAGTGACCAGCAGGCTGTCCAGGTCCGCCTGACGCAGGGAGCCCTCGGGCAGGCTCTTGAGGCGTTCGGTGACGAAGTCGGAGAGCAGGCCCATCCGGCTGCCTTCGGTGCGCATCCGCTGCACGGCGGTCCGTTGCCGCCGCAATTCCGCCTCCTGCTCGGCGAGGGTCTCCGCCAACCGCTCCAGGATGCCCGCGATACCGTCTCCGCTGTCCGCGCCGGCGGAAGCCGTGCCGGTGGCAAGGGCGTCACGGATGTCGTCCAGGGCGATCCCGGCCTCGGCCATCTTGCGAATCCACAGTAGGCGGATCATGTCCTCGTACCCGTAGCGGCGGCGGTCATCGCCGCCCCGCTCAGGCTCGGGGAGCAGGCCGATCTCGTGGTAATGGCGAATCGCCCGTGGCGTGCTGCCGGCGAAGGCCGCCGCGTCACCGATCTTGACCTGGCGGGGTGGCGTGAAAGACGAATGCATGAGCAGGGACCTTTCCTTCAGGGATCGGGACGCAAGTCCACCGGACCACATGCCGCTACGGAAGGTGCAACCCCCTGCACCGCCCCGCGTCGGCCCGGCCGAGGACCGGCAGGCGTGAAGGAGCCCGGTCCACCACCCCGACACGTACCCGTAGCACTACCGCCAACGGGCGACTGCCATTCTCCGCCCGGAATCGTGCGACGACGAAAGACGTCACCCCGGCCAGAAGGCCGGTCACTGCCAAGTTCGTGCCCGCGTCGACCGAGCAGGCATGGAGAACCAGCGAAAAAGCGACTGTGATGCCCAGCGTGATACCCACCGCGCCGCCACGCTCCAACCCCCGGCTGATTCTTCACCGGTGACTGCTGCGCGCCATGGCCCCGGCCCCTCCTTCTGTCACCACCGCTAAACCCGATCTCACCTGTCACTCAAGCCGCCCATGTGGCGGCCATCCACGTTCGGCCGCTTCGGAGTGGCAGTCGGACAACGACACCTTGCCAGGCCCACAACACGGCTGCCACAGTGGACGCCGCGAGCGCGCGGCGCTTTGCCGCAGGGTGTGGGGGGCGCCATGAGAGCGGGCACATTATTCGGTTGGTTCGGCGTGCGCATGCCGTTCGGTTCACGAACTGTGGCTCATGTCGATCAGCTCCAGCTGTATCACCAGGCATTCGGACGCACCACGCATCATCACGGCGGAGAGCGGATCGAGGTCGCGTTGCGGCTGTCTCCCGGTGACGAAATCGCCGAGGTGAGCGTCAGAATCCCCATTCCGGCGGTGGAACTGATAGCGCCCGGAGCTCCCCTGATGCTCGTCTCGGCACCCCGTGGGAGTGGAGACAGGCCGATCGAACTCACCGCACTCGTGAGCGAATCCGGTGCGGAGCATTTGGTGAGCCGAAGAACGGCCGCGTCCAACACCATAAGCGCGCCCGCAGACGGACACGAACGCGATGCGCCCTGGGCGTTCTCGTTCCAGGCGTGGGAATTGATCACGCCACCGCAGGGGGTCGCACCCTACATATTCGCGACAGCGGACATGCGGCTGCGATTTCCCGCCATGGCGAATTTCCCCTTACTGCTCACCGTCATCACCCCCGAAGACGTCTCACCACGTTCCACACAGGGCAACTTCGCCATGGCATATCCTTCACGACTGCTCAACGGACAGCGTTACACCAACATCTACTTCCCCTCTGCCGAAGAAGTGCGCCTCGCCTACCGCTGCGGGGTCAGCGGCCAGTTGGCGGGGAGCCCCTGGGTCAGCGTGGGCCGGGCGGCTTTCAACTCGCTCTTCGTCTTCTTCGTCGGCTTCCTTGCCGCCTCGGTCGATCGCAACGACCGATTCGTCGCGCTTCTGGCAATCTTCATCGCCGCGGCCAGCGCTCTGTGGGAGATCATCCAGGAAGTTGCCCGGTTCACGATCTACGGAAGGGGCCGAGGCTTCATCCACGGCTTCGTACTGGCCGCACAACTGGTCTCGCTCATGGTGCTGGCCTCGTCGGTGGTCAGTATCGGCCTGGCGGACTCCGACCGTCTGCTGAGCTACTCGTCCTACACGGCACTGGCCGCGTCAGCGGCTCTGTCCCTGCTGGCCTGCGCTGGGCTCGTCCTCCATCACCAGGGGTTCTGGCAGGGTTTCCAGTGCGATCACCTCGGATGCCGGACGGTGTTCCGGATACGCCGCGACCGCCCTGAATGCCGTTACACGGGGCGCGTGTTCTGCGGCCGGCACGCGAGCAGTGTGTGCGGCGGTTGTGTGCACGGCCCGGACCTGCGGTCAGGAATGATCACGACTATCGACGACTACCGCACGGATCGACTGCGCTGCCGCGGGTGGACCCCGGTGCCGCCCGGAGGAACGGATGGCCCATGACGAGGTTTGTCTGGTCACGAGACTGGCGGAAGTTCTTCGGTGACGAGCCGTATCCGTTCGACCTCGCCCAGGTCGAGAAACGGGACGGAGCGCAGGGGCCGATGCGCCTGGTGACCGCGGTACTCGGGCCGCGCACCCCCCAAAGAGTGCTCGACCTGGGTTGCGGCTACGGGCGGCACATGGCCGCTCTGGCCGCGGCGGGACACCATGTGTACGGCACGGACCGCAGCGGTCGTGCCGTGGCACGTGCTGGCGCACGTCACCCCCGGGGCGTCGCTGTCGTGGCGGACAACGGAGAACTGCCCTTCCGGGACGCCGTCTTCGACGCCGCCGTCTCGTTGTACACCAGCGTCGGCTATGCGGGTGCCGGTCCGCGCACGGTGTTCGCACAGGCCGGCCGGGTCGTACGTCCTGGAGGCCACCTGATCGTCGACGTGGCCGACGGCAGGCGGCGGCCGATCAGCGTGGGCTGTGAGCTGGTGCCCGGCGGGATGGGGTTCTGGCTGCGCTACGGCACGCGGCGACAGGTCCGGCAGCGGAACCTCGCCCTGTCCCGGCAGGCCATCGGTCTGTACGGGTTCGAGTACCGGCGTTACACCCCTTCGTCCCTCGCCGCGGACATCGAACACGACGACGTGTGGACCGTCGTGACCATGCAAAGCGGCTTCGACGCGCAGCCCGTCACCGGCCACAGCCGTCGCATCGTGGTGGTGGCATGCCGCAAGTGACGACCGTCCATGCCACCGTGGAGTTCCGGTACCGCGCTTGGGGCGGGATCGCCAGTGCCCTGGATCTGATGGTCGCGGCCGCTCAGCACGCCAGGCACGACACCCTGATCCTGACCGTGGGTTCCCGCGACGCACTGCACCGGCTCTCCCCGGACGTCAGAGTCTGCACCGTCGGTCTGCCGGAGCTGGAGGGGCAGCCGCTGTACCGCAGCGCACGGCGAGTGCAACTGGGCCAACTGGCCGCCCAGCGGCTGACGGCCATGCTGCCGCGACTGACGGGGGGAGGCGAAGCGGACCTCCTCGTGCACAGCGAGGAATTCGGCACGCTGCTGCAGGCTCCGACCGGCGTACGCCGACGCGTGTTCGTATCCCACGGCCTGGCCGTACAGGAACATCCGCATCGCCCGGACCTCGTGGAACAGGAACGACGCACACTGGCTGCCGCGGACACGGTCGCCGTCCTGTCCGACGCCCAGGCCGGCACGATGCGCCACGCGTATCCGGAGCTGCGCAACGTGCGGGTGATGCCGCTCCCTCTGATACTGCTCACCGAACAGATCAGGCCCGTATCGGCGGCGGAATTCGGGCGCGGACCGATCGTCGCCGCGGGCCGGTCCGTCCGGCAGAAGGGCTTCGACATCCTTCTGCGGGCGGTACGAGCGGCCCAGGACACCGACCGCGCCGGCGAGGAGCGGCCTGCACTGCCGCCCGTCATCGTGTACACGGGACATGGCGACACGGATTGTCTCGACGAGTGCCGTCGACTCGCCGCGGACTGCGGCCCCCGTGTGACGCTCGAACCCTGGCTCCCCCGGAAACAGCTCATGGCGGCGTTGCGCCGTGCCCGCGTGGTGTGCGTCCCCTCTCGGTTCGAACCCGTTGGGCTGATCGCCGCCGAGGCACTGGCGCTGGGCATCCCCGTCGTGGCATCGCACGTCGGCGGACTGCCCGACCTCTTGGGCGCGACGACGCGCACGGGATGGACCGTACCCGTCCTCGGGGACGACGGCCCCGCGCCGGGGGAGCTGGCCGACTGTCTGGTTACGGCGGCCCGCCGCACCACCGGCCCGACTGCAGGGCCCGAAGAACTGCGCCGTTGGCCGCTGGACCGGCATCTGTCCGCGTTGGCCCACATCCTCGACCGGTAGTCGGAGGCACTATGCGACCGCGCACCCTCCTGGCAACGCCCAACTGGGCCTGGGACCGCTCACCCCTCCCCGTGGACACCCTCCACCCACCGCCCGGCATGCCCCTGGAGTTCGCCTATCTGGCAGGCGCGTCGAGCGGCACCGCGGAGATACGCATTTTCGACGGCTACGCCGCCGGGGCCGGGCCTGGCGACCTGTCCGAGCAGGTGGCCGAGTTCGCGCCCACCTGCGTCGTCGTGACCACCACCCCCTCCCTGCTGTACTGGAGGTGTCCACCCATGTCGGTGGACGCGGTCGCCACCGCGGTGACGGCAGTTCGGCAGGCCGCGGACTGTCCCGTCGTCCTCATCGGCCCCCATCCCACTTTCACCCCCGACTGGACGCTCGAGCACACCGGTGCCGACGCGTGCTGGAGGGGAGCCTTCGAACGAGACCTGGCACCCCTGCTCGGCCACGGTCTCGACCGAGGCTCCCGCCACCTGCACATCCGCTCCCGGGCCGGCGCCGGACCGCCGCCGGACGCCGGCATCGCGGTACTCCACCCGGCACAGCTACCCACGGCCGCCTTCACCCACTTCGACCGATCCCTCACGTACGCCCCCCACATGTGGTGCGTCACCGACGAGGAACGCCGCCGCCTCACCCCCCTCGTCTCCGGTGCGCTTCTGGAGTCATCCCGCGGGTGCCCCTGGACGTGTGCCTACTGCGCCAAAGGACCGGTACGCGACCGCTTCGCCCGGAGACCACTGCAACGTCTTTCCGCCGAGCTGCGTGAGCTGGTCGACCGAGGCGTGGACTACGTCTTCTTCATCGACGAGACGTTCAACGTCCCCGGTCCCGACCTGCGAGCGCTGCTCGCCCAGCTCGCCCGTCTGCCCCTGTCCTTCGGTTTTCAGGGCCGCGCCGATCTGATGTCCTCGGCGATGACCGACGCCCTGGCACAGGCCGGCTGTGTCTACGCCGAACTCGGCGTGGACGTCGTGTCCGACTCCCTGGCCAAGGAGATCGGCCGACGCCAGCACCTGGAGCGCTGTGAACGCGGCATCGACACCGCACGGGCGGCACTGCCCGTCGTACGCTTCAACCGGCTCAACCTGCGCACCGTCGACTATCTCGACATCTACGAGCAGGACGACACCGACGACTGGGACTACCCACCCGATCCCGCCTACCCCTACCCCGGCGCACCGCTCGGCGAGGCGCTCATGAAGCACTACGGCCGTACGGCCTTCGACTGGGCCTTCGCCCAGCGCTACTCATGGTGGCTCCGCCTGGAAGTACACCTCCAGCGCACCCAGCCCGGCCTGCCCCTCGCCACGATACGAAGCCTTGAGGACGCCTTCCTGAACCTCGACGCCCCAGCGGCCGCGGCGCTCGCCGGATCGATGGAGGAAGTAGTCGCGGTCCCCGAGTTCCACCAGCAGAACAAATCCATCCACGGTATGGGGGAAAATGTTCGAGTTCGTCATCCCCGCACGTAATGAGTCGCAGCGGATCGGGACCGTCATCGCCGACCTGCGAGACACCCACGGCGCGGACGCGCGGATCGTGGTCGCCGACAACGCGAGCGACGACGGAACCGCGGAGACGGCGAAGGTCGCCGGCGCCGACGAGGTCGTCCATGTGGGACGAGTCGGCAAGGGGTTCGCCGCGACGGCCGCCATGAAGTCGTGCACCGGCGAGTTCGTGATGCTCTGTGACGCCGACATCAACGGGCTGGACCGGATGTCCGTGGCGGACCTGCTCGCCGAGGTCCGGCACCGCGGCCTGCCACTGGGCCGCCTCGACCTGCAACGCAGCCCGCACGACGCCCCCGTCACCACCCTCACCGCATCGCCCCTGCTCCACCTGCTGGGAGTCCACGGCACCCGCGAACCGCTGGGCGGCCTGATGGCGCTGGATCGCGACTTCGTTCTGGACCTCCACCTCCCGGGGGACTGGGGCTTCGACGTCGCTCTGACCCTGGCCGCGCTCGACCGAGCCGGGGAGGTCCCCGAACGGCCCGCACCACACGTCACCCACCGCCGCCGACATCTGGGTACCTATCGGCAGATGGCCGAACAGGTGAGCGCCGCCGTCCTGCGTCATCATCACCTCCTGCCGTGGGACCACGGCAACTGCACACGGTGTCCCACGTAGAGTTCGCACCCAGCCGCGGCGGGTGCAACGGCACCGTCGCGTCGTATGTCCTGGAAAGACGCCTTCCTGTGCCGCTGCTGCCC
The DNA here is from genome assembly GCF_002005225.1 of Streptomyces pactum. NCBI lineage: Bacteria > Bacillati > Actinomycetota > Actinomycetes > Kitasatosporales > Streptomycetaceae > Streptomyces > Streptomyces pactum. The sequence continues at coordinate 1,262,816 of NZ_CP019724.1, forward strand.
CGATTTCGGGCCCTCTTCGCCTGTGTCCCTCTCGAGCACACGGTCTTCACCGTCAGTTCGCCTGGGCGACACGGTAGACGGCACGACTGACAACCGGGCCCTCCGCCGGTGGCTCAGCGCTTCACGACGCGTGTTTCAACGACAACGCGAGACAGACCCGCCAAGGACGGCAACGGCCTGAATCGCTGAGCAGGAGCTTGACGCTCCGCCCTGGGCCGCCCCGTCCGAGGCCCGGACCACACCGTCACGCGCCTCAGCCGGGAGACGCTCCGGCGTCCGGGCCATCTCCCCCAGCTCGTCCCCGACCGGCCTCACCGCTCACCAGCGAGGTCGAGATCACCCTTGCTCGTCTCAGCCATGCCTTCAGCACCCCGGGGGCGGCGCCACGGGTGCGCGAGCGGACCGGACACCGCCCGCCACCACGGCCCCACTGGCAGCTCCCCCGCCGGCTCGAACGGCTCGCCCGGCCGCGGGAACGCCGCCGCCTGGCCAGCCTCCTCAGCCGCGTCCTTCGTCCACTCCCCCGGCTCCGCCCACGCGTGCGGCGCCAGGTTGAAGGTGCCCCAGTGAATCGGCAGCAGGGCACCGCCCGGACCGCCTCCCTGCAGGTCAAGGTGGGCCTGAACCGCCTGCGCAGGCGTCATGTGGATGTCCGGCCAGAACTCGGCGTACGCCCCGAGCTGGATCATCGTGGCGTCGAACGGGCCGTGCGCGGCGCCGATGTCCCGGAAGCCGTCGAAGTATCCGGTGTCCCCGCTGTGGTAGACGCGGTGTTCGTCACCGGCGACGACCCAGGACGCCCAGAGGGTGTGCTGGGTGTTGCGCAGCCCGCGCCCGCAGAAGTGCCGGGCCGGGGTGGCGGTCAGGGTGAGCCCGCCGACGCGCGTCGACTCGTGCCAGTCCAGTTCGCGCAGCCGGCCGGCGGACACGCCCCAGTGTTCGAGGTGGGCGCCGACGCCGAGCGGCACGGCGAACACGGTGTCCGTGCCGGCCAGCGCCTTGATCGTGGGCATGTCCAGGTGGTCGTAGTGGTCGTGCGAGATGACGACGACGTCGACCGGGCCCAGGGCCGCCAGCGGCACCGGGACCGGATGCAGCCGCTTGGGACCGGCGAAGGAGAACGGGGAGCAGCGCTCGCCCCAGACGGGGTCGAAGAGCACCCGCTGTCCGTCGATCTCGGCGAGCACGCTGGAGTGCCCCATCCAGGTCAGCCGCAGCCCGGTGGCGGGCGGCCGGGCGAGGTCGGCGAGCGTGGTGGCGTGCACCGGGACCGGGCCCCGGGGAGCGCGGCGGAGCCTCGCCTCCCGGTCGAAGTAGATCTTGGCGAACTCGCGGGCCGATCCGGAGGGCCGGGTCCGGGCGGTGCCCCCGGGATTCTGGAAGACGCCGTCACCGAAGTGCGGCGATCTGCGGATACGCGCCATGCGCTCACCGCTCGGGTCCGCGCCGAAGGCCGCGGGCCGCGGCATGCGGAGCCCGGCGCTCGGGGAACGGAAACCGGCCACGGTACCTCCAGGTGGAGTAGGTCAGGCTCTCATTATCGTCTCGTCCGACATCACCTCGAACGACGGATGTCACATCCGTGTTCCTTCCGCCCGTCGTACCGGTGAGGGCGCCCCCGCGAGAGCGCCCGGAAGACGAAGGCACGACCGACGGACCGGAAGGTGGCCCTCATGGCCCGCGTATCCCTCACCCCGCCCCGGACGCTCCTCCTCCGCGTCATGGAGCGGTACTCCCGGCGCACCTACGGCAAGGTTCTCGACCCCGGCAAGGCGCTCGCCCACAACCCCCGCGTGCTCTGGAGCGACCTGCGGTTCGAGCAGTCGGTGGCCAAGTGGAACAGGCTGGACCCCGACCTGAAGGCGCTCGCCGTGCTGGCCTCGGCGGCCTCGATCGGCTGCTCCTGGTGCATGGACTTCGGCTACTGGGAGAACGCCGAGCGCGGCATGGACCGGCGCAAGTTGCACGACGTGCCGGTGTGGCGGGAGAGCGACGCCTACACACCGCTGGAGCGGGACGTCATGGAGTACGCGGAGGCGGTGACGGCGACCCCGCCCGCCGTCGGCGACGACCTCGCCGGGCGGCTGCGGGCCCGGCTGGGCGAGCCCGCGTTCGTGGAGCTGACGGCCATGGTCGCGGTGGAGAACCTGCGCTCCCGGATCAACGCGGCGCTCGACCTCACCAGCCAGGGCTTCAAGGACTCCTGCGACCTGCCCGACGCGGGCCCCGCGGCCGCGGCCGCCGCCACGACGGACTGAGCCACCGGGCCGGGAGCGGCCGTCGCCGCACGGTGCGTCCGGCCCTGTCCGGGCGCCTGTATAGGGTGACGGGCGTGGGGAGAGTCCGGTTGAGTGTGACGGAGCGGCGCGAGGAGCTGCTGCGCGCGGCCATCGAGCAGATATCGGTGCGGGGCGTGGCCGCGCTGCGCATCGCCGACGTGGCCGCCACGCTCGGTGTCAGCAACGCGCTGGTGCTCTACCACTTCTCCACGAAGGAGAAGCTGGTCGCGGCCGCGTTCACCTACGCCGCCGAGGACGACCTCGCCCACCTGCGCAAACTGCTCGGCCGACGCACGTCGGCGCTGCGCCGGCTGCGGGCGGCCGTGCGGTGGTACGCCCCGACCGGGCAGGCCAAGGGCTGGCGGCTGTGGATCGAGGGCTGGGCGGTGGCGTTGCGGGAGCCCGCGCTGCGGGAGGTCACGCGGGAGCTGGACCGTCAGTGGAAGGCGGCGATCGCCGAGGTGGTCGCCGAGGGCGTGGCCGCCGGGGAGTTCCCGTGCCCGGACCCCGAAGGCGCCGCCCTCCGCCTGACCGCCCTGCTCGACGGGCTGGCCGTGCAACTGACGTCGTACGCGGGCGCGGTGTCACGGGCCCGGGCCCACGCGTGGATGGACGAGGCGCTCGCCCGGGAACTGGGCCTGGAACGGGAGGCGTTGACCACACAGCGCCCCTAGGGTCCCGCGCCCACGGGCCGGGACCCGACCCGCGACCAGGTGGTGCCGACGCCCGGCCCCGCGGCGTTCCACCGCCCGGACCTCGTCCGCGCTCCGGCCCCGGCGCGACAGCCCGCGAGGTGCCGCGCGCACGGCCTCGGCGACGACGGCGGGGCGACGGCCGGCACGGACCACGCGCACCGCGCCGACCGCCCGTGCCCCCCCCTGTCAGGCCACCGCCGCGATCCGCACCTTGATGTCGTCCGGCGACAGCGCCCCCTTGGCGATCACGTGGTCGCCGGAGGACTCGCCGCGCAGCCGGCGTCCGATCCACGGCACCAGGTACTCGCGTGCCCAGTGCACGTCGTCGCGCCGGACGCCCAGGGTGCCGCGGGGCGGCAGCGGCGGCCAGGGCTGGTCCGGGTCGGCCGGGACGCGCAGGCCGAGGGCCTGGCCCGCGCGCAGCGCCACGCGCGTGTGGCCCTCCGGCGACAGGTGCAGCCGGTCGGCGTCCCACGCCCTGCGGTCCTGGACGCTCCGGAGCGACCACAGGTCGAGCACCGGGCAGCCGTAGCGGTCGGCGACGGCCCGGACGTGACCGTTGTACGTGGCGATCTTTCCGCGCAGATGCCTGAGGACGGGCACCCCGCGGGTGTCGAAGCCGGTGGTCACCAGGACGGTGCCGGCCGCGGCGGTCAGCGCGGCCACCGCACGCTCGAACCGCTCGGCCACCTCGTCCGGATCGGTACCGGGCCGGATGATGTCGTTGCCGCCCGCCGCGAACGAGACCAGGTCGGGCGCGAGTCGGGCGACCCGCGGGACCTGTTCCGCCACGATCTGGTCGAGGAGCCTGCCGCGCACGGCGAGGTTCGTGTACCTGAAGTCGCCCTCGGGGCGCCGGTCGGCCAGCAGCACGGCGAACCGGTCGGCCCAGCCGACGAACGCCCCGTCGGGGCCGGGGTCGCCGACGCCCTCGGTGAAGCTGTCCCCCACCGCCACGTACGACCCGATCACTTCTCTGCTGTCACTCTTCGAATCGTCTGCCACGTCGGCCCATGATTCACCTTGAATGTGACCTACGCGACCGTAGGAACGGCTTGACGGTCGGTGAGAAAGACCACGCCTAAAGTGTTCGTCAATTCCGGAATACGCCGAAGGCCGGACCCGGGGATCGGGGTCCGGCCTTCGGTGGCGCGGGAACTGCGCGCGAAACCCTCGTCAGAGGGAGACGCCGTGCGAGCGCAGGTACGCGATCGGGTCCACGTCCGAGCCGTAGTCCGGCGTGGTGCGGATCTCGAAGTGCAGGTGCGGGCCGGTCACGTTGCCGGTGGCGCCCGAGAGGCCGACCTGCTGACCCGCCGTCACGGACTGACCGGCGGAGACGGAGAGCGAGGACAGGTGGGCGTACTGGGCGTAGTGGCCGTCGGCGAGCTGGATGACGACCTGGTTGCCGTACGCGCCGCCCCAGCCGGCGGAGACGACGGTGCCCGCGCCGACGGCCTTGAGCGAGGTGCCGGTCGGGACGACGAAGTCCGTGCCGGTGTGGTAACCGCTGGACCACATGCTGCCCGTCTGGTGGTACGGGGTACCGACGGCGCCGCCCGGGACGGGCGAGGTGAAGCCGCTGGTGGTGCCGGCGGACTGGGCGCTCGTGTCCGAGGAGTCCGAGGAGGAGGAGGAGGTCTTCGCGGCGTCCGACGACTTCTCGGCGGACTCCGACTTCTCGGCGGACGGCTTCTCGGGCGCGGCGGGCTTCTCGGCCGCCGGCTTCTCCGACTCGGCGGAGGACGACGGGGCGGACTCGGCGGCCCGCTCGCCGATCGAGAGCTTCAGGCCCGGGTGGATCAGCGACGGGTCCGAGCCGACGGCCTCGCGGTTGTCCGAGTACAGCTTCTTCCAGCCGCCGTCGACGTCCTGCTCGTCGGCGATCTTCGAGAGGTAGTCACCGCTCTTGACGGTGTACGTCCGCGAGTCCGAGTTCTTCTCGGCGCTGCCGCCGGCGGCCTTCTTCGCGGCCGTCGGTATGGAGTGCACGGCCTGCTCGGAAACGGACTGCGCGGGAGCGGCCTGGGCGCTGGCGGCACCCATCAGCGGGAGCGCGAGCGCGGCGCCACCGGTTCCGGCGACGGCGATGGTGCGGGTCAGGCGCATGGCCCTGGTACGGCGGTGCTTACCCTTCGCGGGCATGGCGAATTCCTCTCCGGCGCCTACGAGGTGAGCTGTCGGGTGCGAGCTGGAGATGCCCGGCCGCGCCGAGACGCGGCTTTACCCCAAGCCGTTCCGGGAACCGGAACAGGCGGTTGTACCTGTGGGTCCCCCGCTCCTGCCGTGTACGGGTGGTGGATGAGTGCTGGCTCCGGTCGGCGGCAGGATTAGGCGTCCGTCCGGATCGGTGGTGAACGTAAGGGACCAAGACGCACAGGGACAAGCGAGGGGTTCCGTCGGCGGGTGTCCCGATTGATCCTTTACGGGAATCACCGGTCACCCTCCGTCGATTCACGGGGCGCTTTTCAGGCGAACAGCCTGGAAAACCGGCTGGATTACGTGAGCATGACGAGCAACGCACGGTCACGTATATGACGCTGCTCACGCGACGCCTCCCCAGTCCCTTTTATTACAGCGCTAGTTGGAATGAAGGTGCCGATTCGGACAGAAGGCGCAGAAGTGTCGCAGTCGGGCGACTTCGCCCCCTGGGCCCCGGGGTCGTGCCGTATCGTCGAGTGGTGCCCGTCGGCGAGCAGCGCCGGCGGGGCGGAGTGGGAGGAGCCCCCGTGACGCAGCAGGTCCCGTCGACCGAACCCGAGCTGGCCGGCGTGCGCAACTTCCGTGACGTGGGCGGACTGCCGACCGTCGACGGGCGGCGGGTGCGACAGGGCGTGCTGTTCCGCAGTGGTCACCTCGCGCACGCCACCGGGGAGGACGCCGCGTTCCTGGCCTCGCTGGGCCTGCACACCGTCTTCGACTTCCGCAACGCCGCCGACCAGAAGCTCGACGGCCCGGACGTCGAGCTGCCGGGTGTACGCAACGTGAACCTGCCGCTGAGCGATCCGGCCGACGGCGCCGAGTTCTGGAAGATGGTCCGCGACGGCGACCTCGACCAGCTACGCGGGATCCTGGCGGACGGCAAGGGCGTGAACCGGATGATCGAGTCCTACCGCATGATCATCAAGGAGCGCACGGCGGAGCACTCCCGGGTACTGCACGCGCTCGCCGAGGACAGCGTCCCCGCCCTGATGCACTGCGCGGCCGGCAAGGACCGCGCGGGCCTGTCGATCGCGGTCACCCTGCTCGCCCTGGGCGTCGAGCGCGAGGCCGTCGTCGACGACTACCTCAAGTCGAACGCCGCGCACCGCCGCTACAAGGTGCGCCGCAGCGGCTCCGCCGCCTCGGCCTACTCCCCCGAGGTCATGGAGCTGCTCAGCCCCCTCTTCGATGCGCGCGCCGAGTACCTGGCGGCGGCCTTCGAGACCGTCGAGGAGACCTGGGGCGGAGTCGACGCCTACCTGGAGAAGGGCCTGCGGGTCACCCCGGAGACCCGGGAGCGGCTGCGCGAGCGGATGCTGGACTGAGCCACCGGCTCACCGGCTGTTGGCGCCGACCTCGAAGAGCAGGTAGATGAAGGCCGCGAAGACGTGCCCCACGATGAGGTAGATGAAGAGCCGCACCCACAGGGCGCGCGGGAACTTCTCCTGCAGGTTCATGGCGTTCCTCCGGGGGCGGGGTGGACCGGCGTGGTGGCCGGTCCCAGGCACAGTGCGGCCGTCGGGCTCTGCAGCAGGGTGTGGACGAAGAGGAGCTCGACCCCGTCGGCGTCCTGGGCGGCGATCCGGTGCGGGGTCAGCGAGTCGAAGTGCGCGCCGTCGCCCGGACCCAGCGGGTGCACGGTGTCCCCGAGGCGCAGCCGCAGCCGGCCCCGCAACACGTACAGCCACTCCTCGCCGGGGTGCACCCGCACGATGTCGCCCTGCGAGCCGTGCGGCACACGGACCCGCAGGGCCTGCATACCGCGACCGGCGCCGCCGGCCTGCCAGTACGTCCAGCCGCCCGCGAAGGTCGGCTCCATGGCGTCGGCGCGCACGACGGCGTCCCGGTCGGCGGCCGTCTCGCCGAGCAGCTCCGAGACGGTCGTACCGTAGACCCGGGCGAGGGAGAGCAGCATCGGCAGTGAGGGCTGGCGCTGCCCGGTCTCCAGGCGGGAGAGGTGGGCGGGCGACAGCCCGGCCGCACCGGCCGCCGTCTCCAGGGTGAGGGCGGCCCGGCGCCGCAGGGCACGCAACTGGGGCGCCACGACGGACACCGCGTCCGCCGGCGCGTCCGGCGACGGCGGACCGGTCTCAGGAGAGGTCATGCCTCCATTCAGCCCGAAACTTGCCCGCTGGGCAATTTTCTTGCCTCAGAGGCAAAGACGGCACGCGGCCGAAGGCGGCGGCCGGTGACTCCTAACGATTGGCCACCGCCTGCCTGACCAGGGTCTTCCCGAAGTCCCACAGCAGGCCGCCGCCGTTGTGCGCGTCGTCCATCACCTCGGTGAAGGCGTCGACGAACCGGTCCGCGTCCGCCGTGTCGATGATCAGCGGCGGGATCAGTTTGATCACCTCCAGGTGGTCGCCGGACACCTGCGTCAGGATCCGGTGCCGTTGCAGCAGCGGCACCACCACCATCTGCGCGAACAGACCCTTGCGCGCGGTCTGCAGCATCGTCCAGCGGCTGCGCAGCCTCAGCGATCTCGGCCGGCCGAACTCGATGCCGATCATCAGCCCCCGCCCCCGGACGCCGGCGAGCAGCTCGTAGCGGTCCACCAGCTCCGCCAGCCGGGACTTCAGCCGCTCCCCCACCGCGGCGGCGTTCGCGACGATCTCCTCGTTCTCCATCACCGACAGCACGGCGAGCCCGGCCGCCATGGCCTGCGCGTTGGACCCGAAGCTCGCCGAGTGGACCTGAACCCGGTCCATCGACGAGAACACCTTCTGGAAGATCCAGTCCTTGCCCAGCGTGGCCCCCACCGGCACGTATCCGCCGGACAGCGCCTTGGCGACGCACACCAGGTCGGGCTCCACGCCGTCCTCGTGCTGGAAGGCGTAGAACTTACCGGTCCGGCCGAGGCCCGTCTGCACCTCGTCGGCGATCAGCAGCGCCTTGTGCCGGTGCAGCAGCTCCTGTGCGGCGCGCAGATAACCGGGCGGGGCCTCGTGCACACCCTTGCCCTGGATCGGCTCGACGATCAGCGCGGCCACGTCGCCCCGCTTCAGCTCCCGGGCCAGGGCGTCCAGGTCGCCGAGCGGGAGGGCGGTGTCGGGCAGCAGCGGGGCGAAGCCGTCGCGGAAGCCGTCCTCGCCGTTGACGGACAGCGAGCCGGTGGTCAGCCCGTGGAAGGCGTGCGAGCAGTACAGGATCCTCGGCCTGCCGGTCGCGTACCGGGCGAACTTCAGCGCGGTCTCGACCGCCTCCGTACCGCTGTTGCCGAAGAAGACCCGGTCCAGGTGCGGGCTGTAGGAGAGCAGCCTCTCGGCCAGCAGTCCGGGCAGCGGTGGGCAGTCGAAGCGGGTCAGATCGGCCAGCGAGGCGTCGAGGACGTCGTGCAGCGCCTTGCGTACGACAGGGTGGTGGCGCCCCAGGCCCATCACCGCGAACCCGGCGAGCATGTCCAGGTAGTCGTTGCCGTCCGCGTCCCAGAAGTGCGCGCCCTCGGCCCGCTCGTAGACCTTGTCGAAGCCGATGGTGCGCAGCATGCGCGGGAGCTGGTGGTTGAGGTGCCTGGCGTGCAGCTCGTAGCGCTCGGCTCCGCGCTCGGCCAAGAGCGCGGCGAGGTCGAACTCCTTGGTCATTCAGTTCTCTCCTTGCACTGGCATGACGGTCCGTCCGCTCCCGGTCTGTTCCGCGCCGGGTGCCGCGGCATGCTCCTCCACGGCCAGGCTCGCGCTGATCCGGCCGGCGATCTCGACCGGGGTGAGACCGATGTCGGCGAGCACCTCGGCGCGCTTGGCGTGCGCGAGGAACTGCTCCGGGATGCCGAACCGGCGTACGGGTAGGTCGATCCCGGCGTCGCCCAGTGCCAGCGCCACCGCCGAACCGACCCCGGCGGCGCGGCTGTTGTCCTCGACGACGGCCACCAGGCGGTGCCGCACCGCCAGGGGGGCGAGCGCCGGGTCGACGGGCTTGACCCAGCGCGGGTCCACGACGGTGCATCCGGTGCCGCGGGCTTCGAGCAGCTCGGCGGCCCGGAGGCAGACGGGCGCCATCACGCCGACCGCCACCAGCAACACCTCGGGCCGGTCGGCCGTGTGCAGGACGTCCATGCCGCCGACCCGGTCGACGGCCGGCACGGCGGGTGTGACGGACTCCTTGGGGAAGCGCACCAGCGTCGGCGCGTCGTCGACGGCGACCGCCTCGCGCAGTTGGGCGCGGAGTTGGTCGGCGTCGCGCGGGGCGGCGATGCGCAGCCCCGGGACGACCTGGAGGACGGACATGTCCCACATGCCGTTGTGCGAGGGGCCGTCGGCGCCGGTGACGCCCGCCCGGTCCAGGACGAAGGTGACGCCGCAGCGGTGCAGGGCCACGTCCATCAGCAGTTGGTCGAAGGCGCGGTTGAGGAAGGTGGCGTAGACGGCGACGACCGGGTGGAGGCCGCCGGTGGCGAGGCCGGCCGCGGACACGGCGGCGTGCTGCTCCGCGATGCCGACGTCCCACACCCGGTCGGGGAAGCGCTCGGCGAAGGCGGCGAGACCGACCGGGTGCAGCATGGCCGCGGTGATCGCCACGACGTCGTCGCGCTCCTCACCGATCCGGACGATCTCCTCGCCGAACACGGAGGTCCAGGACGGCCCGTTCGAGGGGCTGAGCGGCGCGCAGGTGAGCGGGTCCATCACGCCGACGGTGTGGAAGTGGTCCTCCTCGTCGCGCAGGGCGGGCTCGTAGCCGCGGCCCTTCTGCGTGAGGCAGTGCACCAGCACCGGTCCGTGGAAGCGTTTCGCGCGCCGCAGCGCCGACTCGACGGCCCCGATGTCGTGCCCGTCGATCGGGCCGACGTACTTCATACCCAGGTCCTCGAAGAGTCCCTGCGGCGCGAAGGCGTCCTTGAAGCCCTTCTTGGCGCCGTGCAGGGCCTCGTAGAGGGTGCCGCCGACCACGGGGGTGCGCTGGAGCACGTCCTTGCCCCAGGCCAGTATCCGCTCGTAGCCGTCGGTCGTACGGAGCGTCGCGAGGTGGTTGGCGAGGCCGCCGATGGTCGGGGCGTACGAGCGCTCGTTGTCGTTGACGACGATGATCAGCGGCCGGTCCCGGGCGGCCGCGATGTTGTTCAGCGCCTCCCAGGCCATGCCGCCCGTCAGCGCGCCGTCACCGATGACGGCGACGACGTGGCCCCGCTCCCTCCGCACCTGGCGCGCCTTGGCGAGGCCGTCGGCCCAGCCGAGGACGGTGGAGGCGTGGCTGTTCTCGATGACGTCGTGCTCGGACTCCTCGCGCGAGGGATAGCCGGAGAGCCCGCCCTTCCCTCGCAGCTTGGAGAAGTCCTGGCGCCCCGTCAGCAGCTTGTGCACGTAGCTCTGGTGGCCGGTGTCCCACAGGATGCGGTCGGCCGGTGACTCGAAGACCCGGTGCAGGGCGACGGTCAGTTCCACCACGCCCAGGTTGGGTCCGAGGTGCCCGCCGGTGCGGGCGACCGCGTGCACCAGGAAGTCACGTATCTCGTCGGACAGTTCGCCGAGTTCCGCCTCGGACAGCGCCTTCACGTCGCGTGGTCCCCGGATGGTCTCCAGAATCGTCACGCTCGGGCCCCCTTCGGTCCGTGCTGTTCAGCTCACGGTGACGGCCGGCTCCCCCGCCGCGCCGTCCTTCTCCATCTGCTCGGCGATCTTCATGGCCTCCTCGATGAGGGTCTCCACGATCTTGGACTCGGGGACGGTCTTGACGACCTCGCCCTTGACGAAGATCTGGCCCTTGCCGTTGCCGGAGGCGACGCCGAGGTCGGCCTCGCGGGCCTCGCCGGGACCGTTGACGACACAGCCCATGACGGCGACGCGCAGCGGGACGTCCATGCCCTCCAGGCCGGCGGTGACCTCCTCGGCCAGCTTGTAGACGTCGACCTGGGCGCGGCCGCAGGACGGGCAGGAGACGATCTCCAGGCCGCGCCGGCGCAGGTTCAGCGACTCCAGGATCTGGATGCCGACCTTGATCTCCTCGACCGGCGGGGCCGACAGGGAGACGCGGATGGTGTCGCCGATGCCCTGGGAGAGCAGCGCGCCGAAGGCGACGGCCGACTTGATGGTGCCCTGGAAGGCGGGCCCGGCCTCGGTGACACCGAGGTGCAGCGGGTAGTCGCACCGGGCGGCGAGCTGCCGGTAGGCCTCGACCATGACGACCGGGTCGTTGTGCTTGACGGAGATCTTGATGTCCCGGAAGCCGTGCTCCTCGAAGAGCGACGCCTCCCACAGCGCGGACTCCGCCAGCGCCTCGGGCGTCGCCTTGCCGTACTTCTGGAGCAGACGCCGGTCCAGCGACCCCGCGTTCACGCCGATGCGGATCGGGGTGCCGTGGTCCTTCGCCGCCTTGGCGATCTCCTTGACCTTGTCGTCGAACTGCTTGATGTTGCCGGGGTTCACCCGGACCGCCGCACAGCCCGCCTCGATCGCGGCGAACACGTACTTGGGCTGGAAGTGGATGTCCGCGATCACCGGGATCTGCGACTTGCGCGCGATCACCGCGAGGGCGTCCGCGTCGTCCTGCGTCGGGCAGGCCACCCGCACGATCTGGCAGCCGGACGCCGTCAGCTCGGCGATCTGCTGGAGCGTCGCGCCGATGTCGGACGTACGCGTCGTGGTCATGGACTGCACCGACACCGGGGCCCCGCCCCCGACCGGGACCGGCCCGACCTCGATCCGTCGCGACACGCGTCGCTCGGCGATCGGCCGGACCGGTACCTCGGGAACGCCCAGCGGGATGGCGGTCATACCGTCACTCCCGGTTCGAGGAGACGGTCTCGCGCATGGCGCGCAGGGACTCCTTGAGGGAGCCCATGGTGGCCAGGACGGCGGTGGGCTCGTAGCCGCAGTGCGCCATGCAGTTGGCGCAGCGCGGGTCCTTGCCGCGGCCGTACTTGTCCCAGTCGGTGTCCTCGATCAGCTCCCGGTACGTCGGGACGTACCCGTCGCTCATCAGGTAGCAGGGGCGCTGCCAGCCGAAGAGGGAGTAGTTCGGGATCGCCCACGCGGTGCACGGGAAGTCGACCTTGCCCTCGAGGAAGTCGAGGAACAGCGGGGAGTGGTTGAGCCGCCAGCGGGCCCGGTTGCCGCCCGAGAACGCCTTCTTGAACAGCTCGCGGGTCTGCTCCACGCCCAGGAAGTGCTCCTGGTCGGGGGCCTTCTCGTAGGCGTAGGCGGGCGAGATCATCATCTCGTCGACCTTGAGGTCGTCGTTGAGGAAGTTGAGGACCTCGACGATGGTCTGCGGGGTGTCGGTGTTGAAGAAGGTCGAGTTGGTGGTCACCCGGAAGCCGCGTCGCTTGGCCTCCTTGATGGCCTCCACGGCCTCGTCGAACACGCCCTCCTTCGCCACGGACTCGTCGTGCCGCTCCCGCAGCCCGTCGATGTGCACCGCGAAGGCGAAGTACGGCGAGGGCTTGAACTTGTCCAACTTCTTGCGCATGAGCAGCGCGTTGGTGCAGAGGAAGACGTACTTCCGCTTGGCCACCAACTGGCGCACGATCTCGTCGATCTGAGGATGCATCAGCGGCTCGCCGCCGGCGATGGAGACCATCGGCGCTCCCGATTCGAGCACCGCCCCCACGGCCTGCGCGACCGGCATGCGCTGCTTCAGCACTCCGGCCGGGTGCTGGATCTTGCCGCATCCCTCGCACTTGAGGTTGCAGGCGAAGAGCGGCTCCAGCTCCACGATGAGCGGGAACTTGTCCCGTCGGCGAATCTTCTGTTCGGCCAGGTATGTAGCGACCTTGATGGACTGGCGCAGGGGCATGGCCATCTGGGCTCACCTCCGGGGGAGCAGCAACGAGCGGTGCCATTCGAAGAATGCGGGAAGAACGGATCGAAGGACGCGGAAGGCCGATATTCCACCGCGCACCGTACCGATCCGGACGAGTTCGTGTTCTGGAGCGTCCACGACCACTCGGACGGCCGCAACCGGGCGCGCGCCCGCCCGGACGGCGCTCAGTAGCGTGGCGGCGGACTCCATGTCGACGGCGATCGCGCCGGTCGCGAGCAGGTCGGCGCGTTCGGGGCCCCGCACGACGTGGTCCGAGCCGGTCAGCGGCCCGGTGTGGACGGTGCGCCCGGGCACGGCACGCGCGAGTTCCTTGACGAGCCGGTCCGTGCCGACGCCGGCGACGGTGCCGCGGGGGTCCCGGGTCTCCTCGGCGACGACCAGGTCGCCGGGGTGCATGCCCGGGGCGAGTCCGGCGCAGAAGCCCGTGGCCAGCACGGCGGCGTCCCCGAGCGCGGGGTCGGCCAGGACCCGGGCGACGGAGCGCCCGGCCGCCTTCGGGCCCATGCCCGTACGCAGCACGGTGACCGGCCCGCCGGCGCCGCCGCGGTCGCCGGTGCGCAGGGCGAGGTGCTCGATGCCGAGCGCGCAGGCGATCAGCAGCGGGAACGGGCCGGACTCTGCGTTCATCAGCGGCCCTTCACCTCGGCCGCGGACGGTCCGGTCGGCGACTGCTCGACGAGGGCGGGGGCCTGTGCCGCGCGCGGCTTCTCGGCGAAGGGCTCTCCGTGGACGTAGCGGCCCAGCGCGGTGAGCGGGAAGACCTGCCGGTAGAGGTGGTAGTTGATGGAGAAGTCCCAGGGGAAGCCGGTCCCGGTGAAGTAGGGCTCGTCCCAGGAACCGTCCTCCCGTTGAGTGGCGGCGAGCCACTCGACGCCGCGTTCGACCGCCTTGGACTCCCGCTCCCCCGCGGCGAGCAGGGCCATCAGCGCCCACGCGGTCTGTGAGGCGGTGGAGGCGCCCCGGCCGCTCCACTCCCTGACGTAGCGGTAGGAGCGCAGGTCCTCGCCCCAGCCGCCGTCGTCGTTCTGGACGGACTCCAGCCAGGTCACCGCGCGGCGGATCGCGGGGTGGGAGGCGGGGAGTCCGGCGGCGGTCAGGGCGGGGACGACGGAGCCGGTGCCGTAGACGTAGTTGACGCCCCAGCGGCCGAACCACGAGCCGTCCGGCTCCTGTTCGTCCAGCAGCCACCGGATGCCGCGCCGGGTGCGCGGGTCGTGGGCGAGGCCCTCCACGGCGAGCATCTCGACGACGTGCGCGGTGACGTCCGCGGACGGCGGGTCGATGACCTCGCCGAAGTCGCAGAACGGCAGCCGGTTGGGGAAGGAGCTGGTGTTGTCGACGTCGAAGGCGCCCCAGGCACCGTTCCTGGACTGCATGCCAAGGTTCCAGCGCACGCCGCGGCCGATGGCCTTCTCCACCCGCTCCGGGTCGTGGTGGCTGACCCGGCGCAGGGCGAGGACCACCTCGGCGGTGTCGTCGATGTCGGGGTAGTTGTCGTTGTGGAACTCGAACGCCCAGCCGCCGGGCGGGAGTCCGGGCCGCTTCACCGACCAGTCGCCGGGGCGTACGATCTGCTCACCGAGCATCCAGTCCGCGGCCTTCACCAACTGCGGGTGATCGGCGGGCACCCCGGCGTCGGCCAGCGCGATGGTGGCGAGGCAGGTGTCCCACACCGGGGACTGGCAGGCCTCGATCATCCGGGCCCCGTCCTCGCGCCACACGGCGAAGCGGTCCAGCGACTCCAGCCCCGCCCGCATCACGGGGTGTTCGAGGTCGTAGCCCAGCAGGTACAGGGCGATGACCGAGTACACGGCGGGCGGCTGGATGCCGCCCCAGCAGCCGTCGTTCTCCTGCCGCTCGATGATCCAGCGGGCGGCGGTGTTCATCGCGGCCCGGCGCAGTCGGCGCGGGGCGACCCTGCGGTAGGCGTGCAGGGCCTTGTCGATGCGCTGGAAGGCGCCGTCCCAGCTCGCCGCGGGTGCCAGTGGCCGCGGGGGGTTGGGGAGGTCCGGGTCGGTGTGCAGTTCGTCCAGCGGGAAGGGCGCCGGGCGCACCGGCCGCTTCGCGGAGACGATGGTGAGCGGCACGATGGTCTGCCGGGCCCAGCAGCCGAAGTCGTAGATGTTGAGCGGCACCCAGGTGGGGAAGTAGATCAGCTCGGGCGGGAGTTCGGGCAGGTCGTCCCACTTCCACCAGCCGAACAGGGCGAGCCAGATCCGGGTGAAGACGCGGGCGGCGGCGATGCCGCCCCGGGACCGGATCCACTCCGACGCCCTGGCCATGTGCGGCGCCTCGGGCGCGTCGCCGGCCAGGCGGAGGGCCACGTAGGCCTCGATGGTGGCGGACAGTTCGCCGGGGCCGCCGTAGAAGGTGGCCCAGGTGCCGTCCTCGCGCTGCTCGCCGCGGATGAAGAGGGCGGCGGCGCGCGTGGTCTCCTCGTCGAGGATGCCCAGGAACTGGCGGAGGAGCAGGTCCTCGGCGTCCATCGTGACGTTCGTCTCGAGGTCGCCCTTCCACCAGCCCTGGGCGTCCTGCCGCGAGAGCAGGAAGTCCGTGGCGCGCCGGGTGGCGCGAGCGGCGGCTTCTGGTACCCCGGCCGCCGCGGCGGGGATGGTGATGTCGGCTGTTTCGCTGGCCGCGGCTGCGCGGAACGGCGGGGCCGCCCCGGTGCTTCCGTCGGTCGTCGCTGTCATGGCTTCCCCTTCGTGCAGTGTGCATACGGTGCTTCTGCTGTGGGTCCGCCGTCGGCCGGTGTGCGCTTGCCCGCGCCACCGGCCGGCGACTACGCGAGGGCTATTCGACCGATAGTGATCATCTCTTTCGTACGACGACGAAGTCCGCGAGCGCCGTGAACCTGTCCCGTACCCGGTCGGGCATGTCGACGGCGTCGAGGGCCTCGATGGCGATGGTGTGCTGGCGACGCGCCTCGTCGGCGGTCCACTCCCGCCCGCCCGCCTCCTCGATCAGGGCGGCGCGGGCCGCGAACTCCTCCTCGGAGAAGTTCGCGAAGTCACTGGCCTCGGCGTCGGCGGTGAGGATCTCGCCGAGGCGTTCGGAGGCGGTCCCCTGCGCCGCGAGGGCGGCCACGACCGGCAGGGACTTCTTGCGCTGGCGCAGGTCGCTCCAGGTCTGCTTGCCGGTCGATTCCGGGTCGCCCCAGATACCGAGGAGGTCGTCGACGGCCTGGAAGGCGAGGCCGAGGTGGTAGCCGTACTTCTCCAGCGTGTCGGCGGTGTGCTCGTCGGCGCCGCCGAGCACCGCGCCGATGGAACTGGCGCAGGCGAGCAGGGCGCCGGTCTTGTTGCCCTCCATCTCCAGGCACTCCTCGACGCTGACGCGGTCGCGGTGCTCGTAGGAGATGTCCTGGGCCTGACCGTCGATCAGGGCGCGGGATGCCTTGGTCAGACGGCGGGTGGCGCGGCCGGCCTCGACGGTGCCGAGCTCCAGCAGCACCTCGTTGGCCAGGGCGAACAGGGCGTCGCCGACCAGGATGGCCTGGGCGGGGCCGTGCACCTTCCAGACGGTGTCGCGGTGGCGGCGCTGCTCGTCGCCGTCCATCAGGTCGTCGTGCAGGAGGGAGAAGTTGTGCACCAGTTCCACGGCCACCGCGCCGGGCACGCCGGTCTCGGGCGCGGCCCCGGTGACCTCGGCGGAGAGCACCGCGAGCGCGGGACGGACGGCCTTGCCGCCGTCGCCGTCCGCGGGCCTGCCCTGGGCGTCGATCCAGCCGAAGTGGTAGGCGGCGACGGTGTCCATGGGCGGTGCCAGACGGTCGACGGCCGCCCGCAGGACCGGCGTGGCCAGGGTCCGGCCGCGCTCCAGGAGCGCGGTCACGTCCACCGTGGTCCTCGGAGCGGCCTTCGGGGCCGGGGGCACAGTGGGCACAGTCTTTCCTCCAGTTGCGGTACCGGGAGTGCGGAAGTCGGTCCCCCGCGGATCGGCTTTCACGCCGCCTCCTCGAAGAAATCGGGAAGGCGGCCGCGGGACCGGCCCAGGGCGCCGAGCGCGGCGCCCGCCGCCCCGACACCGCTGCGCACCGCACTCTCCATGGTCGCGGGCCACCCGGTGGCGGTCCACGCTCCGGCCAGGTAGAGGCCGGGTGCCTTGGTGCGGGCGCCGGGCCGGAGCCGTCCGACGCCCGGGGCGGGAGCGAAGGTCGCGGTGCGCTCCCGGGTCACGAAGAAGTCCTTGACCCCGGCGCCCCGGGTGCGGGGCAGCAGCCGCTCCAGCTCGGGCAGGTAGCGCTCGCGCAACGTGGCCACGGGTTCGTCGATCTCGTTCTGCGCGGTCGACTGCGACAGCGCCAGGTACTGACCCTCCTTCAGTCCGGAGGCCTCGGTACGGTCGAACACCCACTGGACCGGCGTGCCGAGAGCCGTGAGGAACGGCGTGGCGAGCACCTTGCGGTCGTAGATCACGTGGATGTTGAGGATCGGCGCGGTGCCGATCTCCAGAAGGTTTCCGGGGGCGTCGAGGGCGCCCGCGGGCAGCAGGTCGTGCGCCTCGCGCTGCGGTACGGCGAGGACGACCGCGTCCGCGTCGAGCGTCTCGTCGGGAACCTGAACGCTCCAGCCGCCGTTCTCGTGTCCACGGACGGAGGTGACGCGTGTACGGACCTCGGTACGGACGCCCGCGGAGTCGAGCGCCTCGCGGGCCAGCCGGTCGTGCAGTTCGCCCAGCGGGACGCGGGCCCAGCCGATGTCGGCCGCGCCCGGGTCGGACAGCAGACCGGTCTTGAACACCATCGCGGCGAGCCCCAGCGAGGCGTCGCCCGCGACCGCGTTGAGGGTGGCGATCCCGACCAGGTCCCACAGGGCCTCGACGGCGCGCGCCGACTGACCGTGCGCGGCCAGCCAACTGCCGAAGTCCTGGGTGTCCAGGGCGGGGTCGGCGAGGTCGAGCCCCTTGAGCGCGAGCGCGGCCCGGCCGACCCGGGCGCGCTCGGCGAGCGAGAGGTGCGGGTACGTCGCGAGGCTGCGCCCCAGGTGCAGGGGCACGGGCAGGGCGTCGCGCCGCAGTCTGCCGAGCCGCCGCCCCTCGGGCCTGGCCAGGTCGAGAACGGGCACGTCGAGACGGTCCTGCACGGGTGCGAGCGCCGCCCCGCCGATACGGTCGAGGAACCAGCGGTAGGCGGTGCAGCAGCGCAGGTACACGTGCTGGCCGTTGTCGACGGTGAGGTCGCCGCGCTGGAAGGAGAAGGCGAGCCCGCCCAGGCGCGGCCGGCCTTCGAGCAGGGTCACGCGCACCCCGGCGTCGGCGAGCGCGAGCGCGGCGGTGACTCCGGCGAGCCCGCCGCCGACCACGACGGCGTGTCCGCCGGGGCGCAGGGCGGAGACGTCCGCGAGCTGCCCGCCGTCGCACGTCCCGTTGCCGTGGGTCATGGTGCGCCCTTCCCTGTCCGGTCGCCGTGGTGCTTGAACGGCGTAGGGCCGACCGTCTCAGTCAGGGACGCCGACCGCCACCGGAGGGTTGCCCGCCGTTCTTCGCCGGAGGCATCGCCCCGGTCCGGCGTGTCGAGTGTGCCGGATGTGTCCATCAGGCGCGCCTCCTGACGGCCCGCCGGGTGACGTGCCGGGTGTCGAGACCGGACAGACCGCGCACGGCGACGTACGCCTTCTCGCGTCCGGGGAGCGAGACCCGGCCGCGCAGCACGGCCTCGGGGTCGCGCTCGATGCGGTCCAGGAGGCGGCGGTAGATGCCGGCCATGGCGGCCACGCAGGCGCCGCTGCGCCGGTCGAGCATGGGCAGCAGCCGGTAGCCCTCGGCGAAGAGGGCGCGGGCCCGACGCACCTCGAAGTGCACGAGGCCCGCGAAGTCGGAGCCCTCGGGTGGCGTCGGCCCGCTGAACCCGGCCGAGCAGCCGAACTTGGCGAGGTCGTCGGCGGGCAGGTAGGTCCGCCCGCCCTCGGCGTCCTCACGGACGTCCCGCAGGATGTTGGTGAGCTGAAGTGCGAGCCCGAGCGTGTCGGCGTACTCGGGCGCGCGGTCGGCGCCGCGGGCCCCCGGTTCCGTACCGAAGACGCCCAGGGAGAGGCGTCCGATGGCGCCCGCCACGCAGCGGCAGTAGGTCTTCAGGTCGTCCCAGGTCTCGTAGGTCTCGCCGCGGACGTCCATCTGGACGCCGTCGATGAGTTCGTCGAGGCCGCCGAGCGGGATCGGGAACCGCGTGGCCGCGTGGGCGAGGGCGACGGCGACCGGGTCGGTGTCGTCCTCCTCGACCGCGCCCTCGTGGATGCGGGCCAGCACGGCCCGGGTCTCCTCGAGCCGGGTGACCTTGACGTCGACCGCCAGCGCCCCGTCGCCGATGTCGTCGACGCGGCGCGAGAACGCGTACAGCGCCGACATCGCCCGGCGCTTGGGCGTCGGCAGGAGCCGGATGCCGTAGGCGAAGTTGCGGGCCTGCTGTCCGGTGACGGCCTCGCAGTAGCTGTAGGCGGCGAGTACCGGTGCCGACGCGTGCTCTGACGACTCCACGGTCCCGATCACCCCTCTCCTCGCAGGGTCACGCCCACCTCGCGCAGCAACTGGACCTTGCCGGGCTTGGGCGGGCCGGGAAGTACGTCGTGATCGGCGGCGGCGATCGCCCTCAGCGCCGCCCTGCCGCCCGCCACGAACCCCGCCAGCAGCAGACGCAGCCTGCCGTGGACGCTACCCACCAGGGGGGCTCCCTCGTTCAGCAGATCGCGGGCGCGCCCGGCTTCGTACGCGACCAGGGCGCGCACCGACGCGCTCGCGGTGGGCGCGGCGAGATCCGTCTCCTGGACGTGGAAGCGCTTCATGTCCTCGGCGGGCAGGTAGACGCGGTCCCGGCCCAGGTCCTCGGCCACGTCCTGGAGGTGCTCGACGATCTGCAGGGCGGTGCAGATCGCGTCGGAGCGGCGGATCCGCTCGGGCGTCGAGGTGCCGGTGACGGCGAGGACGAGCCGCCCGACCGGGTTGGCGGACAGCTCGCAGTAGGCGAGGAGGTCGTCGTAGGTCTCGTACCGCGCGACGACCTGGTCCTGGCGGTTGGCGGCGATCAGTCCGAGGAAGGGCCCGGGGGCCAGCGAGCGGCGGCGCACGGTCGGCTGGAGGCGGCGCAGCAGCGGGTGGCGGGGGGCGCCGTCGAAGACCCTGCGCAGGTCGTCCTCGAAGGCGTCCAGCATCAGCAGCCGGTCCTCGGCGCGGTCGGCGGGGACGCCGAGGAGGCGGGCGTCGGCGCCGCCGGGGGCCAGGTCGCCGTCGCCGATGTCGTCGACGAGGCGGGCGAAGCCGTACACGGCCATGAGGTCGGTGCGCCAGTCGCGGGGCAGGAAGAAGGGGGCCACGGGGAAGTTCTCGTCCGCGGCCTTGGCGAGGGTGCCGCGCTCCGGGTCGACGGCGTGCGCCGTGTGGGTGACCGTCATCGTGGGCTGCCCTGGGCGGGGACGGCGCACGCTTCGCGGAGGTGGGGAGTTTCCGTAGCCATTGCCGTCACATCTCCCGTTCTACACTGTCGACCCAATGCGCACTATTTCGGACACGCCGCCCGACCGTCCACGGGGCGGGCCCGCTCGAGGGTGTCGGGCATTATCGCCCCATGTGCCGCGTTTCGGGACCGGTACAGCTTACGTTGTACAACTCACGAAGGTCCGACGGGGTCCTCCGTGCATCACAAGAACACACCGATTGACTTCAAGATTCCTGCGAACGCCAGGAGTTGACGTTTCCTTTGCAGACGTCGGGCCGCGCGGGAACAGTTCCTGCGCGGCCCGGCGTGTCGGGCTACTTGCCCGTGAACTTCTCGTACTCCTTGAGAACCTCTTCGGTCGGTCCGTCCATGCGCAGTTCGCCGCGTTCCAGCCACAGCACGCGGTTGCAGGTGTCGCGGATGGACTTGTTGTTGTGACTGACCAGGAAGACCGTGCCGGCCTCCTTCTTGAGCTCCCTGATGCGCTCCTCGGAGCGCGTCTGGAACTTGCGGTCACCGGTGGCCAGCGCCTCGTCGATCATCAGGACGTCGTGGTCCTTGGCGGCGGCGATGGAGAAGCGCAGCCGGGCGGCCATGCCGGAGGAGTAGGTGCGCATCGGCAGTGTGATGAAGTCGCCCTTCTCGTTGATGCCGGAGAAGTCGACGATGTCCTGGTAGCGCTCCTTGATCTGCTCCCGGGTCATGCCCATGGCCAGGCCGCCGAGGATGACGTTCCGCTCGCCGGTCAGGTCGTTCATCAGGGCCGCGTTCACCCCGAGGAGGGAGGGCTGGCCGTCGGTGTAGACCTTGCCGCGCTCGGCGGGCAGCAGGCCGGCGATGGCCCGCAGCAGGGTCGACTTGCCGGAACCGTTGGAACCGATCAGGCCGATGGCCTCGCCCCGGTAGGCGGTGAAGGAGACGCCCCGCACGGCGTGCACCTTGCGCACACCCCGGGCCGCGTCGTCGGATCCTCTCCTGATCATGCGGCTCAGGGCGGCGGTCGCGCTGCCCTTGCCGGTCCTGGCGCCGTTGACGCGGTAGACGATGTGCAGTTCGTCCGCGATGACCGTCGGCACCCGCTCGCCCTGCTGCTGCTCAGCCACGGCCGTACCTCTCCTCCGCCTTCCAGAAGTACACGAAGCCGCCCACGGCGAGGAGCACGGCCCAGCCGAGCGCCGCCGCCCACACGTGCGGCGGCAGGTTCTCGGAGCCGTAGCCGTCGATCAGCGCGAAGCGGATCAGGTCCATGTAGACGGCGGCCGGGTTCCACTGGAGCACGTCGGCCAGCCAGGCCGGCTTGTCCTCGAGCATGATCGGGATGGAGAACATGACGCCGGACGCGTACATCCAGGTGCGCATGATGAACGGCATGAGCTGGGCCAGGTCCGGTGTCTTGGCGCCCATCCGGGCCACGATCAGCGCCAGCCCCATGTTGAAGAGGAACTGCAGGACGAGCGCCGGGAGGGCCAGCAGCCAGGACAGCGAGGGATAGCTGCCGAAGCCGATCACCACCGCGAACATCACGACCATCGAGGCCAGCAGTTGCTGGAGCTGCTGGAGCGCGAACGAGATCGGGAGCGAGGCACGCGGGAAGTGCAGCGCCCGCACCAGACCGAGGTTGCCGGAGATCGCGCGTACGCCCGCCATCGCCGAGGACTGGGTGAAGGTGAAGACGAACACACCCGTCACCAGGAACGGGATGTACACGTCCTTCGGCATGCCCCGGCCGGCGTTGAGGATCAGGCCGAAGATCATGAAGTAGACGAGGGCGTTCAGCAGCGGGGTGGCCACCTGCCACAACTGGCCGAGTTTGGCCTGGCTGTACTGGGCGGTCAGCTTCGCCTGGGAGAAGGCGAGGATGAAGTGCCGCCGCCCCCAGAGTTGACGGACGTACTCGCCGAGGGACGGCCGGGCACCGCTCACCGACAGCCCGTACTTGGCGGCCAGCCGGGCCGGTGTGAGGCCCTCGTCGGGCGACACGGGCTTGGTCATGGCGACCGTGCCGTCGTGCGTTGTCTCACTCACTGGTGGAAACTTTCGTCTTCGGAATGCTCGGCCGCGCGGGCCTGGCATGGACCTGTTGGCCCGGGTCGGGCCGGGACGCTCTCGGATACGAGCTTGTCAGATCACGGGAGGCCGGCCCAGCCGGGTCAGCCGCCACACCGTACGCCACCGCATGGGCCGGCGAGGGCCGCACGGGGTGGCCCAGCCCTCGCGGAAGCCGCCGAACCACGCCTTCAGGGCCGGTCGCGAGGGGCGGCGCAGCAGGGTGAGCAGCATCCACACCCCGAGGTAGACGGGAACGAGGAGCGCGGGGAGGTTGCGGCGGGCGAGCCAGACGCGGTTGCGGGCGACCATGCGGTGGTAGACCGCGTGCCGCGAGGGCGCGGTCGTGGGGTGGTTCAGCACCATGTCGGACCGGTAGTCGATCATCCAGCCCGCGTCCAGGGCCCGCCAGGCCAGGTCGGTCTCCTCGTGGGCGTAGAAGAAGGCGTCCGGCAGACCGCCGACCTGCGTGAGGACGCGGGTGCGGACGGCGTTGGCGCCGCCGAGGAAGGTGGTCACCCGCGAGGAGCGCATCGGGTCCGAGGCACGCAGCCGCGGGACGTGCCGGCGCTGGGTCTCGCCGGTGTCCGGGTCGGCGATGCGGAAGCTGATGATGCCGAGCTCGTCGTCGGCCGCGAACGCCTGCCGGCACAGCTCGGCGGTGTCGGTGCGGGCGAGCAGGCCGTCGTCGTCGAGGAAGAGCAGGATGTCGACGTCCCGGCCGCCCGGGCCGAAGGCCTCGATGCCGACGTTGCGGCCGCCGGGGATGCCCAGGTTCTCGGGCAGTTCGACGGTGCGCACGCTGTCCGGCACCTCCGGGACGGGCGAGCCGTTGCCGACCACGACCACCTCGACCGGGTCGCCGTCCTGCTTCGCGACCGAGTCGAGCAGCGCGCGCAGTTCCTCGGGGCGGTTGCCCATCGTGATGACGACGGCGCCGACCCTCATGGCCCCGCTCACTTCAGCCTGCTGGAGGCGAGGATGGACACCAGGTGCAGGAGGGTCTGCAGCAGCGCGATGCCGGCGAGCACGGCGGTGCCGAGGCGGGTGAAGAACAGGTCGCCGCGGCTCGCGTCGACGATCGCGAGGACGAGGATCAGCAGGGACGCCTCGATGCCGAGGATCAGCCGGTGGAACTTGAGCGCCCCGGCGGCCCGGCGGGCCAGCGCCATGCCGGAGGAGCGCGGCTCGGACGCGGACTCCTTGACCGGCTCCTTCCCGGTCTGGTGCCGGGCGACGCCGACCAGGTCGGTCTCGGCCTTGATCAGGATGGCGCCGAGGGCGGCCAGGGTACCGAGGAAGGCCCACAGCCAGTCGATCCGCCCGGTGCCCCAGATGTCGGCGGCCCGCAGGCCGAGGCCGACCAGGACGGCGGCGTCGGTCAGGTAGGCGCCGACCCGGTCCAGGTAGACGCCGCCGAGCGAGTACTGCTTCTTCCAGCGCGCGACCTCGCCGTCGACGCAGTCCAGCAGCAGGTAGAGCTGGACCGCCACGACGCCGAGCACGGCGCCCGTGATGCCCGGCACCAGCAGGGCCGGGGCCGCGAGCACGCCGCAGACGGTCATCAGGTACGTGAGCTGGTTGGGCGTGATCCTGGTGTTCACCAGGTAGCGGTCGATCCGCAGCGAGACCTCGCGCATGTAGAGGCGTCCCGCCCAGTGCTCACCGCTGCGCCGGTCCTTCACCCCCGCGGGGTGGACGACCGGACGTAGTTCAGCTACCGATGGCCTTGACATAGTCGGCGTACAGGTCCTTGATCTGGTCGGTTTTGAGGTCGAGGTGCTCGAGGATCGTGTAGCGGCCGGGCCGCGTCTGCGGGGCGTACTCCACGGCCTGGAAGAACTCCTCGGGGGTGAACCCGATCTCCTCCGGCAGCACCGGCAGCCCGTGCCGGCGCAGCACCCCGGCCATGTGGGCGGACTCCTCGTGGGCTCCGCGCAGATACATCGCGAAGGCCGCGCCCAGACCGCACTGCTCGCCGTGGGCGGCCGCGCGCTCGGGGAAGAGCAGGTCGAAGGCGTGGTTGATCTCGTGGCAGGCGCCCGAGGACGGCCGGGAGTCGCCGGAGACCGACATGGCGATACCGCTGAGCACCAGCGCCTCGGCGAGCACCTGGAGGAACTCGTTGTCTCCGATACCGCCCGGGTGCCGGAGCACGGCCTCGCCGGCCTGGCGGGCCATCGCGGCGGCCAGGCCGTCGATCCGCTCGCCCTTGACCCGGTTGGCCAGCTCCCAGTCCGCGATCGCGGAGACGTTGGAGACGGCGTCGCCGATGCCGGCGCGCACGAAGCGGGCCGGTGCCGCGCGGATGACGTCCAGGTCGATGACGACGGCGATCGGGTTCGGGACGCCGTAGGAGCCGCGGCCCGCGTCGTTGTCGAGGGTGGCGACCGGCGAGCACAGTCCGTCGTGCGCGAGGTTCGTCGGCACGGCGACCAGCGGGAGGCCGATGCGCGCCGCCGCGAACTTGGCACAGTCGATGATCTTGCCGCCGCCGAGGCCGACGACAGCGTCGTAGTGGCCGCCCTTCATGGCGCCGGCCAGCTTGATCGCGTCGTCCAGGGTGCCGCCGCCGACCTCGAACCAGTCGGCGCCGGGCAGGGACGGGGCGACGCGCTCGCGCAGCACGGCGCCCGAGCCGCCGCTGACGGCGACGGCGAGCTTGCCCGAGTGGGAGATGCGCTCGTCGGCGAGCACACACCCCAGGTCGTCGAGGGCACCGGCACGGATGTCCACGACGACCGGCGACGGGATGAGCCTCGTCAGTACTGGCACGCGATCTCCCGGCCCTTGGCGAGGTCGTCGTGGTTGTCGATCTCGACCCACTTGACGTCGCCGATCGGCGCCACGTCGACCTTGAAGCCGCGGTTGACCAGCTCCTGGTAGCCGTCCTCGTAGTAGAGCTGCGGGTCGCGCTCGAAGGTGGTCTTCAGGGCGTCGGCCAGCTCCACGGCGGCCTCGCCCTCGATGAGGGTGACACCGATGTACTCGCCGGTCGCCTCGGCCGGGTCCATCAGCTTGGTGATGCGCTGGACGCCCTTGTCGGGGTCGACGACGACCTTCATCTCCTCCTCGGCGAGGTTCTTCACCGTGTCGAGGGCGAGGATGATCTTCTTGCCGTCGCCGCGGGCGGCGAGCAGGGTCTTCTCGACGGAGACCGGGTGCACGGTGTCGCCGTTGGCGAGGATCACGCCGTCCTTGAGGGCGTCACGGCCGCACCACAGGGAGTAGGCGTTGTTCCACTCCTCGGCCTTGTCGTTGTCGATGAGGGTGAGCTTGACGCCGTACTTCTGCTCCAGCGCCTCCTTGCGGTCGTACACGGCTTCCTTGCGGTAGCCGACGATGATCCCGACCTCGGTCAGGCCGACCTCGGCGAAGTTCGCCAGCGTCAGGTCCAGCACCGTGATGCCGTCCTCCGCGCCCTCGGGGCCGACCGGGACCAGTGCCTTGGGCAGGGTGTCGGTGTAGGGGCGCAGACGGCGTCCGGCGCCGGCCGCCAGCACGAGGCCGATCATGCGGGTTCTCCTTCGTCGTGTACGGCGGGTGCGCCGACCTTGTGGGCGGCGACCCAGAAGCGGATGCTCTCGACGAGCACCACGAGAGCCACGGCCACGGCGAGGACCGTGAGCGCGACCTTGAACTGTGTGGCGGTGAGCAGCACGGCCAGCACGGTGATCACCAACGTGCGGCCCTCGTGCCCCCCGACCGTCCGCACCAGCCACTGCGGCGGCGCTCCCGCGTCGCCGCGGATGCGGTAGACCGTGTCGTAGTGATGGTAGGCGACCGCGGCAACCAGCCCGAAAGCCGCCGGAAGGGCCCCGTTCACGTCGGCTTTCGCCGCCAGTACCAGGACGGTGCCGTACTCGGCGGCGCGCAGGAACGGCGGGACCAGCCAGTCGAGGGCGCCCTTGAGGGGGCGGGCGACGGCGAGGCCGGACGTCAGGACGTAGGAGAGCGCGGCGACGGCCGGCCAGGGGCCGCCGAAGTCGGTGAGCGCGGCCGTCGCGACGAGGGCGAGGCCGCCGATGAGGGCTACGGCGGGGGCGGTGAAGCCGGGCAGCCGTCGGGCGGTCCGTCCCAGCCCCTTGGCGGCGGCCTCGGCGAGGGGGCCGGAGTCCGCCAGGTCGGCCAGCGCCCTCGCCGCCCGGTCGGTCCGGGTGGCCTTGCGGGTGAGGGAGCGCAGGACTCGGCCCGCCGTGGTGTACGTGGCGGCGAACGCGCAGCCGATGAGCAGCGCGTAGAAGGTGATCCGGGGCGTGGTGAGCGCGGTCAGGACGGCGATCATGGCCCAGCGTTCGCCGATGGGCAGGACGATCATGCGGCGTACCCAGACCGTCCAGCCGACGCTGTCGAGCCTGTCGGAAAGGGCGGCGGTGGGGCTGGTGTTGGCGGCGGCGTCGTGATTGGCCTCGGTGAAGGAGAAGTCGACGACGTGCCGGCAGGTCTGGAGGACCATCGCGCCCAGGGCCAGGGCCCATACGTCGTCGCCGCCGCGGGCGGCCCCCAGGGCGAGGCCCGCGTAGTAGGCGTACTCCTTGGCGCGGTCGAAGGTGGCGTCCAGCCAGGCGCCGAGCGTGGAGTACTGCAGGGAGTACCGGGCGAGCTGTCCGTCGGTGCAGTCGAGGACGAAGGAGGCGATGAGCAGGACGCCGGCGGCGACGAAGCCGCCGCGGGTCCCGGTGGCCGCGCAGCCCGCCGCTATGAGCGCGGTGATGAGCGAGGCGGTGGTGACCTGGTTGGGGGTCAGGCCGCGGCGTGCGCACCAGCGGGCGATGTAGCGGGAGTAGGGGCTGATGAAGTGGGTGGTGACGAAGCCGTCGCGGGCCTTGACCGCCGACTTCAGGCGTACGGCCTCGTCGTCGACGCCGGCGACGGCCTGCCGTGCCTCGTTGCGGGCCTGCGGGTCTGCGGGGACGACGGCGACGAGGCTGCCGAGTTCGGGGCGGTGCACGTCGGCGCCGTCGGCGTCGAGGGCGGCGGTGATCCGGTCGGCGAGGCTGTCCACGGCCGGCGCGGTGCCGCCGCCCGCGGAGTTCTCCCGGGCCATCGCGCGGGTCAGGGCCTGACGGGCGGCCGGCTGGGCGGTCACGGCGCCGGGGATCGCGGCGAGCGGGAAGCGGGGGTCGGTGAGGCCGAGGCGCAGGGCGTGCGGGTGGCCGACGAAACGGGCGTCGACCACGGCGACCCGCTCACCGCCCGGCACCAGGGCCAGCAGCGTCTCGGTGTCGGCGGCACCGGAGGCGACGCGCACGTCGAAGCCCAGGGACCGCAGCTCGCTCTCGATCGACGAACCGGGGACCGGCTGACCGGTGAGGATGGCGGTCGACAACCGAACTCACTCCCTGGGTGCCGACGCCTGGGCGCCGGGCCTGTGCATGGTGGGACGCCCGTACCTGCGGCACCCGGGCGGCGTGTCGGCAGAGGCTATCGGATGCCCGGAACGCCGTGTTCACCGCCCGTTTCACGGTCGGTCGACGCCGCGTGCACCCGCCTTTGCCGCGATCATCATCGTGGATTCGGGGCCCGCCCCACAAACCGCGCCCCCAGACCGGACATCGCGGACATCGCACAGTGTCGACACGCGTTCGCTCAGGGTCAGGGCCGCCCCGGCGCGACTGTTCGCCGGCTCCACCCGGACTAACCTTCCGAAGTGTCGCGACGCTCTGACCTGCGTAACGTTTACGCAGGTCAGAGCACATGACAACGGTGTTCAGTGCCGCGTTGCCGGATACCCCCTGCCCGTAGTTCACTGTGCTCCGGACGCCGGACGCCGGACACACACGGAGGCTGCTTCTCATGGGGGCTGGGCACGATCACGGGCATGCGCACGGGGCGCACGCCGACGGGACGGCGACGGCCGCCTACCGCGGCAGACTGCGCGCGGCGCTGGCGATCACGCTCACCGTCATGGTCGTCGAGATCGTCGGCGGTGTGCTCGCCGACTCGCTCGCCCTGATCGCCGACGCGGCGCACATGGCGACGGACGCCCTGGGTCTCGGCATGGCGCTGCTGGCCGTCCACTTCGCGAACCTGCCGCCGAGCGACCGGCGCACGTTCGGCTTCGCCCGCGCCGAGATCCTCGCGGCCCTGGCCAACTGCCTGCTGCTGCTCGGGGTCGGCGGCTACGTCCTGTACGAGGCGATCGAGCGCTTCGTCACGCCGGCCGACACCGCGGGCGGGCTGACCGTGGTCTTCGGTGCGATCGGCCTGGTGGCGAACATGGTGTCGCTGACCCTGCTGATGCGCGGCCAGAAGGAGAGCCTGAACGTGCGGGGCGCCTTCCTGGAGGTGGCGGCGGACGCGCTGGGCTCCCTGGCGGTGATCGTGTCGGCCCTCGTGATCCTGGGCACGGGCTGGCAGCCGGCCGACCCGATCGCGTCGCTGGTCATCGGCCTGATGATCGTGCCGCGTACCTGGCGGCTGCTGCGCGAGACCCTGGACGTGCTCCTGGAGGCCGCGCCCAAGGGCGTGGACATCGCCGAGGTGCGCGCCCACATACTGGCGCTGGACGGGGTCGAGGACGTCCACGACCTGCACGCCTGGACGATCACCTCGGGCCTGCCGGTGCTGTCGGCGCACGTGGTGGTGAGCGGCGAGGCACTGAGCGCGATCGGCCACGAGAAGATGCTGCACGAGTTGCAGGGCTGCCTCGGCGACCACTTCGACGTGGAGCACTGCACCTTCCAGTTGGAGCCCAGCGGCCACGCGGAGCACGAGGCGAGGTTGTGCCACTGAGGCACGGGGGCGCCGACGCACCACGGTGAGGGCGCGTGCGCACGGGAACGCGCCGCCGAGTGCGGCCGCCCGCGCTCGGGCGCTCCCGTCCCCCGCGGCACCTCTCCCGGTCACGCCGTGGACGGTTCCCGGTCCGCGACGCCGGGCACGATGATCGACTGGGCCCCGTCCTCGGCGTCCGACCGGTGACGACCGCCGCCCGCGCCGCCGCGCGGGACATGCGGGAGCGCCGGGAAGTGCCGAGAGTGCCGGATTCGTACGGCACACTTGGGGCGCGAGGACCGATGTGAAGGATGGGTATGCCGATCACTCCTGCCACCGCGACGCACAGTTCGTCGAACGGCACCGCAGACGCGATCTTGCTGGAACTGGTCGACGAGGACGGCGTGACGATCGGCACCGCGGAGAAGCTCTCCGCGCACCAGCCGCCGGGGCGGCTGCACCGCGCCTTCTCCGTGTTCCTCTTCGACGAGCGGGGGCGGCTGCTGCTCCAGCAGCGGGCGCTGGGCAAGTACCACTCCCCCGGCGTGTGGTCGAACACGTGCTGCGGCCACCCCTACCCCGGTGAGGCGCCCTTCGCGGCGGCGGCCCGGCGGACGTACGAGGAGCTGGGCGTCTCCCCGTCGCTGCTCGCCGAGGCGGGCACGGTGCGCTACAACCACCCGGACCCGGCCTCCGGGCTGGTCGAGCAGGAGTACAACCACCTGTTCGTGGGCCTGGTGCAGGCGGCGCCGCGGCCCGACCCCGAGGAAGTGGCCGAGACGGCCTTCGTGTCCCCGGCCGAACTGACCGAGCGGCACGGCAAGGACACGTTCTCGGCGTGGTTCATGACGGTGCTGGACGCCGCCCGGCCCGCCGTCCGCGAGCTGACGGGCCCCTCCGCCGGCTGGTGAGCCCGCCCGCCGGCCGACGGGTCCGCCCCTACCGCATGGCGTGCTTGAGCGGCAGGGCGGCCCAGACCACTTTGCCGCCGCTCGCCGTGTGGGCGATGTCGCACGCCCCGCCCGCCTCCCGGGTGATCTCCCGCACCAGGAGCAGTCCGCGCCCGCCCGTCTGACCGTGGTCGGCCTCCAGGGCGGTCGGGCGGTAGGGGTGGCTGTCCTCCACGGACACCCGCACCCACTCGGGTCCGACGGCGACCTCCACGGCGAGCACCGGCGACAGCACCGCCGCGTGCCGGACCGCGTTCGTGACCAGCTCCGAGACGATCAGGAGCAGGCCCTCGGTCACGTCGTCGGACACCGGCACGCCCTGGCGCACCAGCAGGTCCCGCACGGCGTGCCGCGCCTGCGGGACCGACGCGTCCACGGCGGGGGCGGTGAACCGCCAGACGCCTTCGTACGGCAGCGGCTGCGCGGGCCCGGTCTCGTCCATCGTCCGGTCGCCACCCTCGGGCTCGATTGTCACCACACCCTGAGTGTTGGTAACGCGTCGCTCCGCTCCGGAGAACTGAACACAGTTCAGCAGGTATCGAGCGGTTCTGATCGTTGGCGTATGACACGGTCAGTTGTGGGACCGTTCCTGTCCCGCTCGCACCGCCCGCATGAACCCAACGGGTCGGCGGATAACATCCGGCGCATGGAGCCGCAGTTGCTGCACCGGGTCGCCGACTCGGTCGCCACCGTCGTCGTCCACCACCCGGCCAAGCGCAACGCCATGACGGCCCCGATGTGGCGGGCGCTGCCCGGGCTGCTCGACGCGCTGGCGGGCGATCCGGCGGTACGGGCGCTGGTGCTCACCGGCGAGGGCGCGACGTTCTGCGCCGGGGCGGACATCTCGACCCTGCGGGAGTCGGCGGAGGAGGTGCAGGGACTCGCCGTACGCGCCGAGGAGGCCCTCGCGGCCTTCCCCAAGCCGACGCTGGCGGCGATCCGCGGTCACTGCGTGGGCGGCGGGGTGCAGTTGGCGGCGGCCTGCGACCTGCGGTTCACCGAGGAGTCGGCGCTGTTCGGGGTGACCCCGGCCAAGCTGGGGGTCGTGTACCCGGCGTCCTCGACCCGGCGGCTGGTGGCGCTGACCGGACCGGCCACCGCGAAGTACCTGCTGTTCAGCGGGGAGTTGATCGACGCCGAACGGGCGCTGCGCACCGGCCTGGTCGACGAGGTGCTGCCGACGGGCGAACTCGGCAGGCGGGTCACGGAGTTCACCCGGGTGCTGGCGTCCCGCTCGCGGCTGACGCAGGCCGCGGCGAAGGAGTTCGCGAACGGGCGCACGGACCGGGACGCGTACTGGAGCGCGCGGGCGCGCGGCAGCGGCGACACCGCGGAGGGGGTCGCCGCCTTCCTGGAACGCAGGGAGCCGCGTTTCGGGTGGAGCGCGCCGAGGAGCACGCCTACGTCAGGATGAACCGGTTCCCGTCGTGGAACTCCTCGACGAGATGCGCGGGCGCCTTCTGCGGGGAACCGGCGTCGTAGGGCGGTTGCGGGTCGTACTCCAGCAGGAGCTGGACCGCCTGGGCGTGCTCGTCGCCGGCGATCCGGCCGACCAGGGTGAGGCCCATGTCCAGGCCGGAGGAGACGCCGGCCGCGGTGACGTACTTGCCGTCGGTGACAACTCGCTCCCCGGTCGGCTCGGCGCCGAACCGCGTCAGGAGGTCCAGAGCCAGCCAGTGCGAGGTGGCGCGGCGGCCGGTCAGCAGTCCGGCGGCGGCGAGCAGCAGGGAGCCGGAGCAGACCGAGGTGGTCCAGGTGCTGACGGCGTCGGCGGCGCGCAGCCAGTCCAGCAACGTCTCGTTGTCCATCTGCGCGTGCTGGCCGGGGCCGCCCGGCACGACGACGACGTCCGGGCTCGGCACGTCCGCCAGGGTCCGGTCGGCGGTCAGCGACAGGCTCCCCGTCTCGTTGCGGACGGGGCCGGTCCGTTCGGCGACGAAGACGGTCTCCGCGTCCGGGACGCGGCTCAGGATCTCGTACGGGCCCACCGCGTCGAGGGCGGTGAAGCGGTCGAAGAGAACGACGGCGATCTGCACGGGTGTCCTTTCGGGGTCGCTCGGCGGGCAACGCACGTCCTCAGTGGACGGGCGCGGGCCGGAAGCGGCGGCGGTACTCGGCCGGTGAGGTTCCGAGTGCCTTGACGAAGGCGCGGCGCATGGCCTCCGGCGTGCCGTAGCCACTGGCGCGGGAGACCTCCTCGACGCCGTCGCCGGTGTCCTCGAGGAGTCGGCGGGCGTGTTCCAGGCGGACCCGGTCGACGTACCGGCCGGGTGTCGTGCCGGTCTCCGCCCGGAAGGCACGGGCGAAGTGGCGCGGCGAGAGGCGGGCGCGGGCGGCGAGGGACTCGACGCCGAGATCGGCGCCGGGATGCTCGGTGATCCACCGCTGAAGCTCCCGCAGGGGCTCGCGCCGTGCGGTCTGGGCGGCGAGCTGGGCGCTGAACTGGGCCTGGTTGCCGGGCCGGCGCAGGAACACCACCAGGTGGCGGGCGATGCTCAGGGCGGCGTCCCGGTCCAGGTCCTCCTCCACCAGGGCGAGGGCGAGATCGATGCCGGAGGTGACACCGGCGGACGTGGCGACGTGGCCGTCGCGGATGTAGATCGGGTCGGGGTCGACGTCCACGGCCGGGTGATGGCGGGCGAGCCTGCCGGAGTGGGCCCAGTGGGTGGTGGCGCGGCGGCCGTCCAGGAGTCCCGCCCCGGCCAGCAGGATCGCCCCGGTGCAGACGGAGACCAGGCGCCGGGCGCGCGGTCCGTGTGCACGCAGCCACTCGGTCAGGCGCGGGTCCGGGTTCCGGGTGCCCGGTCCGCCGGGGACGATCAGGGTGTCCGGGTCCGGCACGGCGGTGAGGGCCCGGTCCGGTACGACGGTGAGACCGCTGGACGTGCGCACGGGGGCGCCGTCCAGCGAGGCGGTGCGGATGCGGTACGTCCCCGGTGTGTGCGTCTCGGCACCCGCGAAGACCTCCACGGGGCCGGTGACGTCGAGGCTCTGGACGTGGTCGAAGAGGACGACGAGGACGGTTCGCTGCGCCATGCCGTCGATTCTTCGCCCGGCCGCCGACGGCCGCAATGACGAGTTCCCCACCTTTCCTGCCATCGGCCCGCCGCGCGGCAGGTGCCCCTGGAAGAAGACGTCCGAACGGGATCACGGACACCCTGGAGGACGTACTGAGCGGTTGGTAACCTGCCTGGCATGACCACTGCCGCCATCGACGCCCGCGCCGGCCGCCGCTGCCACAACGCGCTCAACTCGCTGCACTCGACGCACTACTTCTCGCCCGACCTGGGCCGGGAACTGGGCGAGCTCGGGGTCACCGACCCCCGGGCCGTCAACTTCGCGGTGCGCGCCGCCGCGCTGGGGCCGGTCGGCGCCGGCGCCGTGACGGCGACGTTCTACAACTACAAGCACGACCTGGTCGCCCGGCACGTGCCCGCGGTGTGGGAGACCGCCACTCCGGAGCAGGTCCTGGCGGCACGCGAGCGTGCCGTCGACGCGACGCTGCGCCGTCTGCTCGGCGCTCAGGCCCTGACGTCCGCGGAGATGACGGAGGCGGCCGGACTGGCGCTGCGTGCCGCCGAGGGCTGTTCCCGCAGCGCCCGCCCGCTGTACTCCGCCCACGCGGACCTGCCCGTGCCCAAGGCTCCGCACCTGGCGTTCTGGCACGCGGCGACCCTGCTGCGCGAGCACCGGGGCGACGGCCACCTCGCCGCGCTGGTGGCCGCGGACCTCGACGGCCTGGAGGCGCTGGTGACGCACACCGCGACCGGCAAGGGCATGGCACCCAAGTGGATCCTCACCACCCGTGGCTGGAGCCGGGAGGAGTGGGACGCGGCGACGGACAGGCTGCGCGGCCGCGGCCTGGTCGACGACGCCGGCGAGCTGACCGAGCGGGGCGTGGCACTGCGCGACGAGATCGAACGGGAGACCGACCGGCTGGACGCGGCCCCCTACGCACACCTCGGGGCCGAGGGCGTGGCGCGTCTGACGGAGCTCGCGACGGCCTTCACGCGGACGGCGCTGGGCGCCGGCGCCTTCCCGGCGGACCTGCTCGGCAAGCGCTGAAAACAGGTTTCGCCCCGTCGGCGGGCATGTCCGGCCGATCGAGAGGTACCCGTAGGACTCCCGGCCGGAGGGGCCGGGAGAGGAAAGGGGCTTCTCGTGTTCCGTGCCATCGCAGACGTACTGCGCCAGATCGGTGGGGCCGTCGCCACCGTGGTGACGCTTCCCTTCCGGGCCCTGGCCCGGCTTTTCGGCGGGGCCTCGTCCTCCACCCGTGGCCGTCGGGTCTGACACCCCGTCCGGTGCGGCGCGTTCCCGACCGGCCCGGAGGGCGCCCTGATCCCCGATTGTCGGCACCACCTGCCACAATTGCCGCGCAACCTCTGTGAGAAGGCGGTACGGGATCGTGACGACACCCGGGTCCAACGCGTCCATCGACGTGAGGTCCATCGAGAGCAGGATCGCCGAGGAGCTCGGCGTACGGGAGCGGCAGGTGAAGGCCGCGGTGGAGCTGCTCGACGGCGGCTCGACCGTGCCCTTCATCGCCCGCTACCGCAAGGAAGCGACCGAGATGCTCGACGACGCGCAACTGCGCACGCTCGAGGAGCGGCTGCGTTATCTGCGGGAGCTGGAGGAGCGGCGTACGGCGATCCTCGACTCGGTGCGCGAGCAGGGCAAGCTCACCGAGGAGCTCGAGGCGCGCATCCGCACGGCGGAGACCAAGGCACGCCTGGAGGACGTCTACCTGCCGTACAAGCCCAAGCGGCGCACGAAGGCGCAGATCGCGCGCGAGGCGGGTCTGGAGCCGCTGGCCGAGGGTCTGCTCGGCGACCCGTCGGTGGACCCGCTCGCCGCGGCCTCCGCGTTCGTCGACGCCGGCAAGGGCGTGGCGGACGCCCAGGCCGCCCTGGACGGAGCGCGGTCGATCCTCACGGAGAAGTTCTCGGAGGACGCCGACCTCATCGGCGAGCTGCGCGAGCGGATGTGGGTGCGCGGGCGGCTCACCGCCAAGGTCAAGGAGGGCAAGGAGGAGGCCGGCGCCAAGTTCGCGGACTACTTCGACTTCGCCGAGCCCTTCACCGAGCTGCCCTCGCACCGGATCCTCGCGATGCTGCGCGGTGAGAAGGAGGACGTGCTCGACCTCGCCCTGGAGCCCGAGGAGGCCACCGACGGCCCGTCCTCGTACGAGGGGATCGTCGCGAGCCGGTTCGGGATCGCGGACCGCGGCCGGCCCGGCGACAAGTGGCTGACGGACACGGTCCGCTGGGCCTGGCGCACCCGCATCCTGGTGCACCTCGGCATCGACCTGCGCCTGCGGCTGCGCACGGCCGCCGAGGACGAGGCGGTGAACGTCTTCGCCGCCAACCTCCGCGACCTGCTGCTGGCCGCCCCGGCGGGCACCCGCGCGACGCTCGGCCTGGACCCGGGCTTCCGCACGGGCGTGAAGGTCGCCGTGGTCGACGCGACCGGCAAGGTCGTGGCCACGGACGTGATCCACCCGCACGTCCCCGCCAACCGGTGGGACGAGGCGATCGCCAAGCTGGCGCGGCTGGCCGAGCGGCACGCGGTCGAACTGATCGCCATCGGCAACGGCACGGCGTCCCGCGAGACCGACAAGCTCGCCGGGGAACTGATCACCAAGCACCCGGAGTTGAAGCTCACGAAGGTGATGGTGTCCGAGGCCGGCGCCTCCGTGTACTCGGCCTCCGCCTTCGCCTCCCAGGAGCTGCCGGACATGGACGTCTCGCTGCGCGGCGCGGTGTCGATCGCCCGGCGGCTGCAGGACCCGCTCGCCGAACTGGTGAAGATCGACCCGAAGTCGATCGGCGTCGGCCAGTACCAGCACGACCTGTCCGAGGTGAAACTGTCCCGCTCGCTGGACGCGGTGGTCGAGGACTGTGTGAACGGCGTGGGCGTGGACGTCAACACGGCGTCGGCGCCGCTGCTCGCCCGCGTGTCCGGGGTGACCTCCACACTCGCCGAGAACATCGTGGCGCACCGGGACGCGAACGGTCCGTTCACGTCCCGGACCGAGCTGAAGAAGGTGTCGCGGCTCGGCCCCAAGGCCTACGAGCAGTGCGCGGGCTTCCTGCGGATCCGGGGCGGCAGCGACCCGCTGGACGCGTCCAGCGTGCACCCCGAGGCGTACCCGGTGGTGCGCCGGATGGTGAAGACCACCAGGCAGGAGGTGGCCGGCCTGATCGGCAACACGTCCGTGCTGCGGTCGCTCAAGCCGACGGAGTTCGTGGACGAGACGTTCGGTTTGCCGACGGTCACGGACATCCTCAGGGAGCTGGAGAAGCCCGGGCGCGACCCGCGGCCCGCCTTCAAGACGGCCACCTTCGCGGAGGGCGTGGAGAAGATCTCCGACCTGTCGTCCGGGATGGTGCTGGAGGGCGTCGTGACCAATGTCGCGGCCTTCGGGGCGTTCGTGGACGTCGGTGTGCATCAGGACGGGCTGGTCCATGTGTCGGCCATGTCGAAGACCTTCGTGAAGGATCCGCGGGATGTGGTGAAGCCCGGGGACATCGTGAAGGTGAAGGTGATGGACGTCGACATCCCGCGGAAGCGGATCTCGTTGACGCTGCGGTTGGACGACGAGGCCGCCCCGCAGGGTGCGCAGACGGAGCAGAAGCGGGAGCGCGGGGGGAAGCCCCCCAGGCAGCGGCAGCAGCGGCAGGGCTCCGGGGGCGGTGGGAGGGGGCGCTCGTCGGCTGCCTCTCCCGCGTCCGACGGGGCGATGGCCGACGCGTTGCGTCGGGCCGGGTTGGCCTAGGCGCTGCGGGGGGGGACCGGCGTGTGTCGGGTGCCTCCCCCCGCAGGGCCCCAGCGCCCGCATGCCGCCCCGGCGGCATGCGGCTAGGCCGACGCCTCCGTCACTTTGCCGTCCGCCACCTCCAGGCGGCGGGTCACCCGTACCGCGTCCAGCATGCGCCTGTCGTGGGTGATCAGCAGGAGTGTGCCCTGGTACGTGTCCAGGGCCGACTCCAGTTGTTCGATCGCCGGCAGGTCGAGGTGGTTGGTCGGCTCGTCCAGGATCAGGAGGTTGACGCCTCTGCCCTGGAGGAGGGCGAGGGCGGCCCTCGTGCGTTCGCCCGGGGAGAGGGTCGACGCCGGTCGCACGACGTGGTCCGCCTTGAGGGCGAACTTGGCCAGGAGGGTGCGGATCTCGGCCGGTTCCGTGTCTGCGGTGGCCGAGCGGAAGGCGTCCAGCAGGGACTCGGGGCCGTAGAACAGCTTGCGGGCCTGGTCGACCTCGCCGAGCAGGACGCCGGAGCCGAGCGCCGCCTGTCCGGCGTCGAGCGGGACGCGGCCCAGGAGGGCGGCGAGCAGCGTGGACTTGCCCGCGCCGTTCGCTCCCGTCACCGCCACCCGGTCCGCCCAGTCGATCTGGAGCGTGACGGGGCCGAGGACGAAGTCGCCGCGCCGGACCTCGGCGTCGCGCAGGGTGGCGACCACGGCGCCCGAGCGCGGCGCCGAGGCGATCTCCATGCGCAGGTCCCACTCCTTGCGGGGTTCCTCGACGACCTCCAGGCGTTCGATCATGCGCTGGGTCTGGCGGGCCTTGGCGGCCTGCTTCTCGCTGGCCTCGCTGCGGAACTTGCGGCCGATCTTGTCGTTGTCGTTTCCCGCCTTGCGCCGGGCGTTCTTGACGCCCTTGTCCATCCAGGTGCGCTGCGTCTGCGCCCGGTCGTGGAGGGAGGCCCGCTTGTCGGCGTACTCCTCGTACTCGCCGCGGGCGTGCCGGCGGGCGACCTCGCGCTCCTCCAGATAGGCCTCGTAGCCGCCGCCGTAGAGGTTGACCTGTTGCTGGGCCAGGTCGAGTTCGAGGACCTTGGTGACGGTGCGGGTGAGGAACTCGCGGTCGTGGCTGACGACGACGGTGCCGGCGCGCAGACCGGTCACGAAGCGTTCGAGACGTTCCAGGCCGTCCAGGTCGAGGTCGTTGGTCGGCTCGTCGAGCAGGAAGACGTCGTAGCGGGACAGGAGGAGGGAGGCGAGTCCGGCGCGGGCGGCCTGGCCGCCCGACAGGGACGTCATCGGCTGCTCCAGGTCGACGGTCAGGCCCAGCGTGTCGGCGGTCTCCGCCGCGCGGTCGTCGAGGTCGGCACCGCCCAGGGCGAGCCAGCGCTCCAGGCTGGTCGCGTAGGCGTCGTCGGCGCCGGGAGCGCCGTCCACCAGGGCCTGGGTGGCCTCGTCCATGATGCGCTGGGCCTCGGTGACGCCGGTGCGGCGGGCCAGGAACGCCCGGACGGTCTCGCCCGGACGGCGCTCCGGCTCCTGCGGGAGGTGGCCGACGGTCGCGGTGGGCGGGGACAGGCGCAGCTCGCCCTGTTCCGGGGTGGTCAGCCCGGCGAGCATCCGCAGGAGAGTGGACTTGCCCGCGCCGTTGGCTCCGACGAGTCCGATCACGTCGCCGGGCGCGACGACGAGGTCGAGCCCGGTGAACAGGGAGCGGTCTCCGTGGCCGGCGGCGAGGTTCTTGGCGACGAGGGTGGCAGTCATCAGACCGTCGATCCTAGCCGCGCTCCGGCGCCCGCTCAGCCGGGTTCCTCCCGCGTCACCGCCGTCACCAGCACGCTTCCGGGCGTGCGCGCCACCACGAAGGACCGCCCCTTCACGGTGCCGGGGTCCAGGTCGATGCGGTGGCCGCCCGGTTCCAGCACGCCGTCGAAGACCTCGTGGGTGTGGGTGCGGTGGAGGCGGTCGAGTCGGTAGGCGGTGAGCCGTACCCGACAGGGTGAGGTGACCTCGACGGCCGCCGCGCCACGGGTCGCCGTGAGGCCGGTCAGCCGGCGTCGCTCGGCGGGGCGGCGGTCCAGGGCGTGTTCGATCTGGGCGACGAGCAGCGGGACGATCGGGGCGAGAGCCTCGACGTGGGCCACGTCCACCCCGGCGTCCGCGAAGGCGCGGCGCACGGCCGACCGTTCCTCCTCGGCGACCGCGCGGCCGAAGGCGACGGCTCCGTAGGCCCGCAGTTCGTCGGCCGGCACACCGGCGGCGTCATGGGTGATGTCGGCGCCGATGCCGATGGTGCGCAGCGCGGCGGCGAGCCTGGCGAGCAGGGCGACACGGGCACCGACCAGCAGGATGCGGCGCCGGGTGTGCGCGGTGCCGTCGAGCAGGGCGGCGAGGGCGGCGCGGTACTCGGCGCCGGGGAAGCGGTACGGGCCGATGCCGTGGTAGCCGTTGAACTCCAGGTCGGCGTGTTCCCCGGTCTGCCAGGCGAAGTCCCGCCAGACGAAGTCCTCGCCGTCCCGCAGGATCACGGCGGTCACCGCGCCGCAGGCCAGGTTCTCGCACTCGGGGCAGGCGTAGATGACGTACCGCCCGCCGGGCAGGGGCGCGTCGGTCTCCAGAAGCAGGCTGCGGACCTGCGCGGTGAGGATCGCGGGGGGTACGTCGGCGGCCAGCGGGGAGACCGCGTCCAGGTCACAGAGGCGGAACAGCAGGGGACGTCCGTCGACGACGAAGTCCAGGAAGTCGCGGTGGACCTGGTAGTCACCGTCGGCGAGGACGCCACCGGCGCGCATCGCCGGGGCAAGACCGAAGGTCGCGTACTCGGCAGCCATGCGGTGAGTATTCCCTCGCCGGAACCGCTCTGAGCGCGGCATGGGGCATTCCGCTAACGTCCTCGTGTGGAAACCGAACTGGATGGCGAAGTCGTCGTGGTCGGCGGCGGGGTGGCCGGGCTGACGACGGCCGTCGTTCTCGCCGAGCGCGGCAGGCGGGTGCGGCTGTGGACGCGGGAGCCCGTCGAGCGGACCACCTCGGTGGTCGCCGGCGGGCTGTGGTGGCCGTACCGCATCGAGCCGGTGGCGTCGGCACAGGCGTGGGCGCTGTGTTCGCTGGACGTGTACGAGGATCTGGCGGCGCGGCCGCAGGAGACCGGCGTACGCATGGTCGAAGGGGTGCTCGGCGAGAGTGGCCTGGACGAGGTGGGCTCGTGGGCTGCCACCAAGCTGCCGGGCCTGCGCGCGGCGACCGCCGCCGAGTACGCCGGGCAGGGGCTGTGGGCGCGGCTGCCGCTCATCGACATGTCGACCCATCTGCCGTGGCTGCGGGAACGGCTCGCGGCGGCGGGCGGCACGGTGGAGACGCGCGCGGTGGCCGATCTGGCCGAGGCCGACGCTCCGGTCGTCGTCAACTGCACGGGCCTGGGCGCCCGGGAGCTGGTGCCGGACGCGGCCGTGCGTCCGGTGCGCGGGCAACTGGTCGTCGTGGAGAACCCCGGCATCCGGACCTGGCTGGTCTCCACCGACCCCGTCTCCGGAGAGGTGACGTACTTCCTTCCGCACCCCGGCCGGCTCCTCCTGGGCGGGACGGCCGAGGAGGACGTCTGGTCGATGGAGCCGGACCCGGCGGTCGCGGAGGCGATCGTACGCAGGTGCGCGGCGGTGCGGCCCGAGATCGCCGGGGCGCGGGTGCTCGGGCACCTGGTGGGGCTGCGGCCGGCGCGGGACGCGGTACGGCTGGAGCGCGAGCCGCTGCCGGACGGGCGGCTGCTGGTGCACAACTACGGGCACGGCGGCGCGGGCGTCACCGTGGCCTGGGGCTGCGCGCGGGAGGCGGCCGACCTCGCCTCCCGCTGACCACGGCCCGCGCGGGGCCGCTCCGACGGGCAGGGGCCGCCCGGGGGCAAGGACCGCACGGCGGGCAGGGACCGCTCCGCTGGAGCAGGGACCGGCACGCGGGTGCGTGCCGGTCCCTGCTCCGCTTTTCCGCCCCACCGCGGACTCCGTGTCGGTCAGTGGTGCTTGCCGATCGGGTCGCCCTCCACGTCCGTGCCGGGTCCCGGGCCGATGCGGATCTCGAAGTCGCCCTCGTACTGCTTGTGACCCTCGATGACGGCCATCTCGACGGCCTCGGAAGCCATCTCACCGCGCACGATGAGCGGGTCGCGGCGCAGGTCGCGCATGAGGGCGACGCACATCCCGATCATCACGACGACGAAGGGTGCCGCCGCGAGGATCGTGAGGTTCTGCAGACCGGTCAGCGCGTCTCCCTCACCGCTGCCGACCAGGAGCATGATGGCGGCGACCGCTCCGGTCACCACGCCCCAGAACACCACCACCCAGCGGCTGGGTTCGAGCGCGCCCCGCTGCGACAGGGTGCCCATCACGATGGACGCCGCGTCGGCGCCCGACACGAAGAAGATGCCGACGAGGACCATCACCAGCAGGCTGGTGACGGTGGCGATCGGGTATTCCTGGAGCACCGCGAAGAGCCGGCCCTCCGGGGTCGTCTCGTCGCCGAGCCGGTTCTGCTCCTGGAGCCTCATCGCCGAGCCGCCGAAGATGGCGAACCAGATCAGGCTGACCGTGCTGGGCACCAGGATGACGCCGCCGATGAACTGGCGGATGGTCCGGCCCCGGCTGATGCGGGCGATGAACATGCCGACGAAGGGCGTCCAGGAGATCCACCACGCCCAGTAGAAGACGGTCCAGCTACTGAGCCATTCGGCGACGCTCTCACCGCCGCTGATCTCGGTGCGGCCGGCCATTTCGGGCAGGTCGCCCAGGTAGGTGAAGACCGAGGTCGGCAGCAGGTCGAGAATGAGGATGGTCGGGCCCGCCGCGAACACGAACACGACGAGCAGCAGGGCCAGCACCATGTTGGTGTTGGACAGCCACTGGATGCCCTTCTCGACACCCGAGATCGCGGAGGCCACGAACGCCGCCGTCAGCACCGCGATGATGCCGACCAGCAGCCCGGTGCTGACCTTGTCCATCCAGTCGAGCTTCTCGACGCCGGACCCGATCTGCAGGGCGCCGAGGCCGAGGGAGGCCGCGGAGCCGAAGACCGTCGCGATGATGGCCAGGATGTCGATGACCCGGCCGCTGACGCCGTTGGCGTGCTTCTCGCCGATGAGCGGTGTGAACACGGCACTGATGGTCTGACGGCGGCGCCTGCGGAAGGTGCTGTAGGCGATGCCGAGGCCGACCACCGCGTAGATCGCCCACGGGTGCAGCGTCCAGTGGAACAGGGTGGTGGCCATGGCCGTCGCCATGCTGTCGCCGGTGTCGGCGGGGCTGGTGCCGGGCGGGGCGGTCTCGAAGTGCGCCAGCGGCTCGCTCACGCCCCAGAACATCAGACCGATGCCCATGCCGGCGCTGAACATCATGGCGACCCAGGACACCGTCCTGAATTCCGGCTTCTCGCCCTCGGCGCCGAGGTGGATGCGGCCGTAGCGGCTGGCCGCGAGCCAGAGGGCGAAGACGACGAACCCGGAGGCGGCCAGCACGAACGCCCAGCCGCCGTTGTGCATCAGGCCACCGAGCATGCTGCCGGAGGCGTCCTCCAGCGAGTCCGTGCCGGCCGCGCCCCAGATGACGAACGCGAGGGTCAGGACGGCGGTGACGCCGAAGACGACACGGTCGGTCCGGGGCTTGTGCTCCTGCCCAGGCAGGCCGGCTTCCGAACCCGGCAGCGCGCCTCTTTCATGCTGGTCCTTGTCGCTTGGTCGGTCCTGCGTCACGGGCGGCACCTTTCAAGTCGGTGAGGCTGAAAACAATCCTCCGCTACGCCCATACCACGCGCGACGCGGAACTCACCTCCTCAGCAGCGGGTGTCGGGTTCACCCACCGTCAAGTGGTACGTCGCACGCTCGTCCAGGAGCAGCGGCACGAGGGCACGCAGCGGCTGGCGCAGCGGTACGTAGGCGCCCTTCTCCCCGGCCGGACGCACTTGTACACCGTGGAGTGCCAATTCGTCCTTCAGCTCCGCGTACTGGTCCAAGGTGAGCCGGTAGCCGCAGGGCGGGTCCTCGATCACTTCGGCGGGCTCGGCGGGGTCGTTGTCCGCGCCGCCGACGTAGACGGGTCCGGTGTCGGCCAGGCCGGACCACCGGGCGGCCGCGGTGGCCGCCTCGACGCGTCCGCGCCGCCGGTCCGCATAGCGGAACATGCCGTCCAGGGCCGCGAGCTGGGACTCCACCCGGCGCCGGTTGTTCAGGGCCTCGTCCTCGCGCTCTGCGTCCGTGAGGGCGTCGACACGGCTCTCGATGAGCAGACCGACGGCGTTCTTCACGCCGGACATGTTCCGCAGGATGCGTTCCTGGCCGTCGCCGGCGGTCTGCTTGACCGGCTCGCCGGTGACCGGGTCGGTCCAGATGCCGTAGGTGCCGGTCGAGTGGCCCGCCCGCTCGGCGGCGGGGCGGACGTAGGCCCGGGACAGGGTGCGGGCCTCGTCGTGAACCCCGGTGTGGGTGTTGAGGTTGCGGGGCCAGAGGTCGAAGAGGTCCTTGTCGTAGTACGGGGGTGTGGCGCCGTACTCGTGCAGGTCGTAGAGGACGTCGGGGCGCTGGTCGCGGACGACGGCGGCCAGGGCACGGGCCTCGGCCGTCTTCAGGGCGAGGTGGTCGCGGTTGATGTCGAGGCCGTCGCTGTTGCCGCGGGTGTCGGCGGCCCGTCCGTCGGGGTTGACGGTGGGCACGACCAGCACGGTGGTGCGGTCCAGGAACCGCCGGGTCCGTCGGTCGGTCGCGTAGGCCAGGTCGCGGACGGTGGACAGACAGGCCTCGCGGCCGGCGGGCTCGTCGCCGTGCTGGCTGCACACGAGGAGCACCTTGTTGTGGGCGGAGGGCCTGCCGATCGTCACGAGCTGGAGGGGGCGGTCCTGTTTCGTGGTGCCGATGCGGCCGACGGTGACGCGGTCGCTCGCCCGGTCCGCGGCGGTGAGGAGCGCCTGCTCCTCGGGCTGGGTGGTCCAGCGGGCGCCGTGCGTCTTCTCGAAACCGGTGCGGGGCGCACGGTGGCCGGTGCCGGCGGCGTGGGCCGGCGCGGTGAGGAGGGAGGCGGCGAGGGCCGCGGTGGCCGCCGCGGTGGTCACGGTGAGGGTGCGCAGGCGGTTCATCGGTCTCCCTTCGGGACGCGGTGGGTCGTGTGCGGCGCGCTCACGCCGTCGAGGGGCGTGGGCGCGGGGGCGGCGGCCGCCGTGGGGGCGGTGGCCTCGGCGAACGCGGCGGCGCCGCCGACGAACGGTACGCGTGCCGACGTGCGGGAGAGGTCCACGGTGAGTGTCGGCGTGTCGGCGGGAGGGTCGATGAGGTCCTTGTCGGTACCCGCGACGATCAGCGCGAGGCGGTGACCGGCCGGGACGACGTGGTCGGTGGCCGCCAGGTCCAGGGTGACGGTGTAGGCCTTGCCCGGGGTGAGCGGGCGGCCCCGCCACTTGGAGGCGTGGTTGCCGAGGTCGGCCCAACCGCGGCTGACGACCGTGTAGTCCACGTCGGTGGTCTTCGCCGCCGTCTCCTTGTAGCAGGAGCTGTCGCCCGGGGTGCTCGGGCCCCAGCAGGTGCGGTCGGTGAGGGTGGTGATGCCCTCGCCGCGATCGGCGTAGTCGCGGATGGTGTCGGGGCCGAGGTCGACGAGTACGGCGGAGAGG
The DNA here is from genome assembly GCF_002005225.1 of Streptomyces pactum. NCBI lineage: Bacteria > Bacillati > Actinomycetota > Actinomycetes > Kitasatosporales > Streptomycetaceae > Streptomyces > Streptomyces pactum. The sequence goes on from NZ_CP019724.1 coordinate 1,307,274, forward strand.
TGGGCCGTCGGGGTGCTGGACCGCGCGGTGACGGTGACCTCGGAGGCACCGGACAGGCGCAGGTCGCGGGTGAGCGGACCGGTGACGAACCCGGCCTTGCCCGGGGTGGGCTCGTCGATGTGCGCGGCCCAGTCCGTCTCGCTCAGCGCCGGGTCGTCGGTGAAGGTCTCGGTGCCGCGGTCCCGGCGCAGTCCGAGGGTGCCGACGCCGGGCCGCGCACCGTCGGCGGGGCGAAGGGTCGTGGTGGCCGCGGAGCGCGGCGGCCAGGTCTTCGACGTCTCCCACTGCTCGGGGCGGCGTTCGACGTCGGCCATGGGCTCGCGGTCGATGCCGTTGTCGTAGCCGAGGAGCTCGTGGTCGAACCAGCGGTGCAGGGTGTCGACCCACTCGGCGCGGCGGAAGTCGAAGGGGTCGACGTGGCCGGTCTGGGAGAGCCAGATCTTGCGGTCGACGCCGTTCTCGGCGAGGGCGTTCCACCACGGGCCGACGTGCTGCATGCGGACGTTGAGGTCCTGCATGCCGTGGACGAGGAAGACGCTCGCCTTCACCTTGCTCGCGGCCTTCACGTAGTCGCGCTCGGTCCACAGCTTCGTGAAGTCGCCGGTGCGCGGTGCGCCGTCGACGAGCCTGTGCTGGACGGCGTCGCACCGGTCGCGGGCGTCGGGGCTGTTGACGTAGTCGGACAGCCAGTCGGGGCCGGAGCTGTAAAGGGGGGCGCCCTGGCTGAAGTAGTAGTCGTACCAGGAGGAGATGGCGGCGATCGGGACGATGGTCTCCAGGCCCTCCACGCCGGTCGCGGCCACGCCGTTGGCGATGGTGCCGTCCCAGCTCTTGCCGATCATGCCCGTTTTCCCGTTGGTCCAGTCGGCCTTGGCGCGCTCGCCGCCGGTGCGGGTGGTGTACGCCTTCGCCCGGCCGTTGAGCCAGTCGACGACGGCCTTCGCGGACTCGATGTCGGAGCGTCCGCCGACGTCGACGCAGCCGTCGGAGCGGTTGGTGCCGGCCAGGTCGACGCCGACGAAGGCGTAGCCGCGCGGCACGAAGTAGTTGTCGTAGTACAGCGGCATCAGGTCGACGTCACCGTCGGCGTCGTATGTCTTCTTCTGGCTCTCGTTGCCGCGCCCGCAGCAGGAGTAGTACGGGCTGGCGTCCATGATGACGGGGACCTTCCGGCCCTGCTGAGCGGGTTCGCGGGGGCGGACGATGTCGACGGCGACGCGGTCGTCCTCGCCGTCGCCGTCCCCGTCGTATCCGGTGTCCACCCAGACGGCCTCGCGGACGGCGTCTTGGTAGGAGTGGACGGGTTCGCTCTGCCGCGGGGCTGCGGGGTGGGCCGTCGCGGCGGGCGTGAGGAAGGTTGCCATGAGAGCGGCCGTGGCCGCCGTCGCGAGCGGTCTCCAGATCGTGAAGCGCGTGCGTATCGGCATGCGCGGACGGTACATCGGTCAACTCCCGCGCAGAAGAGGGCAACGCGTGCTTCCTGACGGCCGAAGGGCGATCGTGTGACCGGGGTGACCGTGGACACGGACGCGCGCACAGCGGCTGAATGGTCGTCGAACAGGCTTGGTGCCCCTACGACTTGGAGCTTTCGTGCACCGCGGAATCATCGTGCCGGGCGCACTGGGCGCCGCCTGCCTCATGCTGGTGATCCCGGCGTCGGCGGCGGCCCGCTCCCCCGGCGCTCCGGGCATCGGCGACCCCTACTACCCGGCCTACGGCGACGGCGGATACGACGTCTCCCACTACGACCTGCGCCTCAAGTACCGGCCGGACACGGACCGACTGGAGGGGACGGCGACGGGTCCGTGGCCGACTTCCAGCGGTACGCCGAGGAGGTCTCCGGCGAGCCGCCGGCCGCGCTGTTCGACACCTGGCTGTTCCAGCCGTCGAAGCCCGGCGCCCCGGCGGCGCGCTCGGCGTCCCCCGAAGACACCGGACGCGAAGGCACCGGACGCGGAAGCACCGGACGCGAAGGCACCGGACGCGATGGCGCCGGGCGCGCCGGCGCGGCCCCGGTCCTGGCAGCAGATCGCCGCGACGAACGACGTGCACGCGCACTGACCGACCGCGCGGGCACCGGCCGGCAGGCTCAGGCGGCGTCCCCGTGGTCGTAGACGGTCACGGGGACGCCCCGCCGCGCGAGGCGCTCGCCGATGAGCGGCTCGACGCGGGACCACTTGCCGCCGGCCAGGCCGCAGCCTATGCGGGGCATGTGCACCGACGCGTCGAGCTCGGCCGCCTTGTCGGCGACGCGGCCGAGGGCCGTGTCGATCGCCTCGTAACGCACGGGAACGCCCTTGCTGCCGGTTCTCATGCCGCGCTGGCCGATCATGTTGGCCACCCACACGTACGGCTCGACCCGGACGAACTGGACCGCGCCCAGGCCGAAGTCGTTCGACGCGCGGTCGCGGTGCCAGGCGCGGTAGGCCGCCTCCGGCTCCGGCCAACGGCGGGAGACGGCCAGGACGAAGCCCTTGCCCCAGCCGCCGAGGTCGTTGCAGACATGGGCGATCATCTTGACGCCCTTGACCGACGGGACGGTGGCGTCACCCCGGACATACCTGATCTCCGACATGACCGCCACCGTAGACGCCGCCACTGACAGCGGCCGTGACCCGCTGCCTCCGGCTACTTGGTGAGCCCGCACGGCTCCTGCCTTGCGGTCCGCGCCACCCGCCGGCGGACGCCGAACCAGCCCGCCACCAGCGTCACCGCGATCACCGGCACGAGCAGCACGGTCTTGCGGCCGACCTCGGGGTCGTTCCACATCAGGACGATCACGGCCAGCAGGAAGACGATCGTGACGATCTCCGTGACGGGGCTGCCGGGCAGGCGGAAGTGCGGCCGGGCGACCAGGCCCGCACGTGCCCGGCGCACGAAGACCAGGTGGCAGATCATGATGATCACCCAGGTGCTGATGATGCCCAGGGAGGCGACGTTCAGGACGATCTCGAAGGCCTTGTTCGGCACCAGGTAGTTCAGGCCGACGCCGAGGACGCAGACCGCGCAGGTCAGCAGGATGCCTCCGTAGGGGACCTGACTGCGGCTCATCACGCCGGTGAACCTGGGCGCGGAGCCCGCCATCGCCATGGAGCGCAGGATGCGGCCGGTGGAGTACAGGCCGGAGTTCAGGGAGGACATCGCCGCGGTGAGGACGACGAGGTTCATCACGTCACCGGCGGCCGGCACACCGATCCCCGACAGCACCGTGACGAAGGGGCTCTCGTCGCCCGAGTAGAGCGAGCTGGGCAGCAGCAGGGCCAGCAGGACGACCGAGCCGACGTAGAACAGGGCGACCCGCCACATGATCGAGTTCACCGCGCGGGGCACGATCTTCTCCGGCTCGGCGGTCTCGCCTGCGGCGACGCCGACCAGCTCCAGGGCCGCGTAGGAGAAGATCACGCCCTGCATGACGAGGATGACGGGCATCGCGCCGTGCGGGAGGATGCCGCCGTGGTCGGTGATCATGCCCACGCCCGGGGTGTGGCCGCCCACCTCGTGCTGGGTGGCCAGCAGGAAGATGCCGATCAGCATGAAGCCGACGAGGGTGGCGACCTTGACGATCGCGAACCAGAACTCCATCTCGCCGAAGATCTTGACCGAGATGAGGTTCACGGCCAGGACCACCGCGAGGGCGATCAGGGCGAGCACCCATTGCGGGATGCTCGTGAACATACTCCAGTAGTGCGTGTACAGCGCGATCGCGGTGATGTCGGCGATGCCGGTCGTCGACCAGTTCAGGAAGTACATCCAGCCGGCGACGTAGGCACCCTTCTCGCCGAGGAACTCGCGCGCGTACGACACGAAGGACCCGGAGGAGGGCCGGTAGAGCACCAGCTCGCCGAGGGCCCTGACGACGAAGAAGGCGAAGACGCCGGCGACGAGGTAGGCGATGGCGAGCGCCGGGCCCGCGTCGCGCAGGCGCCCGCCGGCGCCGAGGAAGAGGCCGGTGCCGATCGCGCCGCCGATGGCGATCATGTTGACGTGGCGGGCCTTGAGGCCCTTGCTGTAGCCGGCGTCACCCGCGTCCGCGGGTCGTTCGGCCGCCTGGGGGTGGGTGGCGGCCTGTGCCGTGGCGACGGCGTCCTTGCTCACGGGTGGTTCCACTCTCTGGTGCGCCCGGGCGGGATACGCCCAGGTCGTCCGTACAGCGACAAGGCCCGCACCACCCTTCGCGGCACAGACCGAGGCAGCACCTTCCCACGACTCTGCGTTGCCACACGGTGTCTCATGTCACACAGCGTGACTTGCCACAAGATCCGTCAGTCGTCTCCACATGGTGCACAAGAGGTGTCACAGCCCTGGTGAGACAGCGATACTGCTGCACATGACGACGCCCGACACCGAGGAGCCGACCCTCACCATCGACGAGCTGGCCGCGCGGGCCGGCGTCACGGTGCGCACGGTCCGCTTCTACGGCACCAGGGGGCTGCTGCCGCCGCCGGCGATCGGCCCGCGCCGGGTCGGGCACTACGGCGGGGAGCACCTGGCCCGGCTGGCACTGATCGAGGAACTGCAGCACCAGGGCATGACGCTGGCCGCGATCGAGCGCTATCTCGGGCAGCTCCCGCCGGGCGTGAGCGCCCACGACCTCGCCCTGCACCGGGCGGTGGTGGCCTCCTGGGCACCGGAGACGGTGGAGAGCGTCACGCGCGGGGAGCTGGACCGGCGGGCGGGCCGGCCGCTGACGGACGACGAGGTGGACCGGCTCACGGCGATGGACATCGTGGCGCGGGACGGCGACGCCCCGGACGGTGCCGTCTACCGGGTCGACGCCGGGCTGCTCCGGCTCGGCGTGGAGCTGCTCGGCGTGCCCTTCTCCCCCGAGACGGTCCTCGCCGCCCGGTCGGCCCTCCTCGAGCACTCCCGCGCCGCCGCGCGGGACCTGTCGCGGCTGCTGCGCGACGCGGTCGCCGAACGCGACGCGCGGGACGTACGGTCCCTGTCCGCCCACATGCACCCGCTCGTGGTGCAGGCGCTGCTGACCACGTTCCAGCGGTCGCTGCGCGAAGAGCTGCGGGAGTGGCTCGACGGAGGCGAGCCCGGGTGAGGCGGTGAGGCGGTGAGGCGGTGAGACGGACCTGGCCGGTCAGCGGCCGTCCGTGAAGACCTCCCCCTTGTCCGCCTTCTCCACCAGCAGCGCGGGCGGCGTGAAGCGCTCGCCGTAGCGGTCGGCCAGCTCACGCGCGCGGGCTACGAAGCCGGGCAGGCCGGCACCCACCCCGGCGCGGCCCTCGTAGCCGTTGATGTACTGGAGGACGCCGCCGGTCCAGCCGGGGAAGCCGATGCCGAAGATCGAGCCGATGTTGGCGTCGGCGACGGAGGTCAGCACGCCCTCCTCCAGGAGCTTGACCGTGTCGAGCGCCTCCGCGAAGAGCATGCGCTCCTGCATGTCCTCGAAGGGGATCTCGTACCCGGGCTTGGTGAAGTGCTCGCGCAGCCCCGGCCAGAGCCCGGCCCGCTTGCCGTCCTCGCCGTACTCGTAGAAGCCGGCGCCGCCGCTGCGGCCGGGGCGGCCGAACTCGTCGACCATGCGGTCGATGACGGATTCGGCGGGGTGCGCGGTCCAAGTGCCGCCGGCCTCCTCCACGGCCTGCCGGGTCTCCTTGCGGATCTTCCGGGGCAGCGTGAGCGTCAGCTCGTCCATCAGGGAGAGCACCTTGGCCGGGTAGCCGGCCTGGGCCGCCGCCTGCTCGACGGACGCGGGCTCGATGCCCTCGCCGACCATCGCCACGCCCTCGTTGATGAAGTGGCCGATGACCCGGGAGGTGAAGAAGCCGCGGGAGTCGTTGACGACGATCGGTGTCTTGTTGATCTGCCGGACCAGGTCGAAGGCGCGGGCCAGCGCCTCGTCGCCCGTCCGCTCACCCTTGATGATCTCCACCAGCGGCATCTTGTCGACCGGCGAGAAGAAGTGCAGCCCGATGAAGTCGGCCTGCCGCTCGACGCCCTCGGCCAGCGCGGTGATGGGCAGGGTGGAGGTGTTGGAGCAGAGCAGCGCGTCGGGGGCGACGACCTCCTGGATCTCCTGGAACACCTTGTGCTTGAGGGAGGTGTCCTCGAAGACGGCCTCGATGACCGCGTCGCAGCCCGCGAGGTCGGCGGCCTCGGCGGTCGGTGTGATGCGGGCCAGCAGCGCGTCGGCCTTCTCCCGGGTCGTACGGCCCTTGGCGACGGCCTTGGCGCACAGCTTCTCGGAGTAGCCCTTGCCCTTGACGGCCGACTCCAGGGCGACGTCCTTCAGGACGACGTCGATGCCCGCGCGGGCGCACGAGTAGGCGATGCCGGCGCCCATCATGCCGGCGCCGAGGACGGCGACCCTGCGGACCCGGCGCGGCTCGACGCCGCTCGGGCGGTTGGCGCCGGAGTTGACGGCCTGGAGGTCGAAGAAGAAGGCCTGGATCATGTTCTTCGAGGTCTGCCCGGCGGCCAGCTCGACGAAGTAGCGCGCCTCGATGACCTGCGCGGTCTCGAAGTCGACCTGGGAGCCCTCGACGGCGGCGGCCATGATGTTGCGCGGCGCCGGATAGGGGGCTCCGTTCGTCTGCTTGCGCAGGTTGGCGGGGAAGGCGGGCAGGTTGGCCGCGAACTTCGGGTGCGAGGGCGTGCCGCCGGGGATGCGGTAGCCGGGCCTGTCCCAGGGCTGGGCGGACTCCGGGTTGGCGTCGATGAAGGCGCGGGCCTTGGCGAGCATGTCCTCCCGGCTGTCGGCGACCTCGTCGACCAGGCCGTTCTCCCGGGCGCGGCGCGGGTTGTACTGGGTGCCCTGGAGGAGCACCTTCAGCAGCGCGTCGGTGATGCCGAGCATCCGGACGGTGCGGACGACGCCGCCGCCTCCGGGGAGCAGGCCGAGGGTGACCTCGGGGCAGCCGATCTTGGAGCCGGGGGCGTCGAGGGCGACCCGGTGGTGGCAGGCGAGGGCGATCTCGTAGCCGCCGCCGAGGGCCGCGCCGTTCATGGCGGCGACGACGGGCTTGCCGAGGGTCTCGATGCGGCGCAGGTTCCGCTTGATCGCCATGCCGCCGTCGAAGAGGTCCTGGGCGGTCTCGGGCGTGACGCGGATCAGGTCGCGCAGGTCGCCGCCGGCGAAGAAGGTCTTCTTGGCGGAGGTGACGATGACGCCGCGGATCGAGTCCCTCTCGGCCTCCAGGCGGTCGGTGATCACCGCGAGGGACTCGCGGAACGCCTGGTTCATGGTGTTCGCGGACTGGTCGGGGTCGTCGAGGACGAGGGTGACGACGCCGGTGTCGTCCTGCTCCCAGCGGATGGTGGTGGGCTCGGTGCTCATGAGGGTGTGCTCCAGGTGATCCGTCGGGAGGGGGTCAGACGCGCTCGACGATGGTGGCGATGCCCATGCCGCCGCCCACGCACAGGGTGGCGAGGCCGTAACGCTTGTCCTGGCGCTCGAGTTCGTCGACGAGCGTGCCGAGGATCATCGCGCCGGTGGCGCCGAGGGGGTGGCCGAGTGCGATGGCGCCGCCGTTGACGTTGACCTTGTCGAGGGACAGGCCCATGTCCTTGACGAAGCGCAGGACGACCGCGGCGAACGCCTCGTTGATCTCGACGAGGTCGATGTCGTCGATGGTCAGCCCGGCCTTGGCGAGCGCCTTGCGGGTGGCCGGGGCGGGGCCGGTGAGCATGATGGTGGGCTCGGAGCCGGAGACGGCGGCGGAGACGATCCGGGCGCGCGGGCGCAGCCCGTAGCGGTCGCCGGTCTCCTTGGAGCCGATGGCGACCAGGGAGGCGCCGTCCACGATGCCGGAGGAGTTGCCCGCGTGGTGGACGTGGTCGATCTTCTCCACCCAGTGGTACTTCTGCAGCGCCACGGCGTCGAAACCGCCGAGTTCGCCGATGTCGGCGAAGGACGGCTTGAGGCCCGCGAGGGAGTCGGCGGTGGTGCCGGGGCGCAGGTGCTCGTCGTGGTCGAGGACGGTGAGTCCGGCGCGGTCCCTGACCGGCACGACGGACCGCTCGAAGCGGTTCTCCTTCCAGGCGGTGGCCGCGCGCTCCTGGGAGAGGGCCGCGTACTCGTCGACGTCGCGGCGCGTGAAGCCCTCGATGGTGGCGATCAGGTCGGCGCCGATGCCCTGCGGGACGAAGTTGGTGGCGAGGTTGGTCATCGGGTCGTTGAACCAGGCGCCGCCGTCCGAGGCCATCGGCACCCGGGACATCGACTCGACTCCGCCCGCGAGGACCAGGTCCTCCCAGCCGGAGCGCACCTTGGCGGCGGCCAGGTTGACGGCCTCCAGACCCGATGCGCAGAAGCGGTTCTCCTGGACGCCCGCCACGGTGTCCGGCAGTCCGGCCGCGATGGCGGCGATGCGGGCGATGTCGGAGCCCTGGTCGCCGACCGGGCCGACGACGCCGAGCACGATGTCGTCGACGGCGGCGGGGTCCAGGTCCGGGAAGCGGGCGCGGATCTCGTGGATGAGGCCGACGACCAGGTCGACGGGCTTCGTGCCGTGCAGGGCGCCGTTCGCCTTGCCGCGTCCGCGCGGGGTGCGGATCGCGTCGTACACGTACGCTTCGGTGGTCACTGGCAGGCCTTTCACTGAGGGGTGTTCACGGGGCTGTTCACTGGGAGGTCCGGGAGGGGTCCGGGAGCCGGGGCAGGCCCCAGTCGCGGGCCACGGACTCGCTGTCGGCGCCCGGCCGGGCGGGTCCGGTGCGGACGGCGGTGGGGGTCGCGGAGAAGCGGGGCGCCGGGGCCGGCTGGGTGATGCCGCCGTGGTCGGTGAAGGTGGAGCGGGCGGCGAGGTGCGGGTGGTGCGGGGCCTCGCGGAGCGTCAGGACGGGGGCGACGCAGGCGTCGGAGTCCGCGAAGACGGCCGTCCACTCGTCCCGGGTGCGGGACCTGAACCGGGTGGCGATGGCCTCGCGCAGCTCGGTCCAGCGGGCCGTGTCGTCGCGGGCCGGCGCCTGGTCGGGGATGCCGAGGAGGTCCGTGAACTCGTCGTAGAACCGCTGCTCCAGGGCGCCGACCGCCATGTAGCGGCCGTCGGCGGTCTCGTAGGTGCCGTAGAAGGGGCAGCCGCCGTCGAGGAGGTTGGCGCCGCGCCGGTCCTGCCAGCCGCCCGCGGCGAGCATGCCGTGGATCATCGAGGAGAGGTGGGCGGTGCCGTCCACGATGGCGGCGTCGACGACCTGTCCGGTGCCGCTCGCGCGCGCGTGGTGCAGGGCGGCGAGGACACCGACGACCAGGTAGAGGGAGCCGCCCGCGTAGTCGCCGACGAGGTTGGCCGGGACGGCCGGTGGCGTGCCGGGGCCGCCGATCATGCCGAGGGTGCCGGTGAGCGCGATGTACCCGATGTCGTGGCCGGCGCGCTGGGCGAGCGGGCCCTCCTGGCCCCAGCCGGTCATGCGGCCGTAGACGAGGCGCGGGTTGCGGGCGTGGCAGTGTCCGGGGCCGACGCCGAGCCGTTCGGCGACGCCGGGGCGGTAGCCCTCGATCAGCACGTCGGCGCGTTCGGCGAGGTCGAGGACCCGGGCCGGGCCGTCGGGTGACTTCAGGTCGACGATCACGGAGCGCTTGTTGCGGTTGGTGACGTCGTGGGCGGGGTCGATCGCGAGGCCGGGGCCGCCGGGGCGGTCGACGCGGACGACGTCGGCGCCCAGGTCGGCCAGGAGCATCGCGGCGAAGGGCCCGGGGCCGATGCCGGCCAGCTCGACCACGCGCACGCCGGCGAGTGGGCCCTCGGGCGGCGTCCGCCCCGCCGTCTTCGCTTCCGACATCGAGCCCCCAGCTCTGTGACACAAGTGATGTAACACCAGTGATGCTAGAAACGTGTTCCACTGGGCACAAGACCCGGGCGAGCAAGCGCTTAGCCAATTATGGGGCAGGCTTCCCTCCGGACTCGCAGTCCTCACGCTAGCCTCGGCCACCGGCAACGGCGCGTACTGCGGGCCCAGGGGTTGCCGCCGGGTGATGAAGGGGTGTCATGGGCATGCTGAACAGGACCGACCGGCCGTACGACATCGTGCTCTTCGGAGCGACGGGGTTCGTCGGCGAGCTCACCGCGGAGTACCTCGCCGCGCACGCGCCGGACGGGCTGCGCTGGGCGATCGCCGGCCGCAGCGAGGAGAAGCTGCGGCGGCTGCGCGAGCGGCTGCCGGGCGCGGCGGACGTCGGCGTACTGCGCGCGGACGTGTCCGATCCGGCCTCGCTGCGCGAACTGGCCGGGCACGCGCGCGTGGTGGCCACGACGGTGGGCCCGTACGTCCGGTACGGCGACGCGCTGGTCGCCGCCTGCGCGGAGACCGGCTCGGACTATCTCGACCTCACCGGTGAGCCCGAGTTCGTGGACCTGACGTACGTCCGTCATGACGCACGCGCGCGGGAGACCGGCGCGCGGCTGGTGCACGCCTGCGGCTTCGACTCCGTCCCGCACGACCTCGGCGTGTACTTCACCGTGCGGCAACTGCCGGAGGGCGTGCCGCTGGCCGTGGACGGTTTCGTGACCGCCGACGCCACCTTCTCGGGCGGCACGTTCGCCTCCGCGCTGGGCCAGTTCGCGCGCGGCCGGCAGATGCGGGACGCCGCGCGGGAACGCCGGCGGCACGAGCCCCGGCTGGTGGACCGCCGGGCGGTGACGCCGACCGGCGCGCCGCGGTTCGCCGGGGAGGTGGGGGCCTGGGCGCTGCCGCTGCCGACGATCGACGCGCAGGTCGTGCGGCGCTCCGCGAAGGCCCTGGACCGCTACGGCCCCGACTTCCGTTACCGCCACTACGCGGCCGTGCGGCGCCTGCCCGTCGCGTTGGGCGGGGTGGCGGCCGTGGGCGCGCTGGTGGCGGCGGCCCAGGTGCCGCCCGCGCGGCGCTGGCTGTCCGGCCGGCTCGAGCCGGGCGAGGGGCCGAGTCCCGAGAAGCGGGCGAGGAGCTGGTTCTCGGTCCGCTTCGTGGGCGAGGGCGGCGGCCGGAAGGTGTTCACCGAGGTCTCGGGCGGCGACCCCGGGTACGACGAGACGGCGAAGATGTTCGCCGAGGCGGCGCTGTCCCTCGCCCTCGACGACCTGCCGCCGGTGGCCGGGCAGGTCACGACGGCCGTGGCGATGGGCGACGCGCTCACCGGGCGGCTGCGGGCGGCGGGCATCGGCTTCCGGGTGGCCGCGACACGCTGACGGCCTGCCGAGGTCCGCCCCGGTGCCTGCCGAGGCCCGCCCCGGTGCCTGCCGCGGAGCCCGGGGCAGGACGTGTCCGAGGGACTCCCCGGGGCCGGCCGTTCGAGGTTTCGCCGGGGGCCTGCCCGGTCGACCGGCCCTACCCCGACCACCCGGCGATCGTGTAGAGCATTCCGCCGATCCAGGCCAGTCCCGCCCCGACGGCGAGCACCAGGCCCGCGACCACCGTCCGCTCGACGGGCCGGCCGGGGTGGTGGGCGGACTGCTCGGGTGCGCGGTGCGTCGTCATGCGCCCCAGCCTGTCGGGCCGAAGGGTGGGGCGCATCCGTACGGATACTCAGGCGGTCGCTGAGCACCGGCGGGCGCCACGCACGCCTGCTGTCGACCCGCATTTGAGACTTTCCCCGGCGTCCGGCCGCCGTGAGCGTCACTCGCGCACGGCAAAGTCCCAAGAAGGACTTCAATGAAATCCTTGAAGGCATGAAGTTCCTTCTCGAAGTCACCATGGACGAGGGCGCGCTCGCCGAGGACCCCACGGGCGAGTTGCAGCGGATCCTGAGGTACTGGGGCGGCAACCTGAAGCACTACGCGATGCGGCCCGGTGACGGATCGGTGGTCTACGACTCGGCGTACCGGGAGGTGGGCCGCTGGAGCGTCGAGGGCCGGGCCGACTAGGTGGTGGCCGCCCGCAGGGCCGCACGGCACAGGGCGTCCGCCCTGCGGGTGGTCTCCGGCAGACGGTAGGCGGGCGTCAGCGCCAGCGTGTGCGCGCAGGCGTTGTCGAGGCTCACCCGATGGCCGACGGAGACGAAGACCGGCTTGACGCCGTCGCGGGTGCGGAGGGCGCGCCCGACCTCCTCGGCGCCGGCGAGCAGCGGGGACGTGCTGCCCCGCGGCGCGTCCGGGTCGTCGTAGGTGAAGGTGAACGGGTTCTTGGCCACGCCGATCGTGGGCAGGCCGGTCAGTACGCCGAGGTGGCCGGCGAGGCCGAAGCGGCGCGGGTGGGCCAGGCCGTAGCCGTCGCAGACGACCAGGCCGGGCGCGCAGGGCAGCGCGTCCAGGGCGGCGAGGACGGTCGGGATCTCGCGGAAGGCGAGCAGGCCGGGCACGTAGGGAAAGGAGATCCGCCCGACGGCCGTGGCCTCGGCGACGACGGCGAGGGTCGCGGCGTCCAGGACGACGGCCGCCGCCGCGACGACGTCCCGTTCGTCGTCGTAGGCGACGTCCACCCCGGTCACGCGGCCCGTGCCCGGCGGCGGACCCGGCTCGTCGAGGACCACGCGCACCCGCAGTTCGTCCTGGACGGCGAGGGCCTGTTCCTCGGTCGCGGGCCAGTCTGCGGGGATCTGCACGGTCACGGGCGTCATGGTCCGGCAAGCCTAAGGGACACCGGAGTACGCTCGCGATCATGTTCGTACTGGAGCTGTCCCACACCGCCCCGCTGGAAGCCGTCGACGCGGTGCTGGAAGAGCACGTGGCGTGGCTCGACGAGCTGTACGAGCAGGGGGTCTTCCTGGCGTCCGGCCGCAAGGAACCCCGCGACGGCGGGGTGATCATCGCCGTCGCGGGGGACCGTGCCCGGATCGAGGAAGTCACCGCGGGCGACCCGTTCGTCAGGGCCGGTGTGTGCGCGTACCGCGTCACCGAGTTCGTCGCCACGAAGACGGCACCGGCGCTGGATCGGTACCGGGAGACCGCCGGCCGGTAGCCGCACGGCTCACTTGCCGAGCGCGCGCTTGAGGTCGCCCTTGTTCATGTTCGAACGGCCGCTGATGTCGCGGCGCTTGGCCTCCTGGTAGAGCTGGTCGTAGGTGGGGCCCTGGGGTCCCTGCCGGTTCCCGGACCGCTGGCCGCCCCGCTTGCTCGGCGACTTGTCCTGCGTGGACGTACGGCTGGCGGTCTTCGACTCGCCGGACCGGGCGCGCTCCTTGTTCACCGTCCGGGCGGCGATCTCCTCGGCGCGGCCGGTGCTCTCGCCACGGTCCTCGGCGCCGTCCTTGATGTGCTCGTACTGCCGCTCCCGTTTGGAGCTCGAACCGCGTGGCATGTCCGCTCACTTCCTCTCACGTTCAGCGAACGGATACCCACGTTACGGACGAACACCCGGCCCCGCTCGGCGTCAGCGCTCCAACCGGGCGACCCGTCCCTGCTCGCCGGCGGCCCAACAGGCCAGGTCCGGAGTGCAGTCCACGGTGTCGTAGGACCCGGTGTCGACGGTGCGCCAGGTGCGGCCGCCGTCCGTGGTGAGGTCCGTGCCGGTGGGCCCGACGGCGAGGGCGGCGGCGCGGCTGTGCGGGAGCCAGGCGACGCCGGAGCGGTAGGCGGGCGGGGAGCCGTCGGCGGACCGCCAGGTCCGGCCGCCGTCGGTGGTGCGCGCCGCCGACCGCGCGGAGGTCTGGCCGGGGCGGAAGTCGCCGCCGACCGCGAGGCCGTGGGCCCGGTCGCGGAAGGCGAGGGCGAAGACGCCCCGGGCCGGGTCGCCGCCCGGGACCGGGGCGTCGGTTGCCGTCCAGGTGAGTCCCCGGTCGGCGGAGTGCAGCACCCGTGCGCGCGCCGCGCCGCCGGTCGCCAGCCACACGTCCTTCGGCCCGGACGCGACCAGGCACTGGCCACTGGCCGCGAAGGCGGCCTCACCGTCCTGCGCGACCGGCATGCCCCCGCTCGGCAGCACCCTCCAGGAGCGCCCGCCGTCGCTGGTCGACAAAATGCGGAACTTCCCGTCCACCGGGTCGCTCACGGCGAGGCCGTGGCGGCGGTCGAAGAAGGTGAGGCAGTCGTAGAAGGCCCGGGCGTCGGTGTTGCGGAAGGACTCGGTCCAGGTCGCCCCGCCGTCGTCGGTGCGGTAGACCCGGGACGCCTCGCCTTCGCCGATGGCCAGGGCCACGGCCCGGCGGGCGTCGAACGCCTCGATGTCCCGGAACTGCAGCTCGCCGGTGCCCGGCGGGGAGACGTCGCGCCAGGTGTCGCCGCCGTCGGTGGTGCGCAGGACGGTGCCCCGGGTGCCGGCCACCCAGGCGGTGTGCCGGCTGACGGCGGCGAGCCCCCGGAACCGGACGTCGGACGCGACGCTGCCCCCGGTGTCCTTCATCTCCCAGTGCGGTCGCTGACGCGCCTGCGCGGGGGCGGCCGCCGTCAGCGCGGCCAGCGCCGCCGCGCACACCGCCCCGGCGATCACCGCGCGTCCCGCACGCCGGCCGTCGGTTCGGGCGGACCGTGCCGCCGTGCGTCGCATGCTCCCCAAGCTCCTCATGGCGGGCGAAGCTAGCCCACCTCCCCGGTGCCGTCCACAGGGCCGTGTGCGACGCGGACGTGCGGGCACGAGTGCCACAAGTGCCTTGCGGGGCCCGTGAGGAGAGTCGCGTCACTCCCGCGCATGAACGCGGTGACAGAGGTCACTCGGTCATCGTGTGCACGGATGGGCTGATTCCGTCGTCTCTTCCAGTGCCCGGCCCGCACCACCCCAGAGCCCGTCCAGCCGTCACGAGGGAGCAAGGCGTTGTCCACCGTCATCGAGCAGCCCGTCGAGGCGCGTCTCGTCGCCGCCGCGCCGCGTATGCCGAGCATTCCCGCCACGCTGCACTACGACCGCGGCGACCCGTTCGCCGTCCGCATGACCTTCCCGGCCCCGGCCACCCTCGAGGGGGTGGAGGTCTGCTGGACCTTCTCCCGCGAGCTGCTCATCGCCGGGATGCGGGAACCGGAGGGTCAGGGCGACGTGCGGGTGCGCCCGTACGGATACGACCGCACCGTCCTGGAGTTCCACGCGCCCGAGGGCACCGCCGTGATCCACGTCCGTTCGGGCGAGCTGCGCCGGTTCCTGCAGGCCACCGGCGACCTGGTACCCGTCGGTCTGGAGCATCTCCAACTGGACCTGGACCACGACCTGGCGGAGCTGATGCGCGGGACCTGCTGACGACGCGCCGACGCCCCCTCGCGGGCCACCGGTCGCGCTGCCCACGGTCGCCGGGCCGGCTCAGCCGTCCGCCGGCGCCACGGCCCGGGCCGTCTCCGCGCTCACCGCGCGCCACACCTCACCGACGACCTTCCGCAGCCCGGGTGCCGCCGCCCCACCGCGCTCGGTCAGTTCCGCGATCCGGTCCTCACGGCGCGCACCGGTCCCGGCGGGCTCGGAGGTACGGGGCCCGAGGGCGCGCAGTTCCGCGGCGGCCGCCAGCGCGGCCACGGCCGCGTCCCGCTGGGACACCTCTCCGGCCGGTACCGGGCCCTCAAGGACGTACCGCGTCTCCTCCCCGAGCGCCCGCGCCGCGGCGGCCCGCGCTAGGACGTACTCCACGGACGGGAAGACGCCGAGGACGCGCCTCTTCTCCGCGCGCAGGTATCCCTCGGCCACCAGTTGCTCCCGGACGGCGTCGAAGGTGACCCGCGCGTGCAGCCTCACCCAGGTCCGCCACCGGCGCGGCATCGACTCGCGGACGAGGTCCAGCAGCCCGTCCAGGACCGCGTCCCCGGTGCGGGAGTCCAGGTCGACGGGGGTGGCGATGCCCTCGTCGTCGGTGAGCAGACCGCGCTGGGCCAGTTCGGTGAGCGCGCCGGCCCGCACCAGGTGGTGGTGCCGGGCGGTGTCGGGGGTGCCGGGCCGCGCAGGGTCCCAGGCCAGCAGGCAGAGCCGGGCCGGCAGCGAGAGCGAGCCGTTGGGCACGGGGCCTCCTCGGGGCCGTGGGACCGGATTCACCGTAAGGCGTTGACACTCCGCCCGGTCCCTCGTACGGTGTATAGCGCTTCTGTTGCCGCCGATTGGAGAAGGACGTTGCTCGTCTGAGGTCCTGAGACACCGCGTCACACCTGTCAGGTGTGTACGCCGCGTGCGACCTCGGCGTTCGAGCCGTCCTTGCGGAACAGGGCTTTTTTCATGCCCGAACACTCCCAGGGACTCCTCCCTCCCTCGCCCGGCGGCGGTCGCCGCCCCCGGTGTCTCGATACGCGTTTGCCCCTGACCGCTTCAAGCAACCGCGGAGACCCCGTATGTCTGTTTCCATCACCTGTACCTCCCTCACCTTCGCCTGGCCCGACGGCACGTCCGTCTTCCGGGGACTCGACACCGCCTTCGGTCCCGGCAGGACCGGGCTCGTGGGCGTCAACGGGTCGGGCAAGTCCACCCTGCTGAAACTGATCGCCGGGCAGCTCGCCCCGGCCGACGGCACGGTCCGCGTGGCCGGCGAGGTCGGATACCTGCCGCAGAACGTCACGCTCGACACCGCGCTGCGGGTCGACGAGGCGCTCGGCATCGCCGCGCGGCGGGCCGCGCTGCACGCCATCGAGGCGGGCGACGTGGCCGAGGAGCACTTCGAGACCGTCGGCGACGACTGGGACGTCGAGGAGCGCGCCCTCGCCACCCTCGGCGAACTCGGTCTCGGCCACGTCGGTCTCGACCGCACGGTCGGCGAGCTCTCGGGCGGCGAGTCGGTGCTGCTGCGGCTGGCCGCGCTGCTGCTGCGCCGCCCCGGCGTCCTGCTCCTCGACGAGCCCACCAACAACCTGGACCTGTATGCCCGGGGGCGGCTGTACGCGGCCGTCGCCTCCTGGCCGGGGGTGCTGGTCGTGGTCAGTCACGACCGCGAGCTGCTCGACCTCGTCGACCAGATCGCCGATCTGCGCTCGGGTGGGATCACCTGGTACGGCGGGAACTTCTCGGCGTACGAGGAGGCCCTGGCCGTGGAGCAGGAGGCGGCCGAGCGGATGGTGCGCGTCGCCGAGTCCGATCTGCGCAGGCAGAAGCGCGAACTGGCCGACGCCCAGGTCAAGCTGGCCCGCCGCAAGCGGTACGGCCAGAAGATGTTCGAGCAGAAGCGCGAGCCCAAGATCGTCATGGGGGCACGCAAGCGCGCGGCACAGGAGTCCGCGGGCAAGCACCGCATCATGCACGAGGAGAAGCTCGCCGAGGCCAGGGAACGGCTCGACGACGCCGCGGAGGCCGTACGGGACGACGACGAGATCCGCGTCGACCTGCCGTACACGGCGGTGCCGCCGGGGCGTTCGGTGCTGACGCTGCGGGACCTGGAACTGGCCTACGGCGCGCGCGTGGAGCACGGCTTCGACCTGCACGGCCCCGAGCGGATCGCGCTGATCGGGCGCAACGGCGCGGGCAAGACCACGCTGCTGCGCACGATCGCCGGCGAGCTGGAGCCGGTGGCGGGCGAGGCGACGGCGCACGTCCCGCTGCGGTTCCTGCCGCAGCGCCTGGACGTCCTCGACGGCGAGCTCAGCGTCGCCGAGAACGTGGCCCGGTTCGCGCCGGGCGCCACCAACAACCGGATCCGCGCCCGACTGGCGCGCTTCCTGTTCCGGGGCGCCCGTGCCGACCAGAAGGCGGCGACCCTGTCCGGTGGCGAACGCTTCCGGGCGGCGCTGGCCGCGCTGATGCTGGCCGAGCCCGCGCCGCAACTGCTGATGCTGGACGAGCCGACGAACAACCTGGACATGGCGAGCGTCCGGCAGCTCACCACCGCGCTGGAATCGTACGAGGGGGCGCTGATCGTGGCCAGCCACGACCTGCCGTTCCTGGAGTCGCTCGGCATCACCCGCTGGCTGCTGCTGGAGGGGGGAGAACTGAAGGAAATCACGCCGGAAGCTGTCGGGTATTCCGCCTAGCGTCGCTCGCATGAGCGAGTTCATCAGCATCACCGGAGCCAGGGAGAACAACCTCCAAGACGTCAGCCTCCGTGTCCCGAAAGGCCGGTTGACCGTGTTCACCGGCGTTTCGGGATCGGGGAAGTCGTCGGTCGTGTTCGACACGATCGCGGTCGAGTCGCAGCGCCAGCTCAACGAGACGTTCACCTGGTTCGTGCGCAACCGGCTGCCCAAGTACGAGCGGCCGCACGCGGACGCCCTGGAGGACCTCTCCCCCGCGATCGTCGTCGACCAGCGTCCGGTCGGCGGCCACTCCCGGTCCACGGTCGGCACGATGACCGACATCCACGCGGTGCTGCGGGTGCTGTTCTCCCGGCACGGCACGCCCAGCGCCGGGGCGGCGACGGCGTACTCGTTCAACGACCCGTCGGGCATGTGCCCCGGCTGCGACGGACTGGGCCGCAAGGTGCAGCCCGACTGGGACCGCGTCCTCGACCCGGCCAGGTCGCTGGCCGACGGGGCGGTCCGCTTCCCGCCGTTCGCCGCGGGGACCTGGCAGGGGCAGGCCTACACCAACACCGACGAACTGGACCCGGCCAAGCCGGTCGGCGACTTCACGGACGCCGAGCGGGCGTTCCTGATGCGCGGGCGGCCCGGCAGCAAGGTCACCGTCAACGGCACGGGCGGCACCTGGACCACCGAGTACGAGGGGCTCGCCGACCGCTTCGAACGGCTGTACCTCAAGCGGGACCTGTCGGCGATGAGCGAACGGACCCGGGAGCTGGTACGGGGCTTCCTGGTCGAGGGCCGCTGCCCCGAGTGCGGCGGCGCCCGGCTGAACGCGGCGGCGCTCGCGACCCGGATCGACGGCCACTCCATCGCCGACTGCTCCGCGATGCAGATCACCGACCTGATCGCCGTACTGAAGCGGATCGACGACCCGGTGGCCCGGCCGGTGGCCGGTGCCGCGGTCACCGCGCTGGAGCGTGTCGAGGCGATCGGCCTCGGCTATCTCAGCCTCGACCGGGAGACCTCCACCCTGTCCGGCGGCGAGGGACAGCGGCTGAAGACCGTGCGGCACCTCGGCTCCAGCCTGACCGGGATGACGTACATCTTCGACGAACCCAGCGTCGGGCTGCACCCGCGCGACGTCGGACGCCTGGGCGACCTGCTGCTGCGGCTGCGCGACAAGGGCAACACCGTGCTGGTCGTCGAGCACGACCCGGACGTCATCGCGCTGGCGGACCACGTCGTCGACATGGGCCCGGGAGCCGGCGCGGGCGGCGGCCGGGTGGTGTTCGAGGGGACGCCGGGCGAGCTGGCCGCGGCGGACACGCTCACCGGACGGTTCCTCGGACGCCGGACGGCGGTGAAGGAGCACCCGCGGACCCCGACCGGCGAGCTGTGGGTGAAGGGCGCCGACCGGCACAACCTGCGGGACGTGACGGTGGCCTTCCCGACCGGGGTGCTGACCGCGGTCACCGGGGTCGCCGGCTCGGGCAAGAGCACGCTGGTCGCGGAGCTGATCGCCGCGCATCCGGACACGGTCGTCGTCGACCAGTCCTCGATCGGCGTCTCGGCGCGGTCGAATCCGGCGACGTACCTGGGGATCATGGACACGGTACGGAAGATCTTCGCGCGGGAGACGGGCGCCGAGCCGGGGCTCTTCAGCTTCAACTCGGCGGGCGCGTGCGGTGCGTGCGGGGGGCGCGGGATCATCCACACCGACCTCGCGTTCATGGACCCCGTGACGACGGCCTGCGTCGACTGCGAGGGCCGGCGCTTTCGCGAGGAGGTGCTGCGGCTGACGATCGACGGCACCTCCATCGCCGACGTGCTGGCGATGACCGCCGACCAGGCCCTGGAGTTCTTCGCCGACCCGGGTGTACGGCGGCGGCTGGGCGCCCTGCGCGACGTCGGCCTCACCTACCTCACGCTGGGGCAGCCGCTGTCCACGCTCTCCGGCGGCGAGCGCCAGCGCATCAAGCTGGCCACCCGGCTGCACCGCACCGGCGCCGTGTACGTCCTGGACGAGCCGACCACCGGACTGCACATGTCGGACGTCGAGGGGCTGCTCGCCCTGCTGGACCGACTGGTCGGCACCGGCAACACGGTCGTGGTCGTCGAGCACAACCTGGACGTGGTGGCGCACGCCGACTGGGTGATCGACCTGGGCCCGGACGGGGGCCGGGACGGCGGCCGGGTGGTCTTCGAGGGCACCCCGAGCGCACTGCTCACCGCCCGCGGTTCCAGCACGGCGGAGCATCTCAGGAGGGCCGCACGGCACTGACGGGGGTTCCGTCCGTACGGGGGCGCGCTGCATGATGGCGGCGAGCGCGCCGAAGCCGGCGGACCTGCTCGCCGGCCTCGGCCACTTGCCGGTGGTCGTCGACATCGGCGAGTCCGAGAAGCTGGGGGGGATCTGTGACGTGCCTCTCGGTCCGGCTGCGGGAACTGTACGGCTGAGCCGGCCCGAGCGTCACCCGTTCAGCCCTGGGACCTGCGGCTCTCGGGGCATCGCCACCCCGGTGGGCGGCGGCTGATCAGGGCGCTTTACAGTGCGTTTAACCTACGGTCTCGTAACCTACGGTTTCGTAGCCTACGATCCCGTAGGTTCCCCGGCACCGCTCGCCGGTCGCTTACCGCTCTGTCGTACGTCCCCTGGAGTTATTCGTGACGATCGTCTCCCCGCACCTCGGCAGTTCCGCCGAATGGACCGACGCCCGGCTGCTGTACGCGCTGGAAGAAGTGGTCGAGACCGAACTCAACCGTCATCTGCAGGTCGCCAAGGACTGGATGCCGCACGAGTACGTGCCGTGGACCGACGGCCGGAACTTCCCGGGAATCTTCGAGGACGGCGAGGCCTGGGAGAAGGAGCAGTCCAAGGTCACCGAGATCGGCCGGATCGCCCTGGTGGTGAACCTGCTGACGGAGGACAACCTCCCGAGCTACCACCACGAGATCGCGAGCCTCTTCGGCCGGGACGGCGCCTGGGGCACCTGGGTGCACCGCTGGACCGCGGAGGAGGGCCGGCACGGCATCGTGATGCGCGACTACCTGCTCGCCTCGCGCGCGGTCGACCCGGACAAGCTGGAGCAGTTCCGCATGGCCCACATGAGCGAGGGCTTCGAGTCGGACAACCGGCACTCGATGCTGCACTCGGTGGCCTACGTCGCCTTCCAGGAGCTGGCCACCCGCATCTCGCACCGCAACACGGGCCACCAGTCCGGCGACCCGGTCTGCGACCGCATGCTGGCCCGCATCGCCACCGACGAGAACCTGCACATGGTCTTCTACCGCAACCTGCTCAAGGCTGCCTTCGAACTCGCGCCCGACCTGACGATGCAGGCGGTGCGGGACGTGGTCGTGAACTTCCGGATGCCCGGCCACGGCATGCCCGGCTTCGAGCGGGCCGCCGCGCAGATGGCGATCGGCGAGGTCTACAACCTGCGCATCCACCACGACGACGTGATCCAGCCGGTGCTGCGCTTCCTGAAGGTCCTGGAGATCGACGGTCTCGGCCCCGAGGGACAGGCGGCCCAGGAGGAGCTGGGGCTGTACATGGGCGGGCTGGACGCGGAGGCCGCCAAGTTCGACGAGAAGCTGGCGGCGCGCAAGGCGCGGATGGCGGCCCGCGCCGCGGGCTGACCGCGTCCGGGTCCGGGGCCCCTCGGCCCGTGCGCGGCCTTCGCCACTCGGGCCTGTGGCGAGTGGGCCCTCGGCCGGGCGCCCTGGTCCGGGCGCTGTCACTCGTAGGCCGTGGTCTCCTCGAGCGCCGCGTCGCGCACGTCGGCGGCCGGGTGGCGGCGCAGCGTCCGCAGCAGCTCGCGCCAGGGCGCGGGCCACCCCTCGCGGCTGCCCAGCGCGCCGGTGACGGCGACGGCCACCAGCCCCTCGGCGTGGCCGCCGTGCTCGGCCAGCGCCTGGACCTCGGCACGCAGTACCCCGGCGTCGCCCGGCTGATCCCGGCGCTCCAGGCGTCCGCGCAGTTGCTCGGCGACACGCGCGGCGAGCGCCGGGCGCCCGGCTCCGGCCATGGCGGTCACCCGGCCCAGGCGCGGCGGGACGGCGGTCAGGTCCAGGTGCGTCGCGGCGAGGCCGGCGGCCAGCGCCACGTAGGCCTCGTACTCCGCCAGCAGTTCGGCGGCGGCGAGGCCCGCCGGGCGCACACCCGCCTCGGAGCGGCCGACGGGGGCCTCGAGCCGGGCGACGAGGAACTCGACGCGCCGCCGCGCCGGCCGGTCCCGCCGTTCGCCGGCGTCGCTGTCGTCCTCGGCGGCCGCGCCGGCGAGCGTGCGCAGCGCGTGCAGCAGCCCGGCCAGCCCGTGCGGCGCGCTCGTCGCGGCCTCGGTCAGGGCGCTTGCCGCGGAGTGCCAGGTACCGCGGTTCGTGAGGTCCGTGACGGCCTCGGCCAGCACTGCGGGGGCCTCGGGAGACCAGGGGGTCCAGCGCGCCAGCGCCTGGAAGGCGGCGACCGTGGTCGCGGGGTCCTCGGCGGCGGCGACCTCGCGCACCAGGCGGGCGTACCGCGCGCGGTGGGCGCCGGGCAGGTCCAGCGGCGCGGCCCGCAGCAGGGCGGTCCGCAAGGCGGGCGCACCGCTGGCGGCGTCCCGCAGCAACTCCCAGACCTCGTCGCGCCCCAGCAGCCCGCCGGCGCAGGACACACAGGCGGCGCGTACGTCCGGGTGGGTGTCCGCACGGGTGTGGACCTCGCTGATCAGAGCCGCGGCGTCCGGTACGGGAAGCCGGACCGCGGCAAGCCGGACCGCCTCCTTCCGGCTGGTCACCTTGGCGTCCGGCGCCCGCAGCACGTCCCTCAGGTGGACGGCGACCCGCGACGGGGGCGCGTGCCGGGACGCCTGGGTGACCGCGTACACGGCGACGCGGGCCCGGTCACCGCCGGCGTGCGCCAGCAGCTCGGGCAGCGAATCGGCGGCCCGGTCGGTGTGGGCCAGGGCGGCGAGCGCGGCCTCGGCGAGCACCACCTCCGCCGCGCCGGTCCAGCGGCGTACCAGGTCGGCACCCCCGTCGGGCACGGCCGCGGCCTGCGTGAGCGAGCTCGCGCGCTGGTACAGCGTCAGCCCGGAGTCCGCGGCCTGCTCGGCCAGCAGACGCAGCAGGGCCTGCTGCTGGCGCGGTACCCACCGGCGCACGTCGTACGGGTCCAGCGGCAGGAATGGGGGTCTTGCCTTGGTCAGGAAGCGGCCGTAGGGCGGGGTGTCGGCGAGGAGCACGTCCAGGAGGTCGGTGCGGTGCGCGACGAGCGCGGTGCGGACCGGGGGCAGCGCGGCCGCCGACGGTTCGCGGGCGAGGACGCGGGCCACCCGCTCGTCGCGTGTGGCGGTCGGCTCCAGCCACAGGGCGACCGCGGCGCGTACCGTCGCGTCGTCGCCGTACCGGACGGCCTGCCAGAGCATGTCCTGCAGTTCGGTCATGCCGGCGGCCCGGGACCCCACCGCGCGGGCGAGCGCGATGACCAGGCCGTAGTCGGACTTCTCGGCGCCCGCCTCGATCCACGGCCGCAGGGCCTCGTACACCTGGTGCTCCTGGCCGCGCCGCAGGGTGTGGTCGAGGCGCCCGAGGTCGGCGCCCCCCGTCGTGTCGGATATCCGCACGAGGGTGCGCAGCGCCCAGTTCACCAACGAGCGCGTCCCCTCCGCCGCGTGCTCGCGCAGCACGTCCAGGGCGAGTCCGCTGAGCGACCGCCGGGTCTCGTACGAGGAGTCGCGGGCCTCGACGGCGTCGGTGGCGATGCGGTCCAGGTGTCCGGCGGCGTCCTCGGTGAACAGCGCGGGCGGGACGGCGCGCGTCGCCCGCAGGGCGGCGGCCCGCACGGGGTCCTGTTCGTTCCGCAGCCGCCCCATGTCCTCCAGGGCGGCGGTGACCGCGGCCCGGTCACCGGAGCGGGCGGCGTTGCGGATCAGCAGCGGCCAGGCCCGGGCGCGGTCGTCGGCGTCCGGACGCCGGGTGGCGGCCGCGAGACGGTCGCGTACCTCGGCGACGGGCAGGAACGACTCGACGCCGAGGATCGTGTTCTCGGCGGCACCGGTCTCACGCGCGCGTGCGGCGGCCTCCCGGGCCTCCTGCTCGGCGTGGTGGCGGGGCAGCACCTCCAGCAACTGCTCGGTGGTGTCGGCCGCCCCGGCCCCCTTCCCCTCCCGGACGGCCGTGCAGAGCGCGTGGCGCCGGGCGGGCGGGAGCGCCTTCAGCAGCCGCGGGAGGTCGCCGTAGGGCAGCAGGGTGCGGCCGTAGGCGACGAGTTCGGGCGAGTCGGTCCGGGTCAGTCGGTACAGCGCCGTGCGCCCGAGCCCGTGGACGCGCACGACGGGGGCCCAGGCGGGCGTGGGCAGCAGCCGCAGCACCCGTCGCGGGTCCACGGCGGCGAACGCGGGCAGGTGGCCGCGCAGTTCGTCCGGCAGACGGCCCGGCCCCCGCAGCTCCAGCAGCGCCAGCACACGCGCCGGCTCACCGGACGCGAGAGTGGCGAGCGCGTGCGCGTACCGATGCCACCAGGTGTCGCGCAGGGATTCCGGCAGCGCGGTCAGTTCCTCCTCCAGCACGCCGAGCAGTGCCGCCGGGTGCCGCTTGGCGAGCGGCGTCCACGCGCGGACGGCGTACAGCAGGCCGGGCAGCAGCCGGGCGACGGTCGGCGCGGTGCAGCCCGGCAGCAGGCGGGCGGCCTCGGCGTCGCCCCAGTCCCGGCGCAGGCCCTCGACCAGCCGGTCGGCGAGGGCGGTGCGTCCGCCGGTCACGACGGCGCGCAGCAGGTCGCGGCGTGCCGCCTCGGGGGCGTCGGCGAGCGCCGCCTCGAACGCCGTGTCCGGCACGCCGAGGCTGTCGGCGACGCGCAGTGCGTGGCCGCGCACGTACGGGTCGGCGTCGGCGATCCGGTCCGCGATCCACTCGGCGTCACCCACCGCGGACGCGGCGACGACGGCGAGCCCGCGCCCGTACGCTCCGTGCCGTTCGAGCTCGCCGAGCACGGGGCGCGAAGCGGCCGACTCCCTGACTCGCACGACGAGTTCCCGCAGGCGGGAGGAGTGGGCGAGTGGGTCCAGGGCGTGCAGCAGGCTCTCGGCCTCGGCCTGTGCGGCGGTTCGCGACATGCGGGGATTGTGCCTGCCGCGGCGGGCGCGGGCACAGCGAATTTCGGTGCGGGCGGTGCGTCGCCGGGGGCCGGCCGGGCTCAGTGCATGGTGCGCCGCAGCGCCAGCCGTTCCTTCTCCGACAGCCCGCCCCAGACGCCGAAGCGCTCGTCGTTGCTCAGCGCGTACTCCAGGCAGGCCGAGCGGATCGGGCACAGGGCGCAGATCCGCTTGGCGTCCCGTACGGAACTGCCGGGCTCGGGGAAGAAGAAGTCTCCCCCGGTCTGTGCGCACAACGCCTCCTCCTGCCAGGCGAGGTCGGGCGTCGCGATCGTCTCGATGTGCATGGACAGCAGCGTGCCGGGCGGCGAAAAACGTTCGATCAACGCGGGATCAACGCCGCTCGGCCGGGCCCGTGGCCGACCCGATGGTCCCCCGCCCGGGACGGGGACGCACGGCGGCGCGCGGAAGCGATTGTCAGTGGGGGGTGGAAGACTCGGCAGTGCAGGCAACGGGACCCTTCCGAGGAGGGCGATGATGCTCACCACCCGTTACGTCACCGGCGCCCCGAACTGGGTCGACGTCGGCACGTCCGACATCGACGGCACCACTTCCTTCTACGGGGAACTCTTCGGCTGGCGGTTCCGGTCGGCGGGGCCCGAGGCGGGCGGCTACGGCTTCTTCGAGCTGGACGGCCGGATCGTGGCCGGCGGTAGGGAGACCACGCCGGAGCAGGGCCCGCCGTCCTGGACGGTGTACTTCCAGACGCCGGACGCGCAGGCCGCCGCCAAGACCTCCGAGCAGTCCCGCGGCGGTGTGCTCGTGCGGCCGATGGATGTGCTGGGCCAGGGCACCATGGCGATCCTCGCCGACCGGGCCGGGGTGCCGTTCGGCGTCTGGCAGCCGGGTCGGCTGGGCGGCCTGGGCGTGGCCGGTGACACCGGTGCGCTGTGCTGGGTCGAGCTGTACACGGCGGACATCGCCGCCGCCGCCGCGTACTACCGGGCGGTGCTGGGGCTGGAGACCTCGGCCGTCTCGTTCCCCGGCGGCGCGTACACCTGCGTCAATCCGGCGGGCGAGGGCGAGGAGAGCATGTTCGGCGGCGTCGTTCCGCTCGCCGACGACCCGCTGGAGACGGACGCCCACTGGCTGCCGTACTTCGCGGTCGACGACACGGACGCCGTGGTCGCCCGGGCCCGGGAGCTGGGCGGCGCGGTGCGGATGCCCGCGACGGACATCGAGGGCGTGGGGCGCCTGGCCCGGCTCGCCGATCCGTACGGCGCCCGGTTCGCGGTCCTCAGGCCGCTGCCGCGGGAGGTTTAGGGGCCGGGTGGTGGTCGGCCCGGCGGTCGGACGGCAGGACCGCGTCGGGTCGCGCGGGCGGCCACGCGCCACCGCAGGCCACACCCCCCGGGCCATGGGCGAACCCGTCCCCCGGTACGTCGGATCGCACGGGCGACCGCGGGCCACACCCACGAACCGCCACGCGCCACCGC
The DNA here is from genome assembly GCF_002005225.1 of Streptomyces pactum. Taxonomy (NCBI): domain Bacteria; kingdom Bacillati; phylum Actinomycetota; class Actinomycetes; order Kitasatosporales; family Streptomycetaceae; genus Streptomyces; species Streptomyces pactum. The sequence goes on from NZ_CP019724.1 coordinate 1,333,560, forward strand.
AGGCCACACCCCCCGGACCATGGGCGAAACCGTCCCCCGCCACGTCGGATCACACGGGCGACCGCAGGCCACACCCACGAACCGCCACGCGCCACCGCAGGCCACACCCCCCGGACCATGGGCGAAACCGCCCCACGCGCCGCGTCCACGCCGGGGCCGCCGGACGGGGCAGCCCTCCGCCCGGCAGGGTCCCGAGACCCGCCGAGCGCGGTCACCGCCTCACGCGGTCGCGCGTCGCACCAGGGTCGTCGGCAGGACGACACCGGACGCCGTGTCCGGCCCGGTCGGCGCGGGCTCCCCCGCGGCGGTGCCGTGGTCCAGGCCGCGCAGCAGCAGGCGGGCCATCAGCCGGCCCATCCCCTCGATGTCCTGACGGACCGTGGTCAGCGGCGGGTCGGTCTGCTCGGCGACCGGCAGCATGTCGTCGAAGCCGACCACGGCCACGTCGTCCGGCACCCGCCGCCCGCGCTCGCGCAACACCCTCAGCGCCCCCGCCGCGGTGAGGTCGTTGGCCGCGAACACGGCGTCCAGGTCCGGGCACCGGTCGAGCAGCTCCCGCATCGCCCGCTCCCCGCCGCCCGAGGTGAAGTCCCCGCGCGCGATCAGCCCCGGGCCGGCGTCGCCCCGGACGTCGCGGAAGCCGGCGAGCCGGTCGGCCGCGGACGTCTGGTCGAGCGGGCCGGTGATGTGCGCGACGCGGGTGCGGCCGAGGCCGGCCAGGTGGCGGACGGCGTCGCGGGCGCCGCCGCGGTTGTCGCTGTCCACGTAGACGACGTCGTCCCGGCCGTCGTCCCAGCCGGGGCGCCCGCCGAACACGGTCGGCACGCCGGCGCCGCGGACGAGGCCGGGCAGCGGGTCGTCGAGGTGCAGGGAGAAGACGAGCGCGCCGTCGACGTGGCCGCCGGCCAGGTAGCGGCCGACGCGGGCATGGTCCTCGCGGCCCTCGGTGAGCAGCAGCACGAGCTGGTTGTCGTGGGCCGTCAGTTCCTTGCTGATGCCGCGCAGTTGCTGGGCGAAGTACGGGTCGGCGAAGACCCGGGTCTCCGGTTCGGCGGCGACGACGGCGACCGCGTCGTGGCGTCTGGTCACCAGACTGCGGGCGGCCTGGTTGGGCACGTATCCGAGCTCCTCCACCGCACGCCGGACCCGCTCGGCCAGCGCCTCCCGCACCCCCTGCGCCCCGTTGACCACCCGGGACACGGTGGCCCGCGAGACCCCGGCGCGCTCGGCCACGGCCTCCAGCGTGGGACGCGGCGCGGTCTCGGTCACGGGCACTCCCCTTCGGCGGCTGCGGCTCAGGATAGCGGCAGGCCGTCGGGCGGTAGGGGGCGCGCTCGGCGTCGGAATCCCGCTTGCGCGGGGGCCGGTGCGGCGTCAGGATCGGCGCATGTTCATCAGATGGGTGCACGACGCCTGATCGGCTCTCCGTCCTCTCAGTGCTCGTGGGCGGGGGCCTCCTCCCCGGTCGCGGTCTCCTGCCCGTGCTCGTGGGCGTGCGGATCGTACCCGGGGATGGTGCCGTCCGGTTTCTTCACCAGGAACAGCCCCACCATCCCCATGTCGGAGTGGCTCTGCACGTGGCAGTGGTACATCCACGCCCCGGCGCCCACCCCCTCCCCCGCGATGATCTGGAAGCCGAAGGAGTCCGCGGGCCCGGTGATCTTGTTGTCGATGACCTGGCTCGGGTCGTCGGGCCCGGTGAGCATGCCGGTGCGGTTGTCCGCCCAGCGATGACCGTGCATGTGGAAGGTGTGGTAGTACTCGCCGTGCGTGATCATCACGATCTCGACGCGGTCGCCCACGGTGGCCTCGAAGTCGGGCCCGGTGTGCGGCTCCCGGTTGTTGATGAGCATGTCGTTGAAGACGATCGTGTGCGTCGCGTCCGGCAGTACGTCGCCCTTGCGGCGCACGATCACCGGGCCGTACAGGCCCTTTCGGATGCCGCCGGTGCCGTGCTCGGTGCCGACGACGTGGTCGTGGTAGTGCCAGTAGCCCGCGCTGCCCGCCCGCCAGGTGCCGTCCTTCCGGCGGCCCGGCTTGTGGGTGCGCCAGGTGTAGGTGCGGGTGCCGCCGGGCTCGACGTCGCTCTTGTTCATCCTCGTGCCGTCGCTGGATATCTCGTAGTCCAGGCCGTGGACGTGCAGGCTCGCCCGTACGTCCATCGTGTTCGTGAACTCGATGTGCAGCGTGTCGCCCTCGTTGAGCTCGATCAGCGGGCCGGGGACGGACGCCTTGCCCTTCTCGAAGCCGTAGCCCATCTGTCCGTCGGGCAGCCTCTCGGCGTACATCTTGACGTGTCTCACCTCGCCCCCGGCCGGAGCCGTCCTCGCGGTGACTGACTTGGCCGCCCCGGCCGCGCCGGCGGTCTCCGGAGCGATGGACAACGATGTCGCCGCGGCCGCGCCGCCCAGTAGCACCCGTCGGTTGAAGCCTCGCCTGTCCATGCCGAACTCCCCACGCTGATAAGGAATTTGCGGAGACGTAGCCAATGGGACGCCGGTGCGACGACCTGATTGGCCGTGATGAACCTGTGGGACGGTACCGGTTGCCGCCGGGTTTATCCACACTCAGGACAAAGTTCGTTCGATCCCGGTCATACCTATTGGCGAACCATGCAAAGAGGTCTAACTTCCTTGGCGCTGCTGCCGTGACCGAGGAGGTGCCCATGCCCTTAAGAGGGTTGAGCGCGAGAAGCAGAGGCTGGGCGGCGTTCGCGACCGCCGGTTTCGTCGCCGCGGGACTGCTGGCGGGCCCTGCCGCCAGCGCACGTCCGGCGCCGGACCCGTCCCTGACAACGATGTCGATCAAGTCGCCGCCCGGCGGCGCCAACGTACGTGTGCTGATCTTCTACGGTTCCGCCGCGGCCGGGGACGAGTCCCCGGTCGTGAACGCCGGGATCGCGGCCATCGAGCGGATCGGGCTCTCCGGCCCGGCCAAGGAGCGCTTCAGGGTCGAGGCCACGGACAACGCCTCGGTCTTCACCAACGACAAGAAGCTCGGCCGCTTCAACGCGGTCGTGTTCCTGACCGGCGGCGGCGACGTCCTGACGCCGGCCCAGGAGGCGGGCCTGGAGGCGTACATGGAGGCCGGCGGCGGGTTCGTCGGCATCCACGACGCGGCCCGCGCGGAGCCGTACTCGGACTGGTTCACCGGTCTGGTCGGCGCCCGCCCGGCCGCCTCCAGCCCGAGCAAGGTCCAGCGGGCCACCGTCGAGGTCGGGGACCGGCGCCATCCGGCCACCAAGGACCTGCCGGTGCAGTGGAAGCGGCCCGACCAGTGGATGAACTGGGTGGAGAACCCGTCCGGCGACGTGCACACCGTGGCCCGGGTGCGCGAGTCGACGTACCAGCCCGGCGCGAGCGCCAACGGCTGGGACCACCCGGTGAGCTGGTGCCGGGACTACGACGGCGGCCGGTCCTTCTACACCGGCATGGGCGGCACGGTGTCGTCGTACGACGAGACCGACTTCCGCGCCCATCTGCGCGGCGCCCTGATGTGGACCACGCGGCTGGCGCAGGCCGACTGCAAGGCGACCATCAACGGCAACTACAAGGCCGAGCGCCTGACCGACCCCAACCAGCCCGGCCAGAACGACCAGATCGGCGAGCCGCACGGCCTGGTCACCGCGCCCGACGGCCGCGTGTTCTACATCGGCCGGGGCGGCGCGGACTCCTCCCAGCCCGTGGTCACCGACTGGAACGACCCGGACATCGGCAAGGGCAAGGGCGAGATCCACGTCTGGGACCCGAAAACCGACAAGGTCACGCTCGCCGGTGAACTGACCGTCTTCGGCAACAAGGGCGGCGGCGGCGAGCTGACCAAGGTCGAGGAGGGCCTGCTCGGCATCGAGCTGGACCCGGCGTTCTCCGAGAACGGCTGGGTGTACCTGCACTACACGCCGCACTCCGAGATCAACCGCGACACCCACATGGCCGAGCGGCGGGTCTCCCGCTTCACGCTCGACCAGGCGACCGACAAGCTGGACCTGGGCAGCGAGAAGGTGCTGCTGAAGTGGCCGGTGCAGATCCACAGCTGCTGCCACGCGGGCGGCGGGCTGGCCTGGGACTCCAAGGGCAACCTGTACATCGCGACCGGTGACAACAACTCCAGCGGATTCAGCGGCGGCTACTCGGGCAACAACCCGGAGCCGAACTTCAAGGGCGTGTCCTTCGCCGACGCGCGCCGCACCGCCGGCAACACCAACAACCTCAACGGCAAGATCCTGCGCATCCACCCGGAGCCGGACGGGACCTACACGCTCCCCGAGGGCAACCTCTTCACCGGGAAGGAGACCGCCGAGGGCGGTGGCAAGACACGCGGCGAGATCTACGTGATGGGCGTCCGCAACCCGGCGCGCATCTCCGTCGACAAGGAGACCGACACCCTTTACGCGGGCTGGGTCGGCCCGGACGCCGGCTCCCCGTCCCCGACCTGGGGCCCGGCCAAGTACGACACGTTCGCCGCGATCACCGAGGCGGGCAACCGGGGCTGGCCGTACTGCATGGGCAACAAGCAGCCCTACCGGGACCGGAACCTGCCGGACCCGTCGAAGCCGCTGGGCTGGTACGACTGCGACGCCCCGAAGAACGAGTCGCCGAACAACGACGGCCTGGTCAACCTGCCGCCGGTGACCGGCAACAACATCTGGTACTCGCCGCAGGGCGGCGGCCCCGACTTCCCGCGCGACGAGAACGGCATCCCGTCGTACGAGCAGGACGAGGCCACCTACAAGCTGCCCTGGCTCAAGGGCGGCGGCCAGGCCGCGATGAACGGCCCGGTCTACCGCTACGACGCCGGCAGCACCAGCGAGACCAAGTGGCCCGCGTACTGGGACGGCAAGTGGTTCGTCGGTGACTTCTACGACGCCGACCAGCCGCGCAACGCGGTGCTGATGGACCCGAAGACGCTGGGCGACGGCGGTCTGCCGGTGCACTCGGAGTCGCTGAAGAAGATCGTGCCGGTCGGCAACGACGGCATCAAGAACCTGATGGGCTGGAAGTTCGGCCCGGACGGCGCGCTGTACGTCCTCGACTACGGCCGCGGCTTCTTCACCTCGGACTCCAAGTCGGCCCTGTGGCGGGTCACCTACGAGGGCGGTGGGCCGACGCCGGCCGCCGGACAGCTTGCGAGGGGGTCCGAGTGATACGCCAGCGAAGAATGTGGGCCGCCCTGCTGGCCGGCCTGCTGATGATGCTCGGTCTGCAGACGACGTCCGCGTCCGGGCAGACCCGGGCGGAGACCGGGGCCGTCGCCGCCGACCAGGTCCTCACCTGGACGGCCGGCAACGACATCACCCAGTACACGTCGGCGCCCGAGACGGCGGTGGCCGGTCCGGCCACGATCGTCTTCGAGAACAGTGAGGCGACCGGCAACACCACCGGCATGCCGCACACGCTGACGTTCGTGACCAGCGATCCGGAGTACAACAACGACGTCCAGCTCAACATCCTGGCCAACCCCTTCGACGACCAGGGCGGCAAGCACACCGCCGAGGTCACCCTCACCCCCGGCCGCTACCTCTACCACTGCACGATCCCCGGCCACGGGGAGATGAAGGGCGTGCTCGTGGTGACCGAGGGCGGTGGCGGCGAGGACACCACGGCGCCCGAGACGTCGGCGGAGGTGGACGGTACGCAGAACGCCGACGGCCAGTACGTCGGGTCCGCGAGCGTGACCGTCGCGGCCACCGACGAGGGCGGTACCGGCGTCGAGCGGATCGAGTACGCGATCGGCTCCGACGGCGCCTGGCAGCCGTACACCACGCCGGTCGTCGTCGACCAGGTCGGCGACCACACGGTCCGCTACCGCGCCTTCGACAAGGCGGGCAACGCCGCCGCCGAGAAGAGCGTCACGTTCACGGTGGTGCCCCCGCCGACGGACGACACGACCGCGCCTGAGACCTCGGCGACGGTCAGCGGCGAGAAGAACCCGGACGGCGCGTACATCGACATGGCGACGGTGACCGTCACCGCGTCCGACACCGGTTCCGGCGTCAACACCATCGAGTACGCGGTCGGTGACGGCGCCTGGCAGGCGTACACCGCTCCCGTGATGGTGCACGAGGTCGGCGAGCACACCGTGCGCTACCGCGCCTCCGACAAGGCGGGCAACGTGGCGGCGGAGAAGAGCGTCGCCTTCACCGTCGTCGCCGCTCCCCCCGAGGACACCACCCCGCCGGTGACCGGCGCGACCGTGGAGGGCACCAAGAACTCCGACGGCGCGTACGTCGGCAGCGCCGAGGTGACCGTCAGCGCCACGGACGAGGGCGGCTCCGGCGTGGCGGGCGTTCAGTACTCGCTCGACGCGGGCCCCTACCTCGCGTACACCGAGCCCGTGGTCGTCGACCGGGTGGGCCGGCACACCGTGGCGTACCGGGCGAGCGACAAGGCGGGCAACACCTCCGCGCCGCTGACCGTGAGCTTCACGGTCGTGGCGGGCCAGGTGCCGCCGCCGCCCTGCCCGGAGTACGACGAGCGCCTCACGGTGATCGTCGGCACGGTCGACTCGGGTGTGCCGAACCGGGTCACGAACAACCGGTGCCGGATCAACGAGCTGATCGAGGACGAGAAGGAGTGGTCGTCCCAGGCGCTCTTCCTCAAGCACGTCCGGGAGGTCATGGACGCGCTCCTGGACGAGGGCGTCGTCGACAAGCGCGAGTACCGGGCGATCAACAAGGCCGCCCGCCAGTCGAAGATCGGCAGGCCCGGCCAGACCGAGGGCTACCGCACGATCCTCGACGGCAGCCGGGAGTCGTTCGCGAAGTGGGAGCAGGTGGGCGGCGGTTCGTTCGGGCTGAACCCGGACGGGTCCATCACCTCCGGCACCACGAGGCAGGGCCTGGGCATGCTGTGGTTCCCCGAGCGCAAGTACGGCGACTTCTCGCTGAAGCTCCAGTGGCGTGACGACGCCCCGGACACCGGCAACGCCAACTCCGGTGTGTTCGTGCGCTTCCCGCAGGTCCACGACCACCCGGAGGAGTCCCGCCCGGAGTGGGTCGCCATCAAGTACGGGCACGAGGTGCAGGTGTTCGACAGCCCGGTCGGCGACATGTACAAGACCGGCTCGGTCTACGGCTTCGACCGGGTGGGCCTCGCCGGGGCCGGTGTGACGGAGAAGGGCACCTGGAACGACTACGAGATCCGCGTGGTCGACCAGCACTACTCCATCTACCGCAACGGCAAGCTGATCAACGAGTTCGACAACGTCGGCGGCCAGGAGTTCACTCCGCCGCGCTCGGACGACCCGGGCACGGACGGGCGGCGGTTCGCCGCCGGCTACATCGGACTCCAGGTCCACGGCACGACGGACGTGGTCTCGTACCGGGACGTCCGGATCAAGGAGCTGTAGCTCAGCTCTCCTGAGGGCGCGGCTTCTTCGCGCGGCTCGGCTGTACCCGGCTGGGTTCCCCCGGCATCTTCGGATACTCGGGCGGGTACGGCAGATCACCGAGCCCGTGGTCGTGCTCGTCCTTCGTCGCCAGCTCCAGCAGGGCGTCGAGGGAGTACCGCACCTCGTCCATGCCCGCGTGCACGTCGCCGAGTTCGGCGAAGCGCGCGGGCATGGTCGTGATGTCGAAGTCCTGCGGGTGGACGACGCCCACCTCCTCCCAGGTCAGCGGTGCGGAGACGGGGGCGTGCGGGCGGGGGCGCACGGAGTAGGCGGAGGCGATGGTGCGGTCGCGGGCGGTCTGGTTGTAGTCGATGAAGATGCGCTCGCCGCGCTCCTCCTTCCACCACTTGATGGTCACCCGGTCCGGCATCCGCCGTTCCATCTCGCGTCCGACGGCGATGGCGGCGCGCCGCACCTGGGTGAAGGTCCAGCGCGGCTCGATCGGTACGAAGACGTGGATGCCGCGTCCGCCGGAGGTCTTGGGCCAGCCGCGCAGCCCCCCGAACTCCTCGAGCACCGCCCGCAGTTCGTGGGCGGCGCGGGCGGCGTCGTCGTAGTCGGTGCCGGGCTGCGGGTCGAGGTCGACGCGGAGTTCGTCGGGGTGGTCGACGTCGTCCCGGCGCACCGGCCAGGGGTGGAAGGTGAGGGTGCCGTACTGGGCGGCCCACAGCACCGCCGCCTCCTCGGTGGGGCACATCTCGTCGGCGCTGCGTCCGCTGGGGAAGGTGATGTGCGCGGTCGGGATCCAGTCGGGCATCCCCTTGGGCGCGCGCTTCTGGTAGAACCACTCGCCGGTGACGCCGTCCGGGTAGCGCTGCAGGGTGGTGGGGCGATCGCGCAGGGCGCGCAGGATGCCGGGGGCGACCGCCTGGTAGTACCGGGCCACGTCGAGCTTGGTGTAGCCGTGCTCCGGGAAGAAGACCTTGCCCGGGCTGGACAGCCGCACGGTCCGTCCGCCCGCTTCCAGTTCCACCGCTTCCGCCATGCGAGCCACGGTAGGCGCGCCCCGGGGACCTCGCACATCAGGCGACGCGGTCACCGGCACTCGGCCGGCTCGGCCACCCGTCTCCACGACTCGCCCGAGTGGGCAGCCGTCCACGGGTCGATGCCCTTCGGCGGCCCCCTCGGCACGAGCGCTCTGCCTCTGTCACGCCTCCCCGTACGGTGCCCTGCCGCCACGCCCCGCTACCCGGCCATGCTCCCGTCGCTCATCAGGACCCGGCGGCCGGTGAAGCGCCGGGCGACCAACACGACCTCGACGGTGTGGCCGTCGAGGTCGTCGAAGGGAACCGGCGCGGCGGCCGGGCAGAGGGACCCTGACGGGCGGCCGGAATCACGCCGCGTACGCGCGGCGGCGTGGGCGCCCGGTCTCCCGGGGCGGTATCGGATGTAGGAGCAGTAGAACCTGATCACCCGGCAAGCTCGACAGGCGACGTCCACGGGCCGCTCATACAGTCGGACCATGGATCTGCCCGTGATGCCGCCCGTCAAGCCGATGCTCGCCAAGTCGGTGGCGAAGATCCCGCCGGGGATGCACTACGAGGCGAAGTGGGACGGGTTCCGGTCGATCGTGTTCCGCGACGGCGCGGATGTCGAGCTCGGCAGCCGTACCGGCAAGCCGCTGACCAGGTACTTCCCGGAGCTGGTGGCAGCGGTGCGGGAACGGTTGCCCGAACGGTGCGTGGTGGACGGGGAGATCGTGATCGCGCGGGAGGGGCACCTGGACTTCGACGCGCTCACCGAGCGGATCCACCCGGCGGACTCCCGGGTGCGGATGCTGGCCGAGAGGACACCGGCCTCGCTCGTGGCCTTCGACGTGCTGGCGCTGGGCGAGGAGTCCCTCCTCGACGTCCCGCTCGCCGACCGGCGGGCGCTGCTGGTCCGGACGCTGGGCGAGGTCACGCCGCCCGTGCACGTGGCGCCGGCCACGGACGACATCGAGGTGGCCCGGCAGTGGTTCGAGCGGTACGAAGGGGCGGGTCTCGACGGTGTCGTCGCCAAGCCGCTCGACCTGCGGTACCGCCAGGACGAGCGGGCCATGTACAAGATCAAGCACGAGCGCACGGCGGACGTGGTCGTCGCGGGCTACCGCCTCCACAAGAGCGGGCCCGTGGTCGGCTCGCTGCTGCTGGGCCTCTACGACGACCGGGGCGTCCTCCAGCACGTGGGCGTGAGCGCGGCCTTCACCATGAAACGCCGCGCCGAGCTGGTCCAGGAGCTGGAACCGCTGCGCATGGACGACGTCCGGGGCCATCCGTGGGCCGCCTGGGCGCAGGAGTCGGCGCACGAGTCGGCCCGCCTGCCCGGCGCCCCCAGCCGCTGGTCGGGCAAGAAGGACCTGTCCTGGGTGCCGCTGAGGCCGGAGCGGGTGGTCGAGGTGGCCTACGACCACATGGAGAACGGGGCGCGCTTCCGGCACACGGCCCGCTTCCGCCGCTGGCGCCCGGACCGGACGCCGGAGAGCTGCACCTACGCCCAACTGGAGGAGCCGGTCCGCTACGACCTGGCGGAGATCCTCGGCGGTCCCTGACGGCGTCTCACGGCTTCAGCAGGACCTTGACCGCGCCGTCCTGCTTCTTCTGGAACATCTCGTACGCGTGCGGCGCGTCCGACAGCGGCACCCGGTGGGTGGCGAAGTCGTCGACGCCGAGCGGGTCCTCGTCCGTCAGGTACGGGATGATCTCGTCGCTCCAGCGGCGCACGTTGGCCTGCCCCATGCGCATCTGGATCTGCTTGTCGAACAGGGTGAGCATCGGCATCGGGTCGGCCATGCCGCCGTAGACGCCGGACAGCGAGATCGTGCCGCCGCGGCGCACCAGTTCGATGGCGGTGTAGAGGGCGGCGAGCCGGTCGATGCTGAAGCGTTCGGCGAGCGGGCCGCCGATGGCCCGGGGCAGCATCGCCGAGGCCTGCTGGGCGAGCTTGGCGGCGGCGCTGCCGTGCGCCTCGGTGCCGACCGCGTCGATCACGGCGTCGGGGCCGCGGCCGTCGGTCTCGTCCTGGATCGCCGCGACGAGTTCCTTCTCGTTGTCGAAGGACCTGAGGTCGTACGTCTCGACGCCCCGCTCGCGGGCCCGCCGCAGCCGCTCCGGCACGAGGTCCACGCCGAAGACCCGTCCGGCGCCCTTGGCCCGGGCGATCCGGCAGGCCATGTCGCCGATCGGGCCGAGACCCAGCACGGCGACGCTGCCGCCCCGCGGCACGGACGCGTACTCGACCGCCTGCCAGGCGGTGGGCAGGACGTCGGAGAGGTAGACGAAGCGGTCGTCGGCCGGTCCCTCCGGCACCTTGATGGGGCCGTACTGCGCCTGGGGCACGCGCAGGTACTCGGCCTGGCCGCCGGGGACGGCGCCGTACAGGCGGGTGTAGCCGAACAGCGGGGCGCCCATGCCCTCACCGGTGACCTGGGTGGTCTCGCACTGGGTCGGCAGTCCGGTGCCGCACATGTAGCAGTGCCCGCACGCGATCTGGAACGGCACCACGACCCGGTCGCCGGGCTTCAGGCCGGTCACCTCGGAGCCGACCTCCTCCACGATGCCCATGGGCTCGTGGCCGAGGATGTCGCCCGGTGTCATGAACGGCGTGAGCACCTCGTACAGGTGCAGGTCGGAGCCGCACAGCCCGGAGGACGTGACGCGGATGACCGCGTCCGTCGGTTCCTGGATCCGCGGATCGGGCACGTCCTCCACCCGTACGTCCCGCTTGCCCTGCCACGTCACTGCCTTCATCGCCTCGCGCTCCCTCCGTCGCCCGTGCGCGTCGGTCTTGCGTGACGGCCGGGTACCCGAGGGGCCCTGAGCCGAACCGCCGCCGGTTTCGTCCGAACAGCGGATTATGTACCGCCTTCCGCGCGCCTTATCAGATTCGGTCAGGTATGGCACCAAATGATTCTCGAAGCGCACAATCGATGACACAGGACGGACGGGCGGATGGTCGGAATGCGACGACGGACGCACGGGCGGCGCGGCAGCGCGCTGCTGACCGCAGCGGTGGCGGTCTCGCTGGCGGCGGGCTGCACGGCCGGGCCCGGGGCGGAGGAGGACCCACGGGCACCGCGTCCGGAGGGCTCGCGCAGCGCGGAGGCCGACCCCGGCCCGGTGCTCGCCGTGAAGGTCGACAACGTGCGCGCGGCCCGCCCGCAGACGGGCCTGGACGCGGCGGACGTGGTCTACGTGGAGCCGGTGGAAGGCGGGCTGAGCCGCCTGATGGCGATCTACGCGAGCCAACTGCCGGAGTCGGTCGGGCCGGTGCGCAGCGCCCGTGAGTCCGACCTGGAACTGCTGCGCCAGTTCGACCGGCCGACGCTGGCCTTCTCGGGCGCGCAGAGCAAGCTGCTGCCGCTCATCGACGAGGCGCCCCTGCGTGCGGAGCCGCCGGGCGAGGGGTCCGACGCCTACCTCCGCGACGAGGACCGGCCCGCCCCGCACAACCTCTATCTGCGGCCCGGCCGGCTGCTGCCGAAGCCCGCGGGCGCCGACGCCCTGACCACGGGTTTCCGCTACGGCGAGGCCCCCGAAGGCGGCCGGGCCGAGTCCTCCCGCACGGTGCGCTACCCGTCGGCCTCCTTCACCTTCACCTGGTCCGGGAGCCGGGACCGCTGGCTGGTCGCCATGGACCAAGATCCGGCCCGGACGGCCGACGGCGGGCGGCTGGCCCCGGCGACGGTCGTCGTGCAGCACGTGGACGTGCGCGAGTCGGACCTCCGCGATTTCCGGGGCAACCACTCCCCCTACGTCGAGTCGGTGGGCTCCGGAGAGGCCGAGGTGCTGCGCGACGGGCGCGTCCACGAGGCGACCTGGAAGCGCGGCACGGCGGCGGACGGCACGTCCTTCACCGCCGAGGACGGCGCACCGCTGGAGTTCGCCGAGGGCCAGGTGTGGGTGGTGTTCGTCGATTCGACGAGGGAGCCCTGATCAGCCCGGGGCGGCCGCGGGTTCGGCCGGGTCGCGGAGCCCTTCGGCGGCGTCCGCGACCCGGCGGATGAGGTCGAAGAAGACGGCCTGCTCGCCGGCGGAGAGCGGGGCGAGGAAGACCTGGTTCATGCGGGCCGTGCGCACGGTCAGCTTGCGGTGGACGCGCATCCCCTCGTCGGTCGGGCGGAGCAGGAAACGACGGCCGTCCTGCGGGTCGCGGACCTTGTCCAGCAGCCCGCGGCGGCCGAGCCGGCCGATCACCTCGGCGATGGTGGACCGGTCCAGCCCCACCCGCTCCCCCGCCGTGCGCTGGTCCAGCCCCGGCTCGGCGACCAGTGCGTTCAGGACCGCGAACTGGGGCGAGGTGGTCTCCTCCGAGACCATCGTGTTCCACAGCAGGTAGTGCGCCTGCTGCAGCCGCCGGGCCAGGTGCCCGGGATGGGTGGTCAGGTCGACCGCGGCCATGTGCGCTCCTGTGGTCACTTTCGTTTGTGTACTGACGATACATCGGACCGGCGACGGCCGTCCGCAACCTGACCAGGCGATCTACCTCGTGTTTCTTCTGGTCTTGACGCCCTGGCCGTCCGGTGGCAGCGTATGGGAAACCTCGCTGAAATACTCAGTGCCCTGATTAATTCGCGGTCGATCACCGATTCGCGGTCCGGGGTGCTCGGAAGAGATGGGGCTTCTCGGATGGACAAGGTGGTGGCCACGGCCGCTGCGGCGGTGGCCGACGTACCGGAGGGCGCGTCGCTCGCGGTGGGCGGCTTCGGGCTGAGCGGTGTGCCGAACGTGCTGATCCAGGCGCTGTACGAGCGCGGCACCGGCGGGCTGTCGGTCGTCTCCAACAACTGCGGGGCGATGGACTCCGGGCTGGCGGTCCTGCTGGCCGCGGGGCGGATCGCCCGGGTGACCGGGTCCTACATCGGCGCCAACAAGGAGTTCGCGCGGCAGTACCTGGGCGGCGAGCTGGAGGTGGAGATGATCCCGCAGGGGACGCTCGCCGAGCGGCTGCGGGCCGGCGGGGCCGGCATCCCCGCCTTCTACACCCCGGCGGGAGTGGGCACACAGGTCGCCGACGGCGGGCTGCCGTGGCGCTACGACGGCTCCGGCGGGGTCGCGCTGGCCTCGCCGCCGAAGGAGGTCCGCGAGTTCGAGGGGACGGAGTACGTGCTGGAGCGCGGCATCCGCACCGACTTCGCGCTCGTGCGGGCGGCGAGGGGCGACCGGCACGGCAACCTGGTGTTCGCCAAGTCCTCGCGGAACTTCAACCCGCTGGCCGCGATGGCCGGGCGGGTGACGGTCGCCGAGGTGGAGGAGCTGGTCGAGCCCGGCGCGATCGATCCGGACGCGGTGCACCTGCCGGGGATCTTCGTGCAGCGGGTCGTGGCGCTGACGGCGGAGCAGGCGGCGGACAAGAGGATCGAGCGGCGGACGGTGAGTTCCTGATGGCATGGACGCGTGAACAGATGGCCGCGCGGGCCGCGCGGGAGCTGGCGGACGGGCAGTACGTCAACCTCGGCATCGGTCTGCCGACGCTGATCCCGAACCACCTCCCCGAGGGCGTGGCGGTGACCCTGGAGTCCGAGAACGGAATACTGGGCACCGGCCGGTACCCGACCGAGGCGGAGGTGGACCCGGATCTGATCAACGCCGGGAAGGAGACGGTGACGGTCCTGCCGGGCGCCTCCTTCTTCGACTCGGCGCTGTCCTTCGGCATGATCCGCGGCGGGCACATCGACGTCGCCGTGCTGGGGGCCATGCAGGTCTCCGCCTCCGGGGATCTGGCCAACTGGGCCGTTCCGGGCAAGATGATCACCGGGATCGGCGGGGCGATGGACCTCGTCCACGGCGCCCGCACCGTGATCGTGGTGATGACCCACACCGCGAAGGACGGCTCGCCCAAGGTCCTTGAGGAGTGCGCGCTGCCGCTCACGGGCAAGGCGTGTGTGAACCGCGTCATCACCGACCTCGGTGTCCTCGACGTCACCGGCGACGGCCTGGTGCTGGTCGAGACCGCGCCCGGGGTGAGCGTCGACGAGATCACCGCCAAGACCGATGCCAGGCTCGTCGTCCCGGAGGGGCTCAAGTGAAGGACGTCTACATCGTCGACGCGGTCCGCACCCCGTTCGGCAAGTACAACGGCTCCCTGGCCGGCGTACGCCCCGACGACCTGGCCGCACACGCCATCCGTGAACTCCTCGCCCGCACCCCCGCTCTGGACCCCGCCCGGATCGAGGACGTGTACGTCGGCAACGCCAACGGCGCCGGCGAGGAGAACCGCAACGTCGCCCGTATGGCGGGACTGCTGGCCGGCCTGCCCACCAGCGTCCCCGGCGTGAGCGTGAACCGGCTGTGCGCCTCCGGCCTCGAGGCGGTGATCCAGGCCGCGCGGGCCATCGCCCTCGGCGACGCGTCGATCGCCCTCGCGGGCGGCGTGGAGTCGATGACCCGGGCGCCGTACGTGCTGCCCAAGCCGGACCGGGCCTTCCCCGCCGGGCACACCGAGATGTACTCCACCACCCTCGGCTGGCGCATGGTCAACCCGAGGATGGACCCGCAGTGGACCATCCCGCTCGGGGAGTCGGCGGAGCTGATCGCGGACAAGCACGGGATCACCCGCGAGCAGCAGGACGAGTACGCCCTCGCCTCCCACCGCAAGGCCGCCCGCGCGCGGGCCGACGGCCTGTTCGACGGCGAGATCACGCCCGTCCCGGTACCGCGGCGCAAGGGCGGCCCGGTGGACTTCGCCTCAGACGAGTGCGTACGCCCGGACGCCTCCCCGGAGGGGATGGCGAAGCTCAAGCCGTCCTTCCGCACCACCGACGGCACCGTGACCGCGGGGAACGCCTCCCCGCTCAACGACGGCGCCGCCGCCCTCCTCCTGGTCGACGAGGAGGGCCTGAAGGCCACCGGCCGCGAGCCGCTCGCCCGGG
Source organism: Streptomyces pactum (assembly GCF_002005225.1). Lineage (NCBI taxonomy): Bacteria > Bacillati > Actinomycetota > Actinomycetes > Kitasatosporales > Streptomycetaceae > Streptomyces > Streptomyces pactum. The sequence goes on from NZ_CP019724.1 coordinate 1,348,798, forward strand.
TCCGGGCCACCGGCGTCTCGGCGACCGACCCGCACTACTTCGGACTCGCCCCCGTCGAAGCCGTGAACCGCGCCCTCGCCAAGGCCGGCCGCGCCTTCGCCGACCTCGACGTCCTGGAACTCAACGAAGCGTTCGCCGCCCAGGTGCTGGGCTGCGTCGCCGAGTGGCCCGAGTTCGACCCCGCGGTCCTCAACCCCCGGGGCGGGGCCATCGCGCTGGGCCACCCGCTGGGCGCCTCCGGTGCCCGCCTCGCCGGCACCGTCGCCCACCAGCTCGCCCGCAAGGGCACCGGCACCGGCGTCGCCACCCTCTGCATCGGCGTCGGCCAGGGCCTCGCCCTCGTCCTCGACCGCTAGTCACGTCACCCACGGGAACCCCCATGACTCTCACCCAGCACGACATCGACGCGGAGATCGCGGCCGAGCACGCCGCCTACGAGAAGCGGGTCGCCGACGGCGCGCCCGTCGAGCACCACCCGCGCCGCGACTACGCCCCGTACCGCTCCTCGGTACTGCGCCACCCCAAGCAGCCGCCGATCACCGTCGACGTCACCAAGGACCCCGAGCTGGTGGAGCTGTCCTCCCCCGCCTTCGGGGAACGGGACATCACCGGGATCGACAGCGACCTGACCCGGCAGCACACCGGGGAGCCGGTCGGTGAGCGCATCACCGTCTCCGGCCGGCTGCTCGACCGGAACGGCAAGCCCGTGCGCGGCCAGCTCGTGGAGATCTGGCAGGCGAACTCGGCCGGCCGCTACGCGCACCAGCGCGAGCAGCACGACGCGCCGCTCGACCCGAACTTCACCGGCGTGGGCCGCACCCTGACCGACGACGACGGCTGCTACCGCTTCACCACCGTCCAGCCGGGCCCGTACCCGTGGCGCAACCACGTCAACGCCTGGCGCCCGGCCCACATCCACTTCTCGGTGTTCGGCTCGGCCTTCACGCAGCGGCTCGTGACGCAGATGTACTTCCCGAACGACCCGCTGTTCCCGTACGACCCGATCCTGCAGTCCGTGACGGACGACGCCGCCCGGCAGCGGCTGATCGCGACGTACGACCACAGCCTGTCCGTGCCCGAGTTCTCCCTCGGCTACCACTGGGACATCGTGCTCGACGGCCCGAACGCCACCTGGATCGAAGAAGGACGCTGACCCCCATGACGAAGACCGACACCAGCAGCCCGGAGAACGTGCCGCCCACGCCGTCGCACACGGTCGGCCCGTTCTACGGGTACGCGCTGCCCTTCCGCGGCGGCGAGGACATCGCGCCCGCCGGGCACCCGGACACGATCACCGTGCACGGGTACGTGTACGACGGCGAGGGCGAACCGCTGCCGGACGCGCTCCTGGAGGTGTGGGGGCCGGACCCGGCCGGCGAGCTGCCTACCGTCGACGGCTCGATGCGGCGCGACCCGGCCTCCGGTGGCTTCCTCGGCCGCAACGGCGTGGAGTTCACCGGCTTCGGCCGCATCCAGACCGACGCGAACGGCCACTGGTACGCGCGGACGCTGCGCCCCGGGGCGCGCGGGAACAGCGCGCCGTACGTCAGCGTGTGCGTCTTCGCGCGGGGGCTGCTCGTGCACCTGTTCACCCGGATCTACCTGCCGGGCGACGAGGCCGTGCTCGCCGCGGATCCGCTGCTGTCCCGGGTGGCCGCCGAGCGCCGCGACACGCTGGTCGCCGCGGACGAGGGCAACGGGACGTACCGTTTCGACATCCGCCTTCAGGGCGAAGGCGAGACGGTCTTCCTGGAGTTCCAGTGACATCAGCTCCCGAAGCTCCCGGCACGGGCCTGCTCGCCCCCGGGTGGGCGGGCTCACCGGCCGCCGACGCGACCGACGACCGCGCCTGGCTGCGGGCGCTGCTCGACGCGGAGTCGGCCCTGACCCGGGCTCAGGCGGGGCTGGGCCTCGCCCCCGCCGAGGCGGCGAGCGCGGTGACCGAGGCGGCCGACCCGGCCCGTTTCGACGTGCGCTCGCTGGCCGAGCGAGCCCGGGACGGCGGGAACCCGGTCATCCCGCTGGTGGCCGACCTGACGAAGGCGGTCGGCGAGGAGTACGGGCCGTACGTGCACCGGGGGGCGACCAGCCAGGACGTCCTGGACACCGCGACGATGCTGGTCGCCGCCCGCACCCTGGACCTGCTGCTGCCCGAACTCGGCCGTACGGAGCGGGCGCTGGCCGCGCTCGCCGCCGGGCACCGGGACACCGCGATGCCGGGGCGGACGCTGACCCAGCACGCCGTGCCGACGACCTTCGGGCTGAAGGCGGCCGGCTGGCGCACGCTCGTCCTCGACGCGCGCGACCGGATCACCGCCGTACGCGACGCCCTGCCCGCCCAGCTCGGGGGCGCGGCGGGGACCCTGGCCGCCTTCGGGGCGTACGGCGCGGCCGACCCGACCGTGCTGTCGGCGGCGTACGCCCGCGAACTGGGGTTGCGGGCACCCGAGTTGCCCTGGCACACGCTGCGCACCCCGGTCGCCGACCTGGCCGGGTGCCTCGCCTTCGCCGCCGGGGCGCTCGGGAAGATCGCCGCGGACGTGCTGACGCTGTCCCGCACCGAGATCGGTGAGGTCGCCGAGGGCAGCGGCGGCGGGTCGTCGGCGATGCCGCACAAGGCCAATCCCGTACGGTCCACACTGATCGCGGCGGCCGCCCGGCGCGCGCCGCAGCTCGCGGCCACGCTGTACGGGTCGCTGGCCGCCGGGGACGAGCGGCCGGCCGGGGCCTGGCACGCCGAGTGGGAGCCGCTGCGGGACCTGCTGCGGCTGACCGGCGGCGCCGCCCGGGACGCCGCCGAACTGACCGAGGGGCTGCGGGTGCGCCCGGACGCGATGCGCGCGCACCTCGGCCTCACCCACGGGCTGATCGTGTCCGAGCGGCTCTCGGCCGAACTGGCGCCGGTGCTGGGACGGGCCCGCGCCAGGGCGCTGCTCGCCGAGCTGGCCGAGCGGACCTTCGCCGAGGACCGCACCCTGGGCGAACTGCTCGCCGACGTACCGGAGTTGTCCGGGCTCGACCTAGACGCTCTGACCGACCCCGCCCGTTACACCGGCTCCGCCGGAGCCCTGACCGACCGTGCTCTGGAGCGACGTTGATGATGCTCGACCACCTGGCCGAAGGCCCCGCCTCCGCTCCCCCGCTGCTGCTCGGGCCCTCGCTGGGCACCTCGTACGCCCTGTGGGACAAGGTGGCGCCCGAGCTGTCCATCGGGCACCGGGTGATCCGCTGGAACCTGCCGGGGCACGGGGGTTCGGCGGCGGAGCTGATCGGGCCGGGCGCCACCGTCGGCGACCTCGCCGGCCTGGTGCTCGCGCTGGCCGACTCGCTCGGGGTGGAGCGGTTCGCCTACGCCGGGGTGTCGCTGGGCGGCGCGGTGGGTCTGCATCTGGCCGTGCATCACCCGGAGCGGGTGTCGTCGCTGGCCGTCGTCTGCTCGTCGGCGCACTTCAACGGCGCGAAGGCCTGGGAGGAGCGGGCCGCGCTGGTGCGCGCGGAGGGGCTGGCGAAACTCGCGGCGAGTGCGGACGAGCGGTGGTTCACGCCCGGGTTCACCGTGCCGGAGCTGGTGCGGGACCACCGGCACGCCGATCCGGGGGCGTACGCGGCCTGCTGCGACGCGCTGGCCGCGTTCGACCTGCGGGACCGGCTCGGCGAGATCTCCGCGCCGACGCTGCTGATCGCGGGCCGTCAGGACCCGGCGACGCCGCCCGCGCATCTGCGGGAGATCGCCGACGCGGTGCCGGACGCGACGCTGACCGAGCTGCCGGGGGCCTCGCACCTGGCGCCGGCGGAGCGGCCCGAGGCGGTGCTGACCGCGCTGCGGGCGCACTTCGACGGCGGTGCCGAGCGGGGCATGGCGGTGCGGCGCGAGGTGCTCGGGGACGCGCACGTGGACCGGGCGCAGGGGAGGCAGACCCCGTTCACCGCCCGCTTCCAGGACTTCATCTCCCGTTACGCCTGGGGCGAGATCTGGACGGACGAGACCCTCTCGCGCCGCGAGCGCAGCATGATCACGCTGACGGCGCTGGTCGCGCACGGCCACTACGAGGAGCTGGCCATGCATGTGCGGGCGGCGCGCCGCAACGGCCTGACGCCGGACGAGATCGGCGCGGTGCTGCTGCAGACGGCGGTGTACTGCGGGGTGCCGGCCGCGAACTCGGCTTTCGCGGCGGCCCAGCGGGTGCTGGCCGAGGAGGACGGCACCACCGTCTGACCTCAGCCCACGTGTCCCGCCGCCAGTGCCTCGCGGGCCCGCGCCACCAGTCCGTCCGCACCGCACGAGTCCGCCAGTGCGAGGCCCCGCTTCAGCTCGGCCTCCGAGCGGGCCGCGATGCCGTACTCCACGCGGGCGGCGGCGTGCTCGTACTGGCAGGGCGAGGCCTCCAGATAGGCGACGGCCTGCGCGGCGAGCCGCACCGCGCGCTGCCCGGTCTCCAGCGCCGCGGCGCACCGCAGGGCCTCGCCTATGGCGGTGTCCGTGCCGAAGCGCTCGGCATGACGGCGGGCGTCGGAGGCGAGCCGGGCGGAGCGGCCGGGGTCCTCGGTGGCCAGGGCCCGGGCCAGCTCGGTCGTCCAGGGATTCACCACCGGGTTGTGCCGGCCGCGGGCGGCCGCCGCCTTCTCGGCGGACTCCAGCTCGTTGAGGCCCTCCTTGGTGCGGCCGGTCGCGAGCAGCAGCCGGGCCCGCACGGGGCGCGGGTCGGGGAGCACGATGGTGGACGGGTAGGGCGGGTCGAAGCCGTACCGGTCGGCGACGGACCCGGCCTCGTCGACATGGCCGCGGGCGAGCAGCGTGTCGATCAGATTGCAGACCGCGGACCAGTACAGCGGCAGGCCCCGGCCGACCCGTTCGGCGATGCGCAGTGATTCGCGCAGGGACTTCTCGGCCTCCCTGAGCCGGCCCCGCCTGCGGTGGCCGAGACCGACGTAGGTGTGCGCGAGGGCGAGGTGGCCGCCGCTCCAGCCGGCCGTCTCGTAGGTGCTCAGAGCCTCGGTGAACAGTGCCTCGGCGCGGTCCAGCCGGTCGGTGTAGGCGTAGGAGTTGGCCAGCATCATCGGCAGTTCCAGGCCCCACTCGGTGTCGGTCCAGCCGAGTCCGGAGGCGAGGCGGCCGTTGACGAGGGCCCGGTCGCACAGCTCGACGACCTCCTCGGCGTTCTCGCCGCGCGTCATGGCGTCGAAGCCGCGCAGGATGAGCAGGGCGCGTTCCGCGTTGTCGCGGCCGGTGCAGGTGCCGGCGAGTTCGGCGAGCCGCTCGGACCGGCCGGGCGAGGACGTCTCGCCGGGGTGGATGCCCTCCCACATGTACTGGACGGCCTGCAGTCGGATCCGCACGGACGGGTCCGGGTGCCGGGCGGCCTCCGCCCGGACGGTGCGGACGGCCTCTTCCAACTGGTCGTTGTGGAGCAGGGCCTCGGAGAGCCTGAAGACGGCGTTGACGCGCTGCTCGCCGTCCAGGCCGGGCATGGCGAGGGCGGTGCGCAGGTGGCCGATGGTGGTGGCGGGCGCGGTGAGGAGGGTGGCGCAGCCCAGTTCGTAGAGCACGCGGGCGTGGGTGTCGGGCAGCGGCGGTTCCTTCAGGGCCCGCTCGAGGCAGCGGCGGGCCGCGTCGGGCGCGCCGACGGCGAGGTGCTCGCGGGCCGCTTCGCGCAGTTGCTCCACGACTTCCTGGTCGTCGTCGGGATACACCTGGAGCAGATGGCGGGAGGCGGCCGCGGCACCGAGTCCGGAGTCGGTGACGAGCTGGGCCGCTATGCCGTGCATCGCCGTGCGCAGCGCGTCGGGAATGGAGTTGTAGACGGCGGTGGCGATCAGCGGGTGGACGAACTCCAGGTCACCGGCGGCGTGCTACCCGGCGGCGGGGTCGGGCGCGGAGAGGATGCGGGCGCCGCACAGCAACTCGGCGCAGCGGGCGGCATCGTGGCGGTCGAGGGTGGCGAGCCGGGCCACCATGTCGACGGTGATACCACCGCCGAGGATGGCGGCGGCCCAGGCGAACCGGGTGGAGTCGACGCCGAGTTGCTCCAGGCGGGCCACGAGGCCGCCGCCCCGGGCCGAGCGGTTCAGGTCGCGCAGTTCGGCGGCCTGCGACTCGACCGGTTCCAGTTCGCTGTCCTGGACCTTGGCGAGGAGTTCGACGGTCTCGTACGGGTTGCCACCGGTCACGGCCCACACCTCTCGGCAGAATGCGGCGTCGGCGTGGCCGCCCAGCGTGGCCCGGGTGAGGCCGGCCGTCGCGTCGGGGGTCAGGGCGTTCAGCGGGGCGAGGGGCCGGCTGACGGCGGAGACGGCGTCCAGGAGGCGGGCGCTGTCGCCGCTGACGTCACCCGGGCGGCGGGCGATGACGACCAGCACGGAGGTCTCGTCGAGCCGTTCGGCGAGCGCGGCGAGCCAGCGCAGGGTCTCCTGGTCGGCCCAGTGGGCGTCGTCGATCAGGAGCACCAGCGGCCACTCCCGGCGGGCGAGCCGGCGTACGACGGCGACCAGGCCGTCGCACACGCCCTGCGGGTCGGCCTGCCGCTCGCCGGGGTCCACTACGCCGAGGGCGGGGCCCGCGATGTCGTACCAGTCGCCGAGGTACTCGCGCGCCTCCTCCGGGAGCATGGACACGAGCGCGGGCTGGAGCAGTTGGCGTACGACGTTGAAGGGTACGGACCTGAGGGTCTCGCCGCCGCGGGCGGACCAGACGGTGCAGCCCCGGGCCTCGGCGAGGCGGCGGGCCTCCGCGAGCAGCGCGGTCTTGCCGAGTCCGGCCTCGCCCCTGGCCTCCAGCAGGCTTCCGGGGGACGAGCGGTCCGCGCACAGCGTGTCCACCGCCCGCGTGATGGTGGCGACTTCCTCGTCGCGCTCCCAAAGGGCGGCCGAGGCGGCGGCCGCCCGCCGTACCTCCGTCATCCCGCTACCTCCCCGAGTCGCCCGAATGACGTACAGACCCTGAGCCTAACCGTCCGATCGCGCGAGTGGTGGGTGTCGGGGCAGCAGTTGCCGTGACGGGTGACATGCGGTAAAGCGCGGGCGACGCGCCGGGCCCGCCATCAGCCAGGGCACCGGTCGAGGTCCGTCAACCCGTCGTGAACGGCGGCGGGGCCGGGAACGTCCCGGTGTACCGGAGCCAGGGTCTCTCATCCCCCTTTCACCGACGCCTCATACGGTGGGCCCATGACGCAGGAGACTCCTCCCGGGTGGTACCCGGACCCCGGACAGAAGAATGACGGTCCCGCCACCGAGCGCTGGTGGGACGGCGAGGCGTGGACGGACCAGGTCCGTGCCGCGGGGCCGGCCGCCGCGTGGGGGCCTCCTGCGCAGACGCCGGCGCGGAACGCCGGGCCCGGGCCCGGTCCCGTGCACCCGGGTTATCCGGGGCTTCCCGTACGGTCGCCGTCCGCGCGGCGGCGCGGACTGCGCACCGGCATAGCCGTCGCGGCCGCCGTGGCCGTGCTGGCCGGCATCGGGGCCGGGGTGTACGTGCTGGCCGACGACGGTTCGGGCGGCGACAGCGCGGGGTCCTCGCGGCAGGACCGGCGTGACCCAGGCGGCCGGGACGACCCGGGCGGCGGTGAGGGCGGGGAGTCGCCCGCGCCCGACTCCCCGGGCGGGTCCGAACCGCCCACGATCGACAGCGGGTCGGTGACGGACCCGGTGAGCGGGATCAGCCTGCCCATCCCGGACGGCTGGTCCGGCCGGCAGTTGGCGGTCGGCGCGACGGTGACGTCGGACGACAGCTACAAGTGCCCCGGCGACACCTCCGAGACCTGCACCAAGGGCGGCGCCTACTCGGCTCCCGCGATGGTGCTGGGCACCAAGGGCGACACCGCGGAGGCGGTGGCGAAGGCCGACATCGAGGCGAACGCCGATGAGTCCTACGGCGGCGAGTCCTACGGCGGGATCACCTCGCACGAGGAACTGGCCTCCAAGGCGGTCACGGTCGCCGGGCAGAAGGGCTACCTGGTCCGCTGGAAGGCGGTCACCAAGGAGGGCGCCGACGGCTACGTCGAGTCGCTCGCCCTCCCCTCCCCCGCCGACCCCGAGCGCATCGTCGTGGTCCGCTTCGGTGTCGACGTGGGCGAGCAGCAGACGGTCATCGACGAGATCACCGAGGGCATCGAGGTGGACTCCACCGGCGGGGGCGGCACCGGACAGGACGTCTGACCGGGCCCGGACAGCAGTCGGCCGGGTGGGGCGCCCTTCCGCTCGAAGGACGTCCCACCCGGCCGGGGGTGCGCGCCGCCCCCGTCCCCACGGTGCGGCGCGGGCAGGCCACCGTCCAGTCATCCCGTGGACGGCGGCCTGAGTCTCAGGGGAGGCCGAGCGCCGGCAGCACGACGGCCTCCACGAACCGGACGAGGTACTCCGCGTCCGCCTGCTCGCCGTCGACGACGGGCCGGATCCGCAGCATGCCGAAGAGCTGCGCCGGCACGTACTCCAGCGCCGGGTGGCCGGCCGGGACCTCGCCCCGGGCGACGCCCCGCTCGAGGATCTCGCGGAGCGCGGCGATCTCCGGCTCGACGAGCGCCTCGCGCAGCGCGCCCTTGAGTTCCGGGTCCTCCATGACCGCGTGGCCGAGCGCCTGGAGCAGCCCCGTGTCCTTGCCCGCCCCCTCGCCCGCGGCCCGGGCCGCCTGGCGCAGGTCCTCGGCGAGCGACCCGGTGTCGATGTCCGCGAAGCGCACCCGGCGGTGGGAGCGCAGTGCCGCGGCCACGAACTGGGGCTTGGTCTTCCACTGCCGGTAGAGCGTGGACTTGCTGCACCGGGTGGTGGCGGCGATGCCGTCCATGGTGACGGCGTCATAGCCGCAGGACCGGATCTGTTCGAGCACGGCGTCGAAGAACTCCTGCTCACGCTCGGGCGTGATCTTGGAGCGGCGCGAGAGGCCGACCGGTTCCGGTCGGTCCGCGGCCTGCGACGTCATCGGCTGTGCTCCTCACGGTCCTCACTGCGGTACGGGCGCCGGGGCGGCCCGTACTCCAGTGTGTCGTATGCCTATCGATACGCCAGTGTACCGGTACTTCATCGTATCGGTACACTGGCGTATCGGAACGAGGTCGTATCGATGAGAACCGTCACGGCCCCACGCCCGTGCGCCACACACCTGTGCGCCACACGCACCACCGTCAGTGAAGGGGCCGGGGGATGAATGCCCGCACCGAGCCTGCAGAAGCGGAGCCGGACGCGCCCGCGCGCCCACCGCTCGTCCGTGAGCTCCTGCTCGTGGCAGGGCTCTTCCTCGCGTACAAGGTCGGCCGGCGGCTCGCCACGGGCCACACCGCCGAGGCCTTCCGCAACGCCCACCACGTGTGGGACCGGGAACGCGCGCTCGGGCTGCCCGACGAGGGCACGGTGCAGTCCCTGCTGCTGCACGGCGACACCCTGGTACACGCGGCGAACACCTACTACGCGACCGTCCACTTCCCGGCCACCGCGGCCTTCCTGGTCTGGCTCTACCTGCGGCGGCCGGCGCACTACGTCTGGGCCCGCCGGGTACTGGCCGCGCTGACCGGCGCCGCGCTGGTGCTGCACCTCCTCTTCCCGCTCGCGCCGCCGCGCATGCTGGGCGGCACCGGCCTGATCGACACGGCCCGGATCTACGGTCCCTCGGTGTACGGTCCGCCGAGCACCGACCAGTTGTCGAACCAGTTCGCGGCGATGCCCTCGCTGCACTTCGGCTGGGCGCTGATGCTGGCGGTCGGGCTGATCGCCGCGACGCGGTCGCGCCTGCGGTGGCTGTGGCTGCTGCATCCGCTGCTCACGCTGCTGGTGATCGTGGGCACCGCGAACCACTACTGGCTCGACGTGATCGTGGCGGCGGCCATGCTCGCCCTCGCCCTCGCGGTGGCCCGCCCGCCGCACCGGCCGCGGTGCACCGTGCCCCGGCCGCGCCGGCCTGAGTCCGGGCGGCCCGCGGCGGGGCGGCACGACCTGGTGGGGGCGGGCCGGTGAGCGCCGCCCTGGTCGCCGTCCTGCTGTCCCTGGTCTCCGCCTGCGCCTACGCCGCCGCGGCCGTCGTCCAGGAGCGGCTGGCCTCCCGCGGCGCAGGCGAGGGCACGCTGCGGCTGCTGGCCGACGGGGCCTGGTGGTGGTCGGTCGCGCTCAACGCCTCGGCCGCGCTGCTGCACGTCGTGGCCCTCAAGTACGGCCCCCTCACCGTGGTCCAGCCGCTCGGCGCGCTCACCCTGGTCGCGGCGGTGCCCCTGGGGGCGCGGCTGACGGGCCGGCGGGTGAGCGCGGTCGAGTGGCGGGGCACCGGGCTGACGCTGCTCGGGCTCGGCGCGCTGCTGCTCACCGCGTCCGGGCCCGCGCCCGACGACGTGCTGAGCGTGCCCGAGGCGTTGGCGGTCTCCGGCGCGACGGCGGCGCTGATCGGCATGCTGTCGAGGCCGGGCGCCCGGCCCGGACTGCGGCACGCGACCGCGTCCGGCATCGCCTCCGGGGTCGCCTCCGCGCTCACCCAGACCGTCACGGTCGCCGTCACGGACCGCTCGGGCCCGCTGCTCAGCGCCCAGGTGATCGGGGTGGCCCTGCTGGTGGCGGCCTTCGCGGCGGGCGGGCTGCTGCTGTCGCAGACGGCGTACCGGGGTGGCCTGGGCGCCCCGCTGGCGGTGGTGACGCTGGCCAATCCGGTGGCCGCCGCGGTCATCGGGCTGGCCCTGCTCGGTGAGCGGCTGCGGGGCGGCGCGGGCGGTGTGCTGCTCGCGGTGACCGGCGCGGCGCTGGCCGCCTGGGGCGTGCTCCATCTGAGCCGGGCGACGCCCGGGCGGTCCGTCCACGACGGGTCGACGGCCGCCGTACCGGCTCCGGCGCCTGAGCCGACGGAAGCGGCGGCACCGGGGCAGGCGGAGCCGGAGCCGTCGGGGACGGAAGCGGTCCGACCGAGGCAGGTGGGGCCGGTTCTGGTGCCCCGGCAGCCGGGGCCGGGGCACCTCACGCGCTTTTAGCCTGCGGCCCGCAGGGCCGGAGGAGCCGTCCAGAGGGCGTCAGTCCGTGATGATCGCCGGGTCGCTCACCCCCGGCCGCCCGTTCTCCACGTGTCCGGCGAAGCGCCGCTGGAAGGCCGGGTCGGACTCACAGGTGACCGTCAGGTCGTACCAGCGCTTGCTCCGCGCGAGGTCGACGGTGTGGTGCACGGTGGCGCCGGGACGCACGGTGAGCGTTCCGCTCCGGCCTTCGTAGGCGTCGACGACCCGGAGACGGACCGGGCCGGACCCGGTGTTGGTGAGGGTCAGCCGGACGTCGTCGCCGGTGTGCCGGGCGGTGACCTCGGGTCCGGCGGTCCTGTTGGGTCCCCGGAAGACGCGCAGGAAGCCGTTGGGACCGTGCACGGTCAGGTCGTAGGAGCCGTCCGAGTAGACCGAGTTCCAGGTGTCCGCGATGGTCTTGCCGGCCTCGGTGGTGTATGTCCAGGGGCCGTCGGTGCGGTTGCCGGAGGTGACGAGGAAGGCGGCCGCGGCCCTGGCACCGGAGGCGAAGGCGAGCGTGAACTTCCCGGCCGCCGTGTCCACGGCGCCGTCCACGTGCGGGGCGTACCGCAACGGGCGGGCGGGGCGCAGGCCGCGTTCCTGCCGGGGCATGTCCGGGTCGGCGGGTGGCGTCGGGCGGTAGTCCGGATGGCGTTCGCGGTCCGGCGGCTCGTAGGCGTCGGTGTCCGGCAGGTCGGCCGGACGGCTGTCCTTCCGGGAGAAGTCGAAGGCGGCGGTCAGGTCGCCGCAGATCGCGCGCCGCCACGGCGAGATGCCCGGCTCGCGCACACCGAAGCGGTGCTCCATGAACCGGATGAGCGAGGTGTGGTCGAAGGTCTCGGAGCAGACGAAGCCGCCCTTGCTCCAGGGTGAGACGACCAGCATGGGCACGCGGGGACCGAGCCCGTAGAGGCCCTCGCGGTGGGTCCCGCTCCCCTCGAAGACGTCCAGGGAGACGTCGACGGTGGACCGGCCCCGCGCGGCGGACTTCGGCGGCAGCGGCGGCACCACGTGGTCGAAGAAGCCGTCGTTCTCGTCGTACGTGATGAACAGGGCGGTCTTCGCCCACACCGCCGGGTTGGCGGTGAGCGCGTCCAGGACCTGGGAGATGTACCAGGCGCCGTAGTTCGACGGCCAGTTGGAGTGCTCGGAGAAGGCCTCGGGAGCGGTTATCCAGGAGATCTTCGGCAGTCGTCCGGCCTTGACGTCGGCGCGGAGCCGGTCGAAGTACCCGTCGCCGCTCTTCACGTCGGTGCCGGTGCGGGCCTTGTCGTACCAGGGGTCGCCGGGCCTCGCGTTCCGGTACTTGTTGAAGTACAGCAGGGAGTTGTCGCCGTAGTTGCCGCGGTAGGCGTCGTCGATCCAGCCCCAGTGGCCGGCCGCGTCCAGGCCGTCGCCGATGTCCTGGCAGATCTTCCAGGAGACCCCGGCCTCCTCCAGCCGCTCGGGGTACGTCGTCCAGTCGTAGCCCAGCTCGTCGTTGCCGAGGACCGGGCCGCCGCCCGTGCCATCGTTGCCCGTGTGGCCCGACCACATGTAGTAGCGGTTGGGGTCGGTGGAGCCGATGAAGGAGCAGTGGTAGGCGTCGCAGACGGTGAAGGTGTCGGCGAGCGCGTAGTGGAAGGGGATGTCCTCGCGCGTCAGGTACACCATGGTGGTGGTGCCCTTGGCGGGCAGCCAGCGGTCGTACTTGCCGTCGTGGTAGGCGTCCTGGCCGTCGGACCAGCCGTGCGGCAGCCCCTCCAGGAACTGCATGCCGAGGTCGTCCGCCTGCGGGTGGAACGGCAGCACCTCCGTGCCGTCGCCCTTGCGCTGGTGCCACACCGACCTGCCGCCGTCCAGGGCCACCGGGTGCGGGTCGCCGAAGCCGCGGACGCCGCGCAGCCTGCCGAAGTAGTGGTCGAACGAACGGTTCTCCTGCATCAGGACGACGATGTGCTCGACATCCTCGATGGTCCCGGAGCGGTGGTTCGCCGGGAGCGCGGCGGCGCGCTCGATACTTGCCGAGAGCGCGCTGAACGCCGTCGTGGCGCCCGCGAGTTGGAGGAATCTGCGCCGGTTGACTTCGGGCATGGGGTGAAGGACCTCTCGCCTTGGGGGGTTCAACCGGCCGGACGGTGCCGGATGATGACGGAATGCGCGCGAAAGGAGTGTTCCAGGAGCAGCAAACGTCAGGGAAGGGTCCGGTGGCGGTGGTGTGAAAGTCACCGGTACGTGAGGTGTGCCGGTCCAGCCACTCGGCGAAGCGCTGGAGTACGACGACTTCGGGACGGTCCCGTATCTCCGCCGGCAGGGTCCGCTCCCGCTTCGCCTCCTGCCCGGCCGGGGACGCTCCCGGTGCGGTCCGGGCCACCACCCGGCCCTCCGTCAGAGCGACTTCGTAGGTATCGCCCGCTGCCGGGCAACCCATGGGCTCTTCGCCTCTCCCACCAAGCGGAACTCGGCACAACGCGCTGGGCGGTCCCGATCGGCGTGCTCCGCCGTGACGTCGGCGAAAGACCAGGGGCACTCACCGACGGTCCCGTGGGCCCGTCTTCCGTGAGGCGGAAGGAGCGTTGCCGGACCGCGACGCCCTCCCCGACGATGCCAGCAACCACGACGGACGGGAGCCGCAACGATGCCGCACATGACCGCCTTCGCCAGGAACCAGTGGTACGTCGCCGCCTACGGTCACGAGGTCGGCCGCGAGTTGCTGGGTCGGACGATCCTCGGTGAGACGCTCGTCCTGTACCGCACCGAGGAGGAGGGGACGCCGGTCGTCCTGCACGACCGCTGCGTACACCGCCGCTATCCGCTGTCCGAGGCGCCCACGCGACTCGACGGCGACCGGATCGTGTGCGGGTACCACGGGTTCACGTACGACACGACCGGCACCTGCGTGTACGTGCCGGGCCAAAAGCGCGTCCCGCGCACCGCCCGCGTCGCCTCCTACCCGGTCGTCGAACGGGATTCGCTGGTGTGGGTCTGGATCGGCGACCCGGCACTGGCCGACCCCGGGGCCGTTCCGCGCGCCCGGCACCTGGACTCCCCCGGCTGGGTCACGGTCCGCGGCATGGAGCCGATCGACGCCGACTACGGACTGCTGGTCGACAACCTCCTCGACCTCTCCCACGAGACCTATCTGCACGGCGGCTACATCGGCACGCCCGAGGTCGCCCAGACGCCGATCACCACGGAGGTCGACGAGGGTGCCGGGATCGTCCGGGTGAGCCGGCACATGGACGACGCCGAGTGCCCGCCGTTCTACGCCGAGTCCACCGGCATCAGGGGGCGCATCGACCGGTGGCAGGACATCGAGTACCACGCGCCCTGTCTGTATGTGCTGCACAGCCGGGTCGCTCCGACCGGTGTGGTGCCGCAGGCGGACGGCAGCGACCCGGACGGCTTCCACACCGAGATCACCTACGCCATCACCCCGTCCGGCGACGGCAAGGTCTACGACTTCTGGGCGGTCTCGCGGGACTGGGCGACGGACGACGCCGAGGTCACCGAGTTCCTCCGGGAGAACAACCGCACGGTCGTCATGCAGGACGTCGAGGCGCTCAACCTGCTCCAGCGCACGCTCGGCACCGAACGCACCGGCTACCAGGAGCTGAGCATCAACATCGACACCGGCGGCCTCGCCGCCCGCCGCATCCTCGCCCGGCTGGTCGAGGAGGGCGACAAGCCGGCCGAGCGGGCGGCCCGGTGAGCGGGCGCACCGGCGAGGTCTACCGCATCGACTGGCTGCCGGGCACCGACCTCCTGCACGGCACCTGCCACTGCGGCGCCGAGCACACCGCCGAGGACCCGGTCGCGATGTGGGACTGGATGCTCGCCCACCCGCAAGGACACCGGGACCAAGGCCCGCGCGAACGTCCGAACGGACACCGCCCCCGAGGAAACGGCTCATGACCCTGTACGAAGCAGAAACCGAAGCAGAAACAGAAGCAGAAGCCGGAGCCGGTGCAGAAGCCGAACTCGTCGTCCACCACCGGGAGAGCGCGGCCGACGGCGTGCTCGTCCTCACCCTGCGCCATCCGCTGGGCGAAACGCTGCCCGTCTGGGAGCCCGGCGCCCACCTCGACGTCGTCCTCGGCCCGGGCCTGGAGCGGCAGTACTCGCTGTGCGGCGACCCGGCCGACCGGGAGACATGGCGGATCGCGGTACTCCGCGAGGCCGAGGGGCGGGGCGGGTCGGCCTACGTGCACGGCGCGTTGCGGACCGGCGACAAGATCCGGGTACGCGGCCCCCGCAACCGCTTCCCGCTGGAGCCGGCCTCCCGCTACCGCTTCGTCGCCGGCGGCATCGGCATCACCCCGATCCTGCCGATGCTGGCCGCCGCCGAGGAGGCGGGCGCCGAGTGGACCCTCCTCTACGGCGGGCGGACCCGGGCCACCATGGCGTTCACCGGGGAGTTGGGCCGGTACGGTGACCGGGTCACGATCGCTCCCGAGGACGAGTCGGGGCTGCTGGACCTCGCCGCCGTAGTCGACGACGTTCCCCAGGGAACCCTGGTCTACTGCTGCGGACCCGCGCCGCTGCTGGACGCGGTGGAGGCGCGCTGCCCGGCCGGAGTTCTTCGCCTGGAGCGGTTCCGTCCCAAGGAGCGGGCGACGACCGGCCCGGATACCGGGTTCGAGGTCGTGCTCGCGCGCAGCGGACGCACGGTCGCCGTCCCGCCGGACGTCTCCGTCCTGGACGCCGTCCGCGCCGCCGGCGTCGAGGTGCTCCACTCCTGCACGGAGGGCACCTGCGGCACCTGCGAGACCGACGTCGTCGATGGTGAGCCGGACCACCGGGACTCGGTACTCACCGACGGTGAGCGGGCCGCCGGGGAGACCATGCTCATCTGCGTGTCGCGCTGTCGTGGCCGGCGGCTCGTGCTGGACCTGTGACCCCCTGTCCGGTGATCCCGAGGTCCGCGCCGATCCGCGCGACCGTCGCCAGCAGGTGCGGCAGCAGGTCCCGGCGTACGGACTCCACGGAGTTGCGGCCGGCGTGCACCGCGATGTTCACGCCGGCCACCGCCGCGCCGTCGCGGTCCCGCACCGGTGCGGCGACGGACCTGAGACCGTCCTCGAGTTCCTGGTCGACGAGTGCGTAGCCCTGGCGGCGCACCCGGCGCAGTTCCGCGTGCAGGGCATCCGCCGAGGTGAGGGTGCGGGCGGTGTGCGGGCGCAGGTCGGCGCGGGCGAGCCGGGTGTCGATCTCGGCGTCCGGCAGGTCGGCGAGGATCACCCGGCCCACCGAGGTGAGGTGGGCCGGGAAGCGGGTGCCGACGGTGATCGTCGCGGTCATGATGCGGCTGGTCGGGACGCGGGCGACGTACACGACGTCGTCGCCGTCCAGGACGCAGAGCGAGGACGACTCCCGTACCTGTGCCACGAGTTGCTCAAGATGCGGTGCGGCGATCTGCGGCAGCGTGAAGCCGGCCAGGTAGGAGTAGCCGAGCTCCAGCACGCGCGGAGTGAGGCGGAAGAGCCTGCCGTCGGTGTGGACGTAGCCGAGGTCGGCCAGGGTCAGCAGGAAGCGGCGGGCCGCCGCGCGGGTCAGCTCGCAGGCGCGGGCGACCTCGCTCAGGGTCAGCGCCGGGTGGTCGGCGTCGAAGGCCCGGATGACGGCGAGGCCGCGTTCGAAGGACCTCACGAAGTGCGGTGCGCGGGCTGCATCGGGCATCTGGCCTCCGGCAAGAGCCGCACGGCGGGACGTGCGGCACGAACGACCGTACGCAGGGCGCACGGTACGAGTGCGCCTCCCGCACTGTCAACGCCTTCTGTCCAGGTCCTCAACGGCCCATTCCGGCAAGGGCATTGACCCGGACTCCACGCGGGCCCTACGTTCCCGCTGAACACGTTCTCGCTGAGCACATCCGTGCTGTCCGCGCACAGCCTGTCGGAGCACCTGGTCCGGTCCCACAGGGGGAGTTCATGCGTCGTCTGTTCGTCGGCCTCACGGCCGTGTCCGTCCTGACCGCCGCGACGGCGTGCGGCTCGTCCGGCTCCGGGGGGTCGGACGACGCCGGATCGTCCGGCGGCACCACCACGGTCGAGGTGGGCATCATCCCCATCGTCGATGTCGCGCCCCTGTACCTGGGCCAGAAGAAGGGTTTCTTCGAGGAGCGCGGGCTGAAGCTGTCCTTCTCCAGCGCGCAGGGCGGCGCGGCGATCGTGCCCGGAGTGGTCAGCGGGCAGTTCGAGTTCGGCTTCAGCAACATGACGTCCCTGATGATCGCCCAGTCCAGCGACGTGCCCGTGAAGGCGGTGGCCAACGGCATCGCCTCGACCGGCGAGGTGGGCGAGGACTTCGAGGCGCTCACCGTCAAGGGCGACAGCCCCGTCAAGTCGGCGAAGGACCTGGAGGGCAAGAAGGTCGCCATCAACACGCTGAAGAACATCAACGAGACGGCGGTGCGCGCCTCGGTGCGCAAGGCGGGCGGCGACCCCGACGAGGTGGAGCTGGTCGAGCTGGCCTTCGACCAGATGCCGGCCGCGCTCGACGCCGGGCGGATCGACGCGGCGATGGTGGTGGAACCGGCGCTGGCCACGATCAAGAACCAGGGCGGCCGGGAGATCGCCTCCCCCATGGTCGACATCGCGCCCGGGCTGACGGTCGCCATGTACTTCACCTCCACCCGGTACGCGCAGGAGAACCCGGAGGTGGTGAAGAAGTTCCAGGAGGCCACCGCCGAGTCCCTCGCGTACGCCGACGCCCACCCCGACGAGGTCCGCGAGATCGTCACCACGTACACCAAGATCCCGGCGGACGTGCTGGCGAAGGTGACGCTGCCGAAGTGGCCGGCCGAGCCCAACCGCGCCGCCATCGAGGAGCTGGCGAGGCTCGGCGAGGCCGACGGCCTGTTCAAGCGGACGCCGGACCTGGACAAGCTGCTGCCGTGAGGGGCGCGAACGCCGCACTCGGAGCCGCCGGGCTCGCGGCCTTCCTCGCCCTGGGCGAGGCGGTGCCGCGGCTCGGCCTGGTCGAGCGGGAGTACTTCCCGCCGACCAGCCGCATCGCCGGCGCGCTCGGCACGGAGGTCGCGGACGGCGCCTTCTGGACCGCGCTCGGCGACACGCTCACCGGCTGGGCGCTGGGCCTGGCCCTCGCGGTCGGCGCCGGCATCGTCGTCGGGGTGCTCCTGTGCGTGGTGCCGTACCTGCGTGCGGCCACGGCGTCCACGATCGAGTTCCTGCGCCCGATCCCGTCGGTCGCGCTGATCCCGCTGGCGGTGCTGCTCTACGGCACCGAGCTGAAGTCGGTACTGCTCCTGGTCGTGTACGCCTCCTTCTGGCAGGTGCTGATCCAGGTCCTGTACGGCGTCCAGGACGTCGACCCGGTCGCCGAGGAGACGGCACGGTCGTACGGTCTGGGCACCTGGGCGCGGGTGCGGCACGTGCTGTGGCCGACGGCGCTGCCGTACGTCATGACCGGGGTGCGGCTGGCGGCGGCCGTCGCGCTGATCCTCGCCATCACCGCCGAACTGGTCATCGGCGCGCCCGGGCTGGGCGCACGGATCGCCGTGGCGCAGACGTCCCAGGCCGTGCCCGAGATGTACGCGCTGATCGTCGTCGCCGGTCTGCTCGGGCTGCTCATCAACGTCGGTGCCCGGTCGGTGGAGCGGCGGGCGCTGGCCTGGCACCAGTCGGTGCGCGGGGAGGTGACGGTGTGAGGCGCGTACTGCTGCGACTGGTGCTCACGCTCGCGCTGCCCGCCGTGCTGGTGGCCCTCTGGTGGGTGTCCTCGGCCGGCAGCGAGGACGTGTACTGGCCACCGCTGCGCACGATCGTGAAGACCTTCCCGGACGTGTGGACCGGCGAGCGGTGGCGCGGCGACGTGCTGCCCAGCGTGCTCCGGCTCGCGGCGGGCTACGTCCTCGCGGCCGTCGCGGGTGTCGCGCTCGGCACGCTCATCGGCTCCCACCGGCGGGTGCGGGCGGTGTGCGAACCGGTGCTGGAGTTCCTGCGGGCGGTGCCGCCGCCGGTGCTCGTGCCGGTGATCATGCTGTTCGCGGGCATCGGCGACACGATGAAGATCGTCGTGATCGCGGCCGGCTGTGTGTGGCCGGTGCTGCTCAACACGGTCGAGGGCGTCCGGGCGGTCGACGCGGTCACGGCCGAGACGGCCCGCTCCTACGGCATCACGGGCGTCGCGTGGCTGCGGTACGTGGTGCTGCGCTCGGCGAGCCCGCAGATCTTCGCGGGTCTGCGCCAGGCGTTGTCGATCGGCATCATCCTGATGGTCATCAGCGAGATGTTCGCCGCGAGCAACGGGCTCGGTTTCACCATCGTGCAGTTCCAGCGTTCCTTCGCCATCCCCGGCATGTGGACCGGCATCCTGCTGCTCGGTCTGCTCGGCTTCGTGCTCTCGGTCCTCTTCCAACTGGTCGAGCGGCGGGCGCTCGGCTGGTACCACGGCCTGCGCGCCGCCGCCCGGCGGCCCGGGTGAAGCTTGTGAAAGGGCGGTCCATGCTCGACGTACGCGGCCTGCGGAAGGTGTACGAGGGATCGGGTCGGCGCGTCGAGGCGGTGCGCGACCTGACCTTCACCGTGGCGGCCGGGGAACTGGTCTGCCTGGTCGGCCCGTCCGGCTGCGGCAAGACGACGCTGCTGAAGTGCGTCGGCGGGCTCCTCGAACCGACGGCGGGCGAGGTGTTCCTGGCCGGGCGGAAGGTGGCCGGTCCGCCGCCCGGCATGGCGTTCGTCTTCCAGGAGTACGGGCGCAGCCTCTTCCCGTGGATGCGGGTCGGCGAGAACGTCGAACTGCCCTTGAAGCAGAAGGACCTGAGCAGGGCGCGGCGCCGGGAACTGGTCGCGGACGCCCTCGCCTCGGTCGGCCTCGCGGACGCCGCCGGAGCGTATCCGTGGCAGTTGTCCGGTGGCATGCAGCAGCGGGTGGCCATCGCGCGGGCGCTGGCGTACGAGCCCGAGGTGCTGCTGATGGACGAGCCGTTCGCGGCGGTGGACGCGCAGACCCGCGCGGACCTGGAGGACCTGGTCCGACGGCTGTGGCGGGAGCGCGGGATCACCGTCCTGTTCGTCACCCATGACATCGACGAGGCGGTCTATCTGGGCGAACGCGTGGTCGTGCTGTCCGCCTCCCCCACGGTCGTGCGGGAGCAGTTGGCGGTCGATCTGCCGGGCGAGCGGGACCAGTTGCACACGCGGGTGGCCCCGCGCTTCGCCGAGCTGCGCACCCAAGTGTACGAGCAGATCCGGGCGGCGAAGCGCGGGGTGGACCGGCCGGTCAGGAAGGACGCGCCGCCGCCTCACTGACCCGGGCCGCCCACAGCCCGCGTACGTGTCCCAGGTGCCGCGTCATCACCGCGCGCACGGCCTCCTCGTCGCGCGCGAGCAGCGCGTCGAGAAGCTCCAGGTGCTCCTCGGCCGACGCCTCCAGCCGGCCCTGTTCCACCAGCGCGGTCAGCCCGTACAGGCGGGAGCGCCGGCGCAGGTCCCGTACCACCTCGACCAGGTGGGCGTTGCCCGCGAGTGCCAGCAGCCCCAGGTGGAAGCGCAGGTCCGCCTCGACGTACGCGATGAGGTCACCGGCCGCGGCGGAGCTGACGATCTCCTCGGCGACCGGGCGCAGGGCCTTGAGTGCGGCGGTGTCGGCGGTGGTGGCGAGCCCGGCGGTGGTCGGGATCTCGATGAGCGACCGGATGTGGGTGTACTCGTCGAGCTGCCGGTCGGAGACGGCGGTGACCCGGAACCCCTTGTTGGGGACGGTGTCGACCAGCCCCTCCTTGGCGAGGTCGAGCATCGCCTCGCGCACCGGGGTGGCGGAGACGCCGAAGCGGGCGGCCAGGCCCGGCGCCGAGTGGACCTCGCCGGGGCGGAGTTCGCCCGCGATGAGGGCGGCGCGCAGCGCCTCGGCGACCCGCTCTCGGTGGCTGGGCTTCTTGCTGCCCAGGACGGGCAGGTCGGGGCCGGTGGCGTGCACGTTCACAGCACGAATCCCGCGGGGAAGGGGTCCTGGGGATCGAGCAGGTACTGCGCGGTGCCGGTGATCCAGGCGCGGCCGGTGAAGCTGGGCAGCACGGCGGGCCGGCCCGCGATCTCGGTCGTGCCGAGCAGCCGGCCGGTGAACCGGGTGCCGATGAAGGACTCGTTCACGAACTCGGTGTGCAGGGGGAGTTCGCCCCGGGCGTGCAACTGGGCCATGCGGGCGCTGGTGCCGGTGCCGCAGGGCGAGCGGTCGAACCAGCCGGGGTGGATCACCATGGCGTGCCGGGAGTGCCGGGAGGTGGCGTCGGGTGCGGTCACCTGGACATGGTGACAGCCGCGGATGGACGGGTCCTCGGGGTGGACCGGCTCCTCGTCTTCGTTGATGGCCGCCATCAGGGAGAGGCCGGCGGCGAGGATGTCGTCCTTGCGGGACCGGTCGAAGGGCAGCCCCAGCCGTTCCAGGGGCAGTACGGCGTAGAAGTTGCCGCCGTAGGCGAGGTCGTACGTCACCGTCCGGCCGTCGGGCAGGGTGGCTGCGCGGTCGAGGCCGACGGCGAAGGAGGGCACGTTGCGCAGGGTCACCGCCCTGGCCGCGCCGTCCTCCACCGCCACCTCGGCGACGACGACTCCGGCGGGGGTGTCGAGGCGGATGGTGGTGACGGGTTCGACGACCTCGACCATGCCGGTCTCGACGAGGACGGTGGCCACGCCGATCGTGCCGTGGCCGCACATGGGGAGGTAGCCGGATACCTCGATGTAGAGGACGCCCCAGTCGCAGTCGGGGCGGGTGGGCGGCTGGAGGATCGCGCCGCTCATCGCGGAGTGGCCGCGCGGTTCGTTCATCAGCAACCGCTTCACGTCGTCGCGGTGTTCGCGGAAGTACAGTCGCCGGTCGTTCATGGTCGCGCCGGGGACGGTGCCGATGCCGCCGGTGACCACTCGGGTGGGCATGCCCTCGGTGTGCGAGTCGACGGCGTGCAGGACGAGCTTGCTGCGCATGGCGGTGCTCCCCTACGCCAGTCCGGCCGCGAGGGCCTTCTCGGTGGCGGCGCGGACGGCGTCCGCCTGGTCGGGCAGGAGTGGCACGCGGGGCGGGCGGCAGGCCCCGCCGTGCCGTCCGGCGAGGTCCATCGACAACTTGATGGCCTGTACGAACTCGACCTTGGAGTCCCAGCGCAGCAGCGGGTGGAGCTGCCGGTACAGCCGGCCGGCCGTGGCCAGGTCACCGGCGACGGCGGCGCGGTACAGCTCGGTGCAGGCGGCGGGCAGCGCGTTGGGGTAGCCGGCGATCCAGCCCTTCGCCCCCGCGGTGGCCAGCTCCAGCAGGACGTCGTCGGCGCCGGCCAGCAGGTCCAGTTCCGGGGCGAGTTCGGCGATGCGGTAGGCGCGGCGGACGTCGCCGGAGAACTCCTTGACGCCCTGGATGTGCCCCTCGCCGTGCAGCCGGGCGAGCAGCTCCGGCACCAGGTCGACCTTGGTGTCGATGGGGTTGTTGTACGCGACGACGGGCAGGCCCGCCCCCGCCACCTCGGCGTAGTGGGCGAGGACGGAACGCTCGTCGGCGCGGTAGGCGTTGGGCGGCAGCAGCATCACGGCGCCGCAGCCGGCCTCGCGTGCCTGCTCGGCCCAGCGGCGGGCCTCGGCGGACCCGTAGGCGGCGACGCCGGGCATGACCCGCTCCCCGCCGATAGCGGCGACCGCGGTCTCGACGACCCGGGTGCGCTCCTCGGGGGTGAGGACCTGGTACTCGCCGAGGGAGCCGTTGGGTACGACGCCGTCACAGCCGCCGGCCACCAGCCAGGCGCAGTGCTCGGCGTAGGCGTCGTAGTCCACGGAGAGGTCGTCGTGCAGCGGGAGGGCGGTGGCGACGAGGACGCCGCGCCAGGGGCGGTGGTGGGTCATGAGGGTCCTCTCTCGGGTCGTTCCGGCTGGAGGGGCTGTTGCGACTGTCGCGGCTCGGCCGGCTGTCGCGGCGGCTGTCGCGGCTGATCCCGCTCGTACCGCCGGCCTGACTCGTCCGGCTGATCAGGCCGACCCGGCTGGCCCGGCTCGTCCGGCTGGCCCGGCTGGCCCGGCTCGTCCGGCTGGCCCGGCTGGCCCGGCTCGTCCGGCTGGCCCGGCTGGCCCGGCTCGTCCGGCTGATCCGGCTGGCCCGGCTGGCCCGGCTGGCCCGGCTGGCCCGGCTGGCCCGGCTGGCCCGGCTGGCCCGGCTGGCCCGGCTGGCCCGGCTGGCCCGGCTGGCCCGGCTGGCCCGGCTGGCCCGGCTGGCCCGGCTGGCCCGGCTGGCCCGGCTGGCCCGGCTGGCCCGGCTGGCCCGGCTGGCCCGGCTGATCCGACTGATCCGACTGATCCGACTGGCCCGGCTGATCCGACTGATCCGACTGGCCCGGCTGGCCCGGCTGATCCGACTGGCCCGGCTCGCCCGCCTCGCCGGGCGATTGCTGGGCCAGCACGCCGAGGGGTACGGGGCGGGCGAACGGCCGTCGGGACGGGGCGGTCTCGCAGCCGGTGAGGCCGGCGACGGCGGTGGCGCACATCCGTCCCTGGCACCAGCCCATCCCGGCCCGGGTCAGCAGTTTCACGGTGCGGACGTCACCCGCGCCGAGCCCGTCGACGGCCTCGCGGACGGCCCCGGCGGTGACCTCCTCGCAGCGGCAGACCAGCGTGTCGTCGGTGACCTGATCGGCCCAGTGGGCCGGCGGGGCGAAGGCGGCGGCGAGGGCCTCGGCGCAGGCCCGCAGCGTCTCGCGGGTCCGCGCGGCCGGTGCCCGTCCGGCCGGGGCGGGCTCGGCGCCCCGCAACCGTGCCGCGACCGAGCGTCCGGCGAGGTGCCCCTCGGCGAGCGCGAGGGCGGCGCCGCCGATGCCGGTGGACTCCCCGGCCGCCCAGACCCCGGGGACGCTCGTGCGCTGCTCCACGTCGACGGCCACGGCCGGTCCGTCCAGGCGGCAGCCGAGGCCGTCGGCGAGATCGGTGTGCGGGAGCATGCCGTGGCCGACGGCCAGGGTGTCGCAGGGGATGTACCGCCCGGTGCCACGCCGGACCTGTCCGCCGTCCTCGAGGGCGGCGACCGTGACGCCGGTCAGCCGGTCGTCGCCGTGGGCGCGCACGACGGTGTGCCGGGTGAGGACGCGGACACGGTGGCGCAGGAGGCGGGCGGCGTATCCGGCGCCCTCGGGGAGCTTGCCGGCCAGGGCGCGGGCGTGGCGGGCGACCTGCTTCGGGCCGGCCGATTCGACGAGCGCCGCCACCCGTGTCCCGGCCGCCGCGAGCCCGGTCGCCACGGGCAGCAGCAGCGGCCCAGTGCCGGCGACGACGGCGGTCCGGCCGGGCACCACCAGCGCGCCCTTGAGCATGGCCTGGGCGCCCCCGGCGGTGAGGACGCCGGGCAGGGTCCAGCCCGGAAAGGGCAGGACGTGCTCGTAGCCTCCGGTGGCGAGCAGCACGGCGTCCGCGTGCACGGCGGCCGGCTCGTCCTGACCCGGCCCGAGCAGCGCGTGCACGGTGAAGACGCCGGACCGCTCCTCGACGAACCACACGTGATGCCCCGTCAGGACGCGTACGTCACCGGCGGCGAGCCCGTCCCGCAGTCGCTCCCAGGTGCGCCACCGGTGGTGGAGCGCCTGTGGCCGCCGGGCGCCCAGTTCGGCCGCGGGCTGCCGGAAGAACTGCCCGCCCGGCCGGTCCGCCGCGTCCACGACGGTGACCCGCACCCCGCCGGCGGCCGCCGCCAGCGCCGCCGCGAGCCCGGCCGGCCCGGCCCCGATCACCGCGAGGTCAGTCCGCATGGCCGGTTCCCTCCTGGGTGCGGATCACGTCGCCCGGGTGCACGGGGACCAGGCAGGCACGCTGGTTGGGGCGGTCGTTGACGGTGACGAGGCAGTCGAAGCACACGCCGGTGCCGCAGAACACCCCGCGCGGCCGGCCCGCCTCCCGGGTGGCGCGCCAGGAGGTGATTCCGGCCGCCCACAGCGCGGCGGCGACCGTCCGGCCGGGCAGCGCCTCGGTCGTCCGCCCGTCGACGGTGACCGTGAAGGCGGGCGCGGGCCGTGCCCGGACCAGGCGGAGCGGGTTCACCGGACCTCCTCGGGAAAGCGGTCGGGGCGGAACGGGGTGAGGTCGAGGGCGGGCCGCTCACCGCTGAGCAGTTGGGCGATCAGGTGTCCGGTGCCGGTGGACAGGCCGATGCCGGCACCTTCGTGGCCACAGGCGTGGAAGAGACCGGGCGCCCTGGGATCGGCGCCGACGGCCGGTAGGTGGTCGGGCAGATACGGCCGGAACCCGGCGTACGTCCGCATGGCCCGTACTCCCGCGAGGAAGGGGAACAGCCGGGTGGCGCCGGCCGCCAGCGCCCGCAGCGCCGGGAGGGAGACCGACCGGTCGAAGCCGACCCGTTCGCGGCTGGCGCCGATGAGGACCGGCCCCGCCGCGGTCCCCTCCACCACCGGGGAGGTCTGCAGGGCGGCCGAGTCACTGGCGACGTCGGCCACGTAGTCCGCGGCGTACACCTTGTGCCGGACCCGGGGCGGCAGCGGTTCGGTGACGAGGACGAAGCCACGCCTGGGCAGGACCGGCAGGCGTACGCCGGCCAGTGCGGCCAGGGCGCCGCCCCACGGGCCGGCCGCGTTGACGACCGCCGGGGCGTGCAGGTCGCCCCGGTCCGTGCGTACTCCGCGCACGGCGCCGCCGGGGCCGCGCAGGATGCCGGTCACCGTGCGGCCGGTGTGCGGTCGGGCCCCCGAAGCCCGCAGCAGGTGAGCGGCGGCCAGAGCGGGCATGACCTGGGCGTCCTGCGGGTAGTGCACGGCGCCCGCCAGGCCGGGGGCGAGATGGGGCTCGAGGTCGTGGAGCCGGTCCGCCGGGACGCCCACCGCCTCCACCCCGGCCGTGCGCTGGCCGGCGGCGTGGGCCTCCAGGCCGGCCAGCGCCTCGGGGGTCTCGGCGACGACGACACCGCCCTTGGGCTCGTACTCGACGGCGCGGCCCAGCTCCGCGGCCAGCGCGGTCCACAAGCGGGCGGACAGCAGGGCGAGTTCCAGCTCGGGTCCGGGTTCCTTGTCGGAGACGAGGAGGTTGCCCTCCCCCGCTCCGGTGGTGCCGCCGGCCACCGGGCCACGGTCCACCACGATCACGTCGAGCCCCGAACGGGCGGCGTACAGCGCACAGGCCGCACCCACCATTCCGGCCCCGACCACTACGACATCGCAGGTCAGCGACTCGATCACGTCAGTACTATGTCACACAACACACTGTCTGGGAACAGGGCGACGGTCACTCGCGCGGTCGATCACTCGGAGGCGGGGACCACCCTGAGGTGGGAGGTGGTGCGGCGGGGGCGTGCGGGGCGGTGCGGGGCACGGCGGGGCTCGCGCAGGACCAGCGTCAGCCGGGTGTAGCCCAACTCCCGCAGCGCCTTGGGCGTTTCGACCACGACCCGGCACTCGGTGCGGCCCCAGCGCGGGTCGGGGTGGTGCAGCGGCCGTACGGCACCGTCGAGTTCGACGGCCTCCGCGCCGACGGCGCGGATCCAGTGCGGCAGGCCCTGGCGGTAGGCGGCCTCCATGATCGGGTCCTGGGCGATGTCGCGGCGGACGGCCTGCAGGCCGTTGTCGTGGCCGTCTCGCTCCAGGGCGCCGGCGAAGTGCGCCAGCAGCGGCAGGCACCAGCTCGACTCGTGCTCCCCGAGGACCGCGGAGGCGTCCGGGTGGAAGAGGACGAATCTGAGGAAGTTGTCGCCGGGCATGGCCGTCGGATGCGGTCCGGCCCCCTGGAAGAGTGTCCGGAAGGCGCCGTTGGTCAGCACCACGTCCCAGCGGTGGTCGACGACGAGCGAGGGGAAGGGGACGGCCTCCACGAGCGCCGTGTAGTCCTGCAGATACGCCTGGGCGTCGGGGGTCGTGGGCGCGGGCCGCGGCTCCGGCCGCTGCCCTCCTGCCTGAAATGCCATCGGGAGGTCACCCCTCTTGCCTATGCGGCCTTCTCGCGGCGTCCCGATCCTGGTGCCCCGCCGCGGGGTGTGTCAACTATCGTGGCATTTCGTGCCTGTTGACGGCTGAAATAGGCCACAGTTGTGGCGAGACCTGGATGTGAGTTCGAGCGGCAGGCTACTCTCCGGGAAGTTCACGGCAACCGCTTGTGAGAAGCCTGTGAGGCCTGTGAGAGACGTAGGAGAGCTGTCGGTGACGGGTGGTCTCGAGGGTCCGGGTGCCATGCCGACGGCCGCGCTGTCCGCCGTCGTCGCCCGCGTCACCGCGCTCGCGGACCGGCTCGGCGTGCCCGCCGCCGAGGTCTTCGACGTCGGCCGCCTGTCCGCCGCCTCCGGCGTCCCCGAGTCGGTGGCGGGCGCCCTGCTGAGCGGCCGGCCGGCGGGCGAGCCCGATGTGCAGGCCCGGTTCGTGCAGCGTCTGGACCTGTTGCGCCGCACCCGGCTGAAGCCGAACGGCCGCAAGTACACCCAGCAGGAGATCGCCGACGGCGCCGGCATGTCCCGGCAGCAGGCGGGCGCTCTCATCAACGGCGACCGGCGCCCCACCATGGAGCACTGCGACGCCATCCAGCGCTTCTTCCGGGTGCACGCCGGTTTCCTCACCGCCGAGGACCCCGAGGCGCTCGCGGGCGCCCTCCAGCACACCGAGCAGGAACTGCTGCAGCAGCTCGCCGGCCGGGAACGGAAGGCTGCGGCCGCCGCCGGCGACCCCCTGGAGCGGCTGCTGCAGGACCACGGCGTGCGCGGCATCGCCTGGCGGGCCGCTCAACTGCCCACCGACCAGCACCGCGACAAGGTCGCCGAATGGCTGGACATGCTCCTGGAGAGCGTCAAGCGGCCCGAGTCGTGAGCCTGGGGAGAGACGTGGGCACCGGTAGGGAGATGCGCCGTCTGTGCGGCGAGTTGGTCGAGGAGCTCACGCTCCCCGCCCCGGCGCGGCCCGCCGAGTTGTACGCGGCGCTGTGCGAGGCGATGAGCAGGCGGCGGGGCCGTCCGGTGCTGTTCCGCACGGCCGCCTTCCCGCCCGGGACGGCCAGCGGCCTGTGGCTCGACATGGCCGACCAGGACCTGGTGGTCGTCGAGGAACGCACGGCGCCCGACCACCAGTTGGTCATCCTCGGTCACGAGCTGTGGCACATGAAGGCCGGGCACTGCGGGCACCACGTCGAGGGGGCCACGGTCGCGGCCCGGCTGCTGGACGGGGACGCCTCGGACCGGGACGAGGAGGCACTGCGCGCCACCGTGCGGACGGTGGCCGCGCGTTCCCGCTTCGACCTCGCCGACGAGAAGGAGGCGGAGGCCTTCGGGCTCCTGCTGGCCAGCAAGTGCCGCACGTGGCTGGACGGTTCGTCCCTGCGTGGGCCGGTGCAGCGGGACCACCTGGCGGGACGGATCGGGGCGTCGCTGGGCTATCCGGGCTGACGGCCCGACCGGCCCGTGGCGGGCGGCGTACGGGGCGCGGCTCGGCGGGATTGTCAGTGGTGGGCGGCAAGCTGGGAGTGTGCCGCCGCCGTGCGGGGGCGCGTGACCGCTGACGTCGTTGTGGGGAGAGCCGACCGATGACCACCACCGCCGTACTGACCGACCACGAGCGCACCGCCGTTCAGGCCTACCTGCGGCTCCTGCACACGGTGCGCGCCGGTTTCGACACCGCGGCGGGACCGGCCGGCGCTCCTCGGCCGCCCGTCGTCCCGCCCTCCGTACTGGCGGAGGCGGAACAGGCGCTCGAGGCCGCGGGGCTGGCCGGTAACGAGGAGGAGTTCTTCCGGTTGCTGCGGAGCTGGTGTCCGCGGCCCTGACGCGTCAGCCGTGCGGGACCGTGACCGCCGTGGCGACCAGCCCCTGCCCGGCGGTCCACCGGCCGTCGAAGTGGGTCAGGCGCCGGCCGCCCACGGTGGGTCCCGGCACCAGGAGGGCGGCCCGCAGGGTGCCGCGGCGGGGGTCGACGGGGTTCACGGAGATCTCGATGTCGGCCTCCATGAAGTCCAGCCACCGCTCGGTGAGGGGGAACCACGCCTTGTAGACGGACTCCTTGGCGCTGAACAGCAGCCGGTCCCAGTGGATGCCGGGGCGCTCCTCGGCCAGCCGGAGCAGCCGATCCCGCTCCGCGGGCAGGGACACACTGGGCAGGACGCCGTCCGGGAGCGGCCCGTCGGGTTCGGCGTCGATGCCGAGGGAGGCCAGGTCGGTGGCGCGGGCCAGCGCGGCGGCGCAGTAGCCGTCGCAGTGGGTCATGCTGCCGATCAGTCCGGCCGGCCAGCGCGGCGCACCGCGTTCGCCGGTCAGCACGGCCTGCGCGGGCACACCGAGTTTCTCCATGGCCCGGCGGGCGCAGGACCGGACGACGGCGAACTCCCGGCGGCGCTTGGCGACCGCCCGGGCCACGAGCGCCTCCTCCTCCGGGTAGAGGGGGAGGTGTCCCGCGTCGTCGTGGCCGTGGGCCTCCACGGTGACGACGGTGTCGGGCAGCAGGTCCTCGATCACCGGGCCACCTCCTTGCGCGCCGACGTCGGCAGGATGGGGCGCAGCGCCCCGGGCGGCCCGGTCCGCTTGCGCCATTCGCGCGGGTAGCCGACCGACACCTCCTCGAAGCGGACGCCCTCGTGCCAGGTGGTCCGCGGGATGTGCAGATGACCGTAGACCATGGTGTCGACCCGGAACCTGCGGTGCCAGTCGGCGGTCAGCCGGGTGCCGCACCACATGGCGAACTCGGGGTACCACAGGACGTCGGTGGGGTGCCGGTCCAGCGGGTAGTGGTTGACGAGGATGGTCGGCAGCCCGGCGGGGACCTCGGCGAGCCTGCGCTCGGTCTCGGCGACCCGCGCCCGGCACCAGGCGTCGCGGCTCGGGTACGGGTCGGGGTGCAGCAGGAACTCGTCGTTGCACACGATGCCGGTGCCGTGGGCGTACGCCAGCCCCTCGTCCTTGGTCGCGCATCCGGCGGGCAGGAACGAGTAGTCGTAGAGCAGGAACAGCGGCGCGACCACCGCCGGGCCCCCGGCTCCCTCCCACACCGGGTACGGATCCTCGGGCGTCGTCACGCCCAGCTCGCGGCACATGTCGACGAGGTGCTCGTAGCGGGCGACGCCACGGAGGGTGACGGAGTCCTTGGGATGCGTCCACAACTCGTGGTTCCCGGGGGCCCAGACGACCCGGCGGAAGCGGTCCGCGAGGGTGCCGAGGGCCCACCGGACGTCCGCGACGGTCTCCGCCACGTCGCCGGCCACCAGGAGCCAGTCGTCGTCCGAGTCGGGGCGCATCTTCTCGACCAGAGCACGGTTCTCCTCGTAGCCGATGTGCAAGTCGCTGATGGCCCACAGCTTCCCCGGGCCCCCGACCGTCGACCTCATCCCCCACCCCTTCCAGACATGCGTTCGACGTTACGAGATCACATCGCGGGCCCCGGTCACAAGGGCGACCCGCCCCCGCCGGGCGGGGGCCTCGCGGCCGCCCCGAGGCAGGGCCCGTGCATCCGTGTGACGCGCTTTGCGTCCGGAGGTGTGCAACCCCCTATGATCGCCCCAACACCACCGCCACGATTCCCTGCGCGCAGGGCGGCTTGGTGTCCCTCCAACCCCCCTGGCCGGGCACGGCCCGCTTCGCCCTGCCCGCGAACCGTGAAAGGCGGCCTGCATGGTTTCTCCCGTACGCGTCTGGCTCAACCGCACGTACGCGGAGAACGTCTTCTTCATGGATCAGCTCCGGAGAAATCCCGCCGACCGTGCCGTCGAGATCCACGCCACGCACGGCGACCCGGACTCCCCCGTGCTGGCCGCCGCGGACACCGCCGACCTGGAGCCGGAGGGCCTGTCCCCGGCCGGTTACGTCGAGTACGCCCTGGACCAGTGCGCGCGGCGCGGCATCGACGTGTTCGTGCCCCGGCTGTACCAGTCCGCGATCGTGGCCCACCGTGCCGAGTTCGAGGCGGCCGGTACGGCGCTGCTGGCGCCGCCGCCGGAGGCGGTGGCCGTCTTCCAGGACAAGGTGACCGCCTACGAGGCGCTCCGCGCGATCGGTGTGCCGGTGCCCCCGTGGTGGCGGGTCCGCACCGCCGACGAACTCGTCTCGGCCGTCGAGGAGCTGGAGGCGCACGGACACCGGGCGTGCTTCAAGCCGGCGTCCGGCGCGGGGGGCGTGGGCTTCCGGATGGTCACCCGTGCCCCCTTCTCCCTCGCGCACCTGAACGGCTTCCCGGGTCCGTCCGTGCCGCTGCCCCTGGTCGTCGAGGCGCTGCGGGCGGCCGAGGAGCCGGTCGACTGGCTGGTGATGCCGCGGCTGGAGCAGCCGGAGGTCTCGGTGGACTGCCTCACCGGTCCCGACGACCGGGTACGGCTGGCCGTGGGCCGCACCAAGAACGGCCGCCGCCGGGGGTTCACACTGCACGAGCAGTGGCTGGCCCCGGCCCGGCGGATCGCCGAGGCGTTCGGGCTGCACCACCTGTCCAACGTGCAGTTCCGGATGTACGGCGACCGGCCCGTGCTGATGGACGTCAACACCCGGCCGGCCGGTGGGCTGCACCAGTTGGCGCTGTGCGGGATCAACGTGCCGTGGGCGGCGGTCCGGCTGGCACTCGGTGACGACCCGGGCGAGCTGACGCCGCCGTTCCTGGGCCAGGACTACTCGGTGGTGTCCGGGCCGCGCCCCCTGCGGCCCGTCTCCCTGCCGCATCAGCGCACGGACCTCCCCACGGTCCCGGCTCCGGCTCCGGCTCCGGCTCCGGCTCCGGCTCCGGCTCCGGCTCCGGCTCCGGCTCCGGTGAAGTATCCGGCGGTCGCGGCGCCGGCCGCCGGTCCGCTGGCCGCCCCCGCACCGGACCCGGCCGCCGGGGCTCCGGCGTAGGACGCGTCCGGGGACCTGCCGCCTCGGGCTCGATCCGGACACGCCTTGGCTCAGGCCGAGGCCACGACCGCCCGGCCAGCGCCCCCGGCAAGCATCGCCGGCGCAGGTGGCCGGCCGCCTCGTACTCGACCCGGCCGCGACCGCGACTCGGGGCGAAGGCCGGCGTGCCCGCGACCGGCGGCTGCGCCGGGGCCTCCCGCCTACCTCAGGTACGCCAGGCCCGGGTGGGCGGCCGTGTAGCCGTCGACGAGGCGGCGGGCGACGTTGACCGAGTCGACGAGCGGGTGCAGGGCGAAGGCGCGCACCGCTGCCGCCCGGGAGCCGGAGCCGGCCGCCGCGAGGATCTCGCGGTCGACCGCCTTGACCGCGCAGACCAGGCCGGTGGCGTGGCCCGGCAGCGGGTCCACGGCCACCGGATGGGCGCCGTTCGCGTCGACCAGGCACGGGGCCTCGATCACGGCGTCGGCGTCGAGGACCGACAGCGTGCCCCGATTGCGGATGTTGAGGATGAGCGTGGTGCGCTCGTCCCGGGCGACGGCCCGCATCAGGGCCAGCGCCACCTTCTCGTAGCCGCCGGACAGGTCGTCGGCCTCGCGCTCGCCCGCGCCCGCCGCTTCGCGGTTCTCGGCCATGTAGGTGGCCTCGCGCTCGGCGCGGGTGCGGTCCCAGGCCGCCAGGGCCGGGGCGTCGGGGCGGCGCATCTCGTCGTAGAAGCGGGCCTGCTGGTCGCGCAGGAACGCGCCCCGGGTGCGGTCGGCCTCCTGGTAGGCGCGGACGGTCTCCCGGTTGAAGTAGTAGTAGTGCAGGTACTCGTTGGGGATCGCGCCCAGGGAGCGCAGCCACTCGGGACCGAAGAGCCGGCCCTCCTCGAAGGAGCCGAGCAGAGCCGGGTCGGCGAGCAGCCGCGGGAGTTCGTCGCGACCCTCCACGCGCAGGCCGCGGACCCAGCCGAGGTGGTTGAGGCCGACGTAGTCGATCCAGGCCCGGTCCGGGTCGGCGCCCAGCACGCGGGCGATGCGGCGGCCGAGGCCGACCGGCGAGTCGCAGATGCCGATGACGCGGTCGCCGAGGTGCCCGGACATCGCCTCGGTGACCAGACCGGCCGGGTTGGTGAAGTTGATGACCCAGGCGTCCGGCGCCAGCCGGGCCACGCGGCGCGCGATGTCGACGGCGACCGGGACGGTCCGCAGCCCGTAGGCGATGCCGCCCGCGCCGACCGTCTCCTGGCCGAGGACGCCCTCGGCCAGCGCCACGCGTTCGTCGTCGGCCCGCCCTTCCAGGCCGCCGACGCGGATCGCGCAGAACACGAAGTCGGCGCCCCGCAGCGCCTCGTCCAGGTCGGTGGTGGCCGTGACCTCGGGCGCGTCCGGCGTCCCCGCGGCCTGTTCGGCCAGTACCCGGCTCACCGCCGACAGCCGGGCCGCGTCCAGGTCGTGCAGCACGACGTGTGTCACGCGGCCCTCGGCGCGGTCCGCGAGGAGCGCCCCGTACACGAGCGGCACCCGGAATCCGCCGCCGCCCAGAATCGTCAGTCTCACGCCCGCACCCTTCCGTCACCGGCCCGGCTCTCCGTCTGGCGCCGATCATGGCACGCCCGGCCCGGTGGGCCGCCCGGTACCGGTCTGACTTCGCCGCCCCCGCGGCCCGCTCACCCCGCCGTACGCGCCCGGTGACACATCCGGCCCCACACCCGTCACAGAGACACGCCGGCACCAGGAACCACCGCCACCCCGGGCGCATCACCCACCGCGCCCTACGACCGCGGCGACACATCCGACCCCACGCCCGGCACAGGACACGCCCGGCACCACAACCCCCGCCACCCCCTGCGCCTCACCCCACCACTCCGCACGACCGCGGCGGCACATCCAGCTCCGCGCCCCCTGTGCCGCGTGCGACCGGCACCGTACGCTCGGGCCGACAGCCCCGCCCCGCTCCCGCCACGTGTCCGCTCCGGTCCGCCCACCCGTGTCCGCTCCGGCTTCGACCCGCCACAGCCCACCACCGCACCACACCGCCACACCGCCACAACCCTCCACCGCGCCCCCGCCACGCCCCGCCCCGCAACCCGCCACACCCCGCCCGAGCACCCCCTTACCGCGCCTCACCCCCGTAGCCCGCCACCCCGCAGATCCCGCCGAGGATGCCGGCCATGACCACCCTCCCCCACTCCCGACTCCACTCGCCCCGGGGCACCCCCACCGCGACCGACCGCCTGCTGTCGGTGCTCGCCGCGTTCGATCACGAGCACCCGGCGCTGTGCCTGACGGACATCAGCCGGCGGGCCGGGCTGAGCCTGACCACCGCGCACCGGCTGGTGGCCGCCCTGACCGAGTGGGGCGCGCTGGAGCGGGACGAGTCGGGCGATTACCACATCGGACTGCGGCTGTGGGAGATCGCCGCGCTCGCCCCGCGTGGTCTGGCGCTGCGGCAGGTCGCACTGCCGTACCTGGAGGACCTGTACGAGGCGACGCACGAGAACGTGCAGTTGGCGGTGCGGGACGGCGGCGAGGTCGTCTACACCGAGTGGCTGGCGGCGCGGTCCTCGGTCGGCGTGCACATCCGCGTCGGCGCCCGCTGGCCACTGCACGCCACGGGGGTCGGCCTGGCCCTGCTCGCGTACGGCGAGCCGGAGTTCCAGGAGGCGTACCGCACGGGCCCGCTCACCGCGTTCACCCCGTACACCATCACCGACGCCGCGCGGCTGCGCCGGGTGCTGGCCGAGGTGCGGCGCACCGGCGCGGCGGTGAGCGACCGTCAGGTGACCGACGACGCCCTGTCGGTGGCCGCTCCGGTGCACGGCCCGGACGGCACGGTGCCCGCTGCCGTCTCCGTCGTCGTACCGCACGCCGGCGCACAGGTACCGGCGCTGGTCCCCGCGGTGCGGCTGGCCGCGCGCGGCATCTCCCGGGCCCTGGGGTGGCGACCGGAGGAGACGGCGCGGTCCGGCGCCGGGCGTCCGTCCGGCCGGGGAGGGACGGATCCCCGTCGGCGGACACCGGATATCCCCCGCACCGGTGAGGACGGGGCCCCGGGGCCGTCGTGATACTGGGACGGCCTTTGCCCCGAGGAGCCGCCCATGTCCGCCCGGTCCCCGCTCACCTCCGCCGTCGCACGGCTGCGTACGACGAACCCGTACGCCGTCGACACGGCCGTCGCCGCGCTGGTGCTGTTCGCCGTCTCCCTGCAGTGGCTGTTCCCGGACGAGGGCGACGACCCGCTGACCGGGCAGGGCTGGCTGCTCGGGGCCGCCACGGCGGTGCCGCTGGTGTGGCGGCGCGCGGCGCCCTTCGCGACCGCCTGTGCCGTGTCCGTGGCCACCCCCACGCAGGCGATGCACCACGCGCCCCCGCCCGACCTGATGTACGGCGGATTCGTCGTCCTGTACACACTGGCCGCCCTGGCCCGGCCCTGGCAGCGGCGCATGATGCTGGCGGGCTGGCTGATCGGGGTCGCCGTCACCATCCGGCACCGGGAGGATGCCGAGCCCTTCGAGTACGCCTTCCAGCTCCTGAGCATCGTGTGCGCGTACGCCCTGGGCACGCTCGCCCGCACCCAGCGTGCCTACACCGCCGAACTGGAGGACCGGGCCCGGCGGCTGGAGCGCGAGCGGGCCGCCGACACCGCGCGGGCCATGGCGCAGGAACGCTCCCGTATCGCCCGCGACATGCACGACATCCTGGCGCACGCGGTCAGCCTGATGGTGGTGCAGGCCGAGGCGGGGCCGGTCGTGGTGCGCAGTGATCCGGCGCGCGCGGAGGCCGCGTTCGACGCGATCGCGACCGCCGGCCGGGACGCGATGACCCAACTGCGGCGCATCCTCGGCGTCCTCAAGGAGGAGCAGTCGGCAGCCGGGCCGCAACGCCTGCCGCAGCCGGGCCTGGCCGCGCTGTCCGGTCTGGTCCGGCAGGTCGGCGAATCGACCGGGCTGCGCGTGGAGTTGCGGGTGAGCGGCGAGCCGCGCCCGCTGCCGCCGGACACCGAGGTCGCCGCCTACCGCATCGCGCAGGAGGCACTCACCAACACGGTCAAGCACGCGTACGCTTCCTCCGCGACGGTCGGACTCGACTGGGCGGAGGACGAGGTGACCCTGACGGTGACGGACGACGGGCGGGGCCCGTCGGCGCCGGACGGCG
The DNA here is from genome assembly GCF_002005225.1 of Streptomyces pactum. NCBI lineage: Bacteria > Bacillati > Actinomycetota > Actinomycetes > Kitasatosporales > Streptomycetaceae > Streptomyces > Streptomyces pactum. Next base: position 1,384,637 of record NZ_CP019724.1, read on the forward strand.
GCGGACACGGGCTGATAGGCGTCCGCGAGCGGGCCGCGGCCTGCGGGGGCGGGGCCGTCGTCGGCGGCGGGCCGGACGGCGGCTTCCGCGTCGTCGTCCGCCTGCCCGTCGCGGCCGGACGGCGGGCGGCGCTCGGGTGAGCATCCGGGTGGTCGTCGCCGACGACCAGGAGTTGGTCCGCAGCGGGTTCAGCATGATTCTGGAGGCCCAGGCCGACATCGAGGTCGTCGCGGAGGCGGGCGACGGTGCCGAGGCGGTGGCCGCGGTCGAGCGGCTCGCGCCCGACGTTCTCCTGCTGGACATCCGCATGCCGGTGATGGACGGCCTCGACGCGGCCCGGCGGGTGTGCGCGCGGTCCGCCTGCAAGGTCGTCATGCTGACCACCTTCGACCTGGACGAGTACGTGTACGAGGCGTTGTACGCGGGCGCCAGCGGCTTCCTGCTCAAGGACGTGCGCCGGGACGACCTGGTGCACGCGGTCCGGGTGGTCGCGGCCGGCGACTCCCTGCTGGCACCGGCGGTGACGCGCCGGCTGGTCGCGGACATCGTGCGGCGCCGGCGGGCGGAGGCCACCGCCGAGGTCACCCCGCGGCGCATCGAGGTGCTGACCGCCCGCGAGGTGGAGACGCTGCGGCTGCTGGCGCGCGGGCTGTCCAACTCCGAGATCGCCACGACCCTGTTCGTGAGCGAACACACCGTCAAGACCCATGTCAGCAACGTGCTGGGCAAGCTCGGTCTCAGGGACCGGGTGCAGGCCGTGATCTGCGCGTACGAGACCGGCCTGGTGACCCCGGGCTCCCCCTGACGGGTGAGGCGGGGGCCGGTCTCCCCCGTACGGGCGAGTCCCGCAAACCGCTCCCATCGGCGATCCGGCGACACACCGCCGGGCACGAGTCTGTTGGCGACGTCGAAAGACGCATCCCCTGTCGGATGACGATCGCCGGGAGGCACCGTGCTGTCCACACTCGCCCGGGCGGCGACCCGCCGCCCCCTGACCGTGATGCTCCTGTGGGGCGTGTTCCTGCTGCTCGGCTTCGGCCTCGGGACGGGGGTCTTCGGGAAGCTCTCCGACGACGTGCCCGACGTCCCCGGCACCGAGTCGGCGGTCGCCGCCGAGTACCTGGACGACCTCGACCCGTCGGGCGAGTCGATCACCGCCGTCGTCGAGGCCGCCGCCGTCTCCGGCCCCGAGGTGCGCGCCCAGGTACTGCGGGCCGTCGCCGACCTGCGGGACCTCGCGGGCGTCGCCGCGGTGCCCGACCCGTACGCCACGCGCGGCCTGGTCGCCGAGGACGGGCGGGCGCTGATCGTGCCCGTCGCCCTCGAGGGAGGACTGGACGACGCCGCCGAGGAGGCCGCGGTGGACGCGGCGGCCGGGCGGCTGCACGAGATCGACGCGTCGGGCGTCCATGTCAGCGGCGGGCCGCTGCTGGGCGAGCAGCTCGGCGAGCGGGCCCAGGAGGACGTGAAGAACGCGGAGCTGATCTCGCTGCCGGTCGTGCTGGTGCTGCTGCTGGTCGTCTTCGGCGGACTGCGCGCGGCCGGGCTGCCGCTGCTGGTCGCGGTGGCCGGCATCGCGGGCGCCTTCCTCGCCCTGTTCGCCTTCAGCCAGTTCACCGACATCTCCGTGTACGCGATCCAGGTCACGACGATGCTGGGGCTCGGCCTCGCCGTGGACTACGCCCTGCTGATGCTGGTCCGCTTCCGCGAGGAGCGGCGGGAGACCCCGGACGTGGTGGAGGCCGTGCACCGCACCGTCGCGGCGGCCGGGCGGACCGTGCTCTTCTCCGGGCTGACGGTGGCGGTGAGCCTGGCCGGGCTGCTGGTCTTCCCCAGTACGTTCCTGCGCAGCATGGGTCTGGCGGTGGCCGCGGTGGTCGTCGTCGACATGCTCGCCGCACTGACCCTGCTGCCCGCGCTGCTGGCACGGTTCGGCGGGAAGATCGCCCCGGCGAAGGTGCGTGCGAAGGGCGAGGAGGGCCGGCTCTTCGCCCGCCTGGCCGGCTTCGCCGCCCGCCGGCGCGCGGCGGTCCTGGCCGTGGCCGTCCCGGCCCTGCTGGTGCTGGCGCTGCCCGTCACCGGCATGCGCGTCAACATCGGGGACGCACAGCAGCTCCCGAAGAGCACCGAGGCCCGGCGGCTCCACGACGCCGTCGGCGCGCACTTCCCGCCGGGCACCGGGGTCTCGCCGGTCACCGTGGTCCTGCGCCCCGGCACCGACGCGGGGACGGCCGACCGGATCCGCGCGCTCGCGCCGGGAGGCGGGAGCCGTGACCTGCCCGGCGGTACGACCGTGCTGGAACTGCCCCCGGCCGGCTCGGTCGACGGCAGGGCCGCCACCGAACTGGTCGAACGGGTACGGGACATCCGCGGCGACGCTCCCGTCCAGGTCACCGGAACCGCGGCCCAACTGGTCGACTTCCGGCAGATGCTCGCCGACCGGGCACCCTGGGCGGCGCTGACCGTCCTGGCCGGGATCCTCGTCCTGCTGTTCGCCTTCACCGGGTCGGTGCTGCTGCCGCTGCGCACGGTCGCGACCACGCTGCTCAGTCTCGGCGCCGCGCTCGGCGCCGTCGTCTGGGTCTTCCAGGACGGTCACCTGGCCGGGCTGATCGGCGCCGAAGGGCTGGGCGCGCTGAGCCTGACCGCTCCGCCGCTGATCATCGCGATCGCCTTCGGACTCGCCATGGACTACGAGCTGTTCATCCTGGCGCGGATGCGCGAGGCCCGGGAGCAGAGCGGTGACGACCGGGAGGCCGTGGTGACCGGACTGCGCCGCTCGGGGCGGGTGGTGACCTGTGCCGCGCTGCTCCTCGCGGTGGTGTTCGGCGCCTTCATGACGGGCGGCTTCTCCCCGATCCTGCAGATCGGGCTCGGCCTCACCCTGGCGGTGCTGATCGACGCCACGGTCGTACGGATGCTGCTGGTGCCGGCGACCATGGCGCTGCTCGGCCGCCGCGCCTGGTGGGCTCCGCGGCCGCTGCGCCGGGCGCACGAGCGGTTCGGTGTGCGCGAGGAGGTCGCCGCCCCGGCCGAGCCGGAGCCGGCGCACCACTGAGGCACCGGCCGGCACGGTGGCGGCCGGGCGGCCGGCCGGCGGACTTCGTGACCGTGAACCGGTTCGGCTCCGGCCGCCGAGCGGCAACCGGCCCCCGTAGGAGGGTGAAGGGGCGTCACGCGCGCGTGACGCCCCTTCACCCTCCTTGGCACGGTGCCGTTCAGCGCACCTCGGTCCGGAAGGCCGCCGGCGTCTGGTCCGTGTGCTGCTGGAAGAACTTGGAGAAGTTGGCCGCGTCCGGGAAGCCGACCGCCGCGCCGACCCGGCCGATGGGCATGTCGGTGTGGGCGAGGAGCCGCATGGCCTCCAGTACGACGCGTTTGTCGATGAACCCCTTGGGCGTCTGGCCGGTGGCGGCGCGCACCGCGCGCACGAGGGTGCGGCGGGAGTAACCGAGCGCGTCGGCGTAGGCGCTGACGCTGTGGTTGGTAGGGAAGCCCCGCTCGACCGCGTCCCGGAAGAGGGTGAAGGTGGTGTCGCCCGGCGTGTCCGTCCGGCCCTGGCGCGCCGCCTCGGCGGAGCTGACCGCGAGGTGCGCGAGGCGCAGCAGGAACGCGGACAGCGTGTGGCGCAGTACGGCGGTGTGCAGGCTCAGCGGCAGGGTGGTGGCGTCCTCGTACTCGCGGCGGAGCTGGTCGAGCGCGGCCGTGAGCCCGGCGAGCCGTGCCTCGTCGGGGTGGAGCAGGGGCGGCAGGTCGTAGCGGTAGAGGCCGGTGGCCTCCACGGTGGCGCGGGGCAGGAAGCCGGGCTGCATGGTCAGCACCGTTCCGCGGTACTCGCTGTCGGGCGAGAAGCGGTGGACCTGTCCGGGCCGGATCCACAGCAGATCGCCGGCCGTCGCCTCGTACTCGGCGAAGTCGATCATGTGACGGACCGGGCCGCCGGTGAAGAGCATGACGACGTGGAAGTCGATGCGGTGCACGCGGTGCAGCGGGGCGTGCGCGTGCCAGGTGCGGCCGGCGCCCATGGGACCGACCTGCATGCCGACGCCGAGGAGGCTGAGATCGACCGGGAAGGGGAACGTTCTGATTCCGTCGCCGTCCCTGGCGTCGCCGCCACCGCCGCCGCCGGCACCGTCTTGGATGTGTTCGTCCGCCATGTCCTTCTCGTGCCGTCCCGCCCGTGCACCCGCGCGCCGGGGCGTGTCCCAGTTTCACCACAGGCTGGCACACCACGACCTTCACTCTCAAAAGTCAGACTTTTAAGTTTGAACACGTCAGACCAGTTCCTTCGCTCCGATCGAGGATTTCTTGAAGATGAGCACGCACACAGCGGACGGCGCGGACCGCTTCGAATGGACCGAACTCGACCGGCGTGCCGTCGACACCGCCCGGGTTCTCGCGGCCGACGCGGTGCAGAAGGTCGGCAACGGCCATCCGGGCACCGCGATGGCCCTCGCCCCGGCGGCCTACACGATCTTTCAGAAGGTGATGCGACACGACCCCGCCGACCCGGAGTGGACCGGCCGTGACCGTTTCGTCCTCTCCCCCGGTCACACCTCGCTGACCCTCTACACCCAGCTCTACCTCGCCGGGTACGAACTGGAGCTGGACGACCTCAAGGCGTTCCGCACGCACGGTTCGAAGACGCCCGGCCATCCCGAGTACGGGCACACCGCCGGCGTGGAGACCACCACCGGGCCGCTCGGCCAGGGCGTCGCCAACGCGGTGGGCATGGCGATGGCCGCCCGTTACGAGCGCGGCCTGTTCGACCCCGGGACCCCGGCCGGCGAGTCCCCCTTCGACCACACCGTCTGGGCGATCGTCTCCGACGGCGACCTCCAGGAGGGCGTCTCCGCCGAGGCGTCCTCGATGGCCGGTCACCAAAGGCTCGGCAACCTCGTCTTCCTCTACGACGACAACCACATCTCCATCGAGGGCGACACGGCGACCGCGTTCTCCGAGGACGTCCTGAAGCGGTACGAGGCCTACGGCTGGCACGTGCAGCGCGTCGAGCCCGCCGACAACGGCGACGTCGACGTGCCCGCCCTGCACGCGGCCCTGACGGCGGCGAAGGCCGAGACCGGGCGCCCTTCCCTCATCGCCATGCGCACGATCATCGCCTGGCCGGCCCCGAACGCCCGGAACACCGAGGCCTCCCACGGCTCCGCCCTCGGCGAGGAGGAGGTCGCGGCCACCAAGCGCGTCCTCGGCTTCGACCCGGAGAAGTCCTTCGAGGTCCGCGACGAGGTCCTCGCCCACACCCGCCGCGCCCTGGACCGGGGTGCCGAGGCGCACGCCGCCTGGGACAAGCGGATCGCCGCATGGCGCGACACCGCCCCCGAGCGCGCGGCGCTGTTCGACCGCGTGCTCGCCGGCCGGCTGCCCGAAGGCTGGGAGGACACCCTGCCGGTGTTCGAGACCGGCAAGGCGGTCGCCACCCGCGCCGCCTCCGGCAAGGTGCTGCAGGCCCTCGGCCCGGTGCTGCCGGAGCTGTGGGGCGGCTCCGCCGACCTGGCCGGCTCGAACAACACCACCATCGACAAGACCAGCTCCTTCCTCCCGGAGGGCAACCCGCTGCCGGAGGCCGACCCGTACGGGCGCACCGTGCACTTCGGCATCCGCGAGTTCTCGATGGCCGCGGAGATGAACGGCATCGCGCTGCACGGCAACACCCGGATCTACGGCGGCACCTTCCTGGTCTTCTCCGACTACATGCGCAATGCCGTCCGCATGTCCGCCCTGATGCAGTTGCCGGTGACGTACGTGTGGACGCACGACTCCGTCGGCCTGGGCGAGGACGGCCCGACCCACCAGCCCGTCGAGCACCTGGCCGCCCTGCGCGCCGTCCCCGGCCTGAACGTGGTCCGCCCGGCCGACGCCAACGAGACCGCGACCGCCTGGGCGGAGATCCTCAGGCGGCACTCCACCCGCCCGGCCCCGCACGGCCTCGCCCTCACCCGCCAGGGCGTGCCGACCTACGAGCCGAACCCGGACGCGGCACGCGGCGGGTACGTCCTCGCCGAGGCCTCCACCGGCTCCCCGGAGGCCGTCCTGATCGCCACCGGTTCCGAGGTGCGGCTCGCCGTGGCCGCGCGGGAGGCGCTGGAGGCGGAGGGCACGCCCACGCGGGTGGTGTCGATGCCGTCCGTCGAGTGGTTCGAGGAGCAGCCGCGCGAGTACCGCGAGAGCGTGCTGCCGCCGTCCGTGCGGGCCCGGGTGGCCGTGGAGGCCGGCATCGGCCTGACCTGGCACCGGTTCGTGGGCGACGCCGGCCGCATCGTCTCGCTGGAGCACTTCGGTGCCTCCGCGGACGCCGAGACCCTGTTCACCGAGTACGGCTTCACCGCCGAGCACGTGGCCGCCGCCGCCAGACAGTCCCTGGCCGCCGCCCGCGGCTGAGCCGGCCCAACAGAGAAGCAGAAAGAGAAGATGATCACTGTGACCGAAGCAACCGCGACCGCGGGAGCACTGCGACGCCTGTCCGACGCGGGCGTCTCCGTCTGGCTGGACGACCTGTCGCGGCGGCGGATCGAGTCCGGCGACCTCGCCGGGCTGATCCAGTCGGGGAGCGTCGTCGGCGTGACCACCAACCCGTCGATCTTCCAGGCCGCCATCGGCTCCGGTGAGGGCTACGAGGAGCAGCTCGCCGACCTCGCCACCCGGGGCGTCACCGTCGACGAGGCGGTCCGCATGATGACCACCGCCGACGTCCGCGCCGCCGCCGACGTGCTGCGCGAGGTCTACGACGCCACCGACGGCCGAGACGGCCGGGTCTCCATCGAGGTCGACCCGCGTCTCGCCCACGACACGCGGGCCACGATCGCCGAGGCGCGCCAGCTCGCCTGGCTGGTCGACCGCCCCAACGTGATGATCAAGATCCCGGCGACGAGGGCCGGTCTCCCGGCGATCACCGAGGTCATCGGCGCCGGCATCAGCGTCAACGTCACGCTGATCTTCTCCCTGGAGCGCTACCGCGAGGTCATGGACGCCTACCTCACCGGCCTGGAGAAGGCGCAGGCGGCCGGGCTGGACCTTACCGGCATCCACTCCGTCGCCTCCTTCTTCGTCTCCCGCGTCGACAGCGAGATCGACAAGCGCCTGACGCTGCTGGGCACGGACGAGGCGCTCGCCCTGAAGGGGAAGGCGGCGCTGGCCAACGCGCGGCTGGCCTACGAGGCGTACGAGAACGTGTTCGGCTCCGCCGGCGGTTCGACACGGCCAGGTGACCGGTTCGCCGCGCTGACCGGGGCCCGCGCCAACGCCCAGCGCCCCCTGTGGGCGTCGACCGGGGTGAAGGACCCGGCATTCCGGGACACCCTGTACGTGGAGGAGCTGGTCGCTCCCGGCACCGTGAACACGATGCCGGAGGCCACCCTGGACGCCGCCGCCGATCACGGCGACGTACGGGGCGACACGGTCACCGGTGGTTACGCCCAGGCCCGGGCCGACCTCGCGGCCGTGGAGCGGCTCGGCATCTCGTACGACGAGGTGGTGCAGCAGTTGGAGCAGGAAGGCGTGGCCAAGTTCGAGGCGGCCTGGCAGGACCTGCTCGACGCCGTGACGAAGTCCCTCGACAGCAAGGGAGTTGACGGGGAATGAGCGAGGACCTTCCCGCTACGACGGTCCACGAGACCAAGGCGACGAAGGAGGCCAAGGAGGCGAGGACGGCCCGGGAGGCGGCGGGGCCGTCGCACGCCGAGGAGGCCGAGGAGTCCCGGGCCGCCGGGGCGCCGAAGTCCGCCGAGGGGGCCGGGTCCGCCCGGACCGCCGAGAAGTCCCGGGCGGCCCGCGCCGCCAAGGGCGCGAAGGCCGAGGGGGCCGGGGAGGAGGCCGTCGCACCCGTGGCGCCCCTCGACTGGAGCAACCCCCTGCGCGATCCCCAGGACCGGCGCCTCCCGCGCATCGCGGGCCCCTCCGGACTGGTCATCTTCGGTGTCACCGGCGACCTGTCCCGCCGGAAGCTGATGCCGGCCGTCTACGACCTGGCCAACCGCGGCCTGCTGCCGCCGGGCTTCTCCCTGGTCGGCTTCGCCCGCCGGGACTGGGAGAACCAGGACTTCGCCCAGGTCGTGCACGACGCCGTCAAGGAGCACGCGCGCACACCGTTCCGCGAGGAGGTCTGGCAGCAGCTCGCCGAGGGCATGCGCTTCATCCCCGGCGACTTCGACGACGACAACGCCTTCGAACAGTTGCGCAAGGCCGTCGAGGAGCTGGACGCCTCCCGCGGGACCAGCGGCAACTACGCCTTCTACCTCTCGGTGCCGCCGAAGTTCTTCCCGAAGGTCGTCCAGCAGCTCAAGAAGCACGGGCTGGCGGACGCCCCGGACGGCTCCTGGCGCCGCGCGGTGATCGAGAAGCCGTTCGGGCACGACCTGGACAGCGCCTGCGACCTGAACGCGCTGGTGCACGAGGTCTTCGACCCGGAGCAGGTCTTTCGCATCGACCACTACCTGGGCAAGGAGACCGTCCAGAACATCCTGGCGCTGCGCTTCGCCAACCAGATGTACGAGCCGATCTGGAACCGGTCCTACGTCGACCACGTGCAGATCACCATGGCCGAGGACATCGGCATCGGCGGCCGGGCCGGCTACTACGACGGCATCGGCGCGGCCCGCGACGTCATCCAGAACCACCTGCTCCAACTGATGGCCCTCACCGCCATGGAGGAGCCGGCCTCCTTCGACGCGGCGTCGCTGCTCACCGAGAAGCTGAAGGTGCTCAAGGCGGTACGGCTGCCGGACGACCTGGGCGGGCACACCGTGCGCGGGCAGTACGCGGGCGGCTGGCAGGGCGGCGCGCAGGTGCCCGGTTACCTGGAGGAGGAGGGCATCGACCCGGCCTCCGCGACCGACACCTACGCGGCGATCAAGCTGGGGATCGACAACCGCCGCTGGGCGGGCGTCCCCTTCTACCTGCGCACCGGCAAGCGGCTCGGCCGCCGGGTCACGGAGATCGCGGTGGTCTTCCAGCGGGCCCCGCACTCCCCCTTCGACTCCACCGCCACGGAGGAGCTGGGCGAGAACTCCATCGTCATCCGGGTGCAGCCCGACGAGGGCATGACGGTGCGGTTCGGCTCCAAGGTGCCGGGCACGTCGATGGAGATCCGGGACGTGTCCATGGACTTCGCGTACGGCGAGTCCTTCACGGAGTCCAGCCCGGAGGCCTACGAACGGCTGATCCTGGACGTCCTGCTGGGCGACGCCAACCTGTTCCCCCGTCACCAGGAAGTGGAAGAGTCCTGGCGGATCCTCGACCCGATCGAGGAGTACTGGGCCACGCACGGGCGGCCCGCGCGGTACGCCTCGGGAAGCTGGGGACCGCGGGAAGCCGACGAGATGCTCGCACGAGACGGACGGAGCTGGCGCAGGCCATGAGGATCGACCTGACGGACACCACGGCAAGCAAGATCAACAAGGCGCTCGTCCAGGGCCGCCGCGCCATCGGGACCCCGGCCGTCGGCATGGTCCTGACGATCGTGGTCGTCACGGACGAGGAGAACGCCTACGACGCGACCAAGGCCGCCGAGGAAGCCTCGCACGAGCATCCCTCACGCACCCTGGTCGTCATCAAGCGCCACCCCCGCAACCTGCGCGACCGCACCCGCTCGCACCTCGACGCCGAGGTCCGGGTGGGCTCCGAGGCCGGCACCGGCGAGACGGTCGTGCTGCGCATGTACGGCGAGGTGTCCGAACACGCCGACTCGGTGGTGCTGCCGCTGCTGCTGCCGGACGCCCCGGTCGTCGTGTGGTGGCCGGTGGAGGCGCCCGACAACCCCGCGAAGGACCCGCTGGGCGCGCTGGCCCAGCGCCGGATCACCGACCTGTACGCGGCCGAGCGGCCGATGGAGGTCCTGGAGAGCCGGGTCCGCTCCTACGCGCCCGGCGACACCGACCTCGCCTGGACCCGGCTGACGCTGTGGCGCTCCATGCTGGCCGCGGCGCTGGACCAGGCACGGGTGCCGGTGACCTCGGCGGCCGTGGAGGCCGAGGCCGACAACCCGGCCGCCGAGCTGCTGGCCCGCTGGCTGGAGGCCCGGCTGCACGTCCGGGTCGACCGGGTGGTCACCGACGGCCCGGTCGTCACGGCCGTCCGCCTCGGCACCGCGGGCGGCGAGATCGTCATCGACCGGCCGGAGGGACCGATCGCCACGATGACCCTGCCCGGCCAGCCCCCGCGCTCCCTCGCGCTGAAGGTCCGCACGACCTCCGAACTCATCGCCGAGGAGCTCAGGCGCCTCGACGCGGACGAGATGTACGCCATCGCCCTGCGCGGCGAGGCCGGCAAGGAGACCCCTGTCCATGTCTGACTTCCCGAAGCCCGACCGGCGGCCGGAGTGGACCGCGCTGGCGGACCACCGCGAGGACGCGCTGTCGCGACCGGACCTGCGCGAGCTGTTCGCCGCGGACCCCTCACGGGCGGAGCGGTACGTCGTGCGCGTCGGCGACCTGCGCATCGACTACTCCAAGAACCTGGTCACCGACGACACACTGGCGCTGCTGCGCAAACTGGCCTCCGCCACCGGCGTGTCCGACCTGCGCGACGCCATGTTCCGCGGTGAGCGGATCAACATCACCGAGGACCGGGCGGTGCTGCACACCGCGTTGCGCGCCCCGCGGGACGCGGTGATCGAGGTCGACGGCGAGAACGTCGTCCCCAAGGTGCACACCGTGCTGGACAAGATGGCCGCCTTCGCGGACCGGGTCCGTTCCGGTGAGTGGACCGGGTACACCGGCAAGCGCATCCGCAACGTCGTCAACATCGGCATCGGCGGCTCCGACCTCGGTCCGGCGATGGCGTACGAGGCGCTGCGCGCCTTCACCGACCGCTCGCTGACGTTCCGGTTCGTGTCCAACGTGGACGGCGCCGACCTGCACGAGGCGGTCCGGGACCTGGATCCGGCCCAGACGCTGTTCATCGTGGCGTCCAAGACGTTCACCACCATCGAGACGATCACGAACGCCACCTCGGCGCGCTCCTGGCTGCTGGCCGGGCTGGGCGGCGGCGAAGAGGCCGGCGAGAAGGCGGTGGCCCAGCACTTCGTCGCCCTGTCGACGAACGCCGACAAGGTCGCCGGGTTCGGCATCGACACGGCCAACATGTTCGAGTTCTGGGACTGGGTGGGCGGCCGCTACTCGTACGACTCGGCGATCGGGCTCTCCCTGATGATCGCCATCGGCCCGGACCGCTTCCGGGAGATGCTCGACGGCTTCCGCATCGTCGACGAGCACTTCCGCAACGCCGAGGCCCCGGACAACGCCCCGCTGATCCTGGGTCTGCTGGGCGTCTGGTACGGCAACTTCATGGGCGCCCAGTCGCACGCGGTACTGCCGTACAGCCACTACCTGTCGAAGTTCACCGCCTACCTCCAGCAGCTCGACATGGAGTCCAACGGCAAGTCCGTCGACCGTGACGGGCACCCCGTGGAGTGGCAGACCGGGCCGGTGGTCTGGGGCACGCCCGGCACCAACGGACAGCACGCGTACTACCAGCTCATCCATCAGGGCACCAAACTCATCCCGGCCGACCTGATCGGTTTCGCCCGGCCCGTCGCCGAGCTGAGCGACGAGCTGAAGGCCCAGCACGACCTGCTGATGGCCAACCTGTTCGCCCAGGGACAGGCGCTCGCCTTCGGCAAGAGTGCCGAGGAGGTCAGGGCGGAGGGCGTGCCCGAGGAGCAGGTGCCGCACCGCACCTTCCATGGCAACCACCCGACCACCACCATCCTGGCCGCCGAACTCACCCCCTCCGTCCTCGGCCAGTTGATCGCGCTGTACGAGCACAAGGTGTTCGTACAGGGCGCGGTCTGGAACATCGACTCCTTCGACCAGTGGGGCGTCGAGCTCGGCAAGGTGCTGGCCAAGCGCGTCGAGCCCGCCCTGACCGAAACGTTCGCCTCAGCCGCTGACGCGGCGGGCTCCGTGCCCGGCCTCGACCCGTCCACGGCCGCGCTGGTGGCCGCCTACCGTGAACTGAAGGAAGTGCACTGACATGCAGATCGGACTTGTGGGTCTCGGCAAGATGGGCGGCAACATGCGCGAGCGTCTGCGCAACGCCGGCCACACCGTCGTCGGATACGACACCAATCCCGAGCGGGCCGACGTCGGCAGTCTGGTCGACCTCGTCGAACAGCTCGACCGGCCGCGCGCGGTATGGGTGATGGTGCCGGCCGGTGCCGCCACCCAGCACGTCATCGACCAGCTCGCGACGCTCCTCAAGCCCGGGGACACCGTCGTCGACGGCGGCAACTCCCGCTGGACGGACGACGAGAAGCACGCCGAGGAGCTGGGCAGGCGTGGCATCAACTTCGTCGACGCGGGCGTCTCGGGCGGTGTGTGGGGCCTGAAGAACGGCTACGCCCTGATGGTCGGCGGCGACGAGGAGACCGTCGACGACCTGAAGCCCATCTTCGACGCGCTCAAGCCGGAGGGCCCGTACGGCTACGTCCACGCGGGCCGGGTCGGCGCCGGGCACTTCTCCAAGATGGTCCACAACGGCATCGAGTACGCCATGATGCAGGCCTACGCCGAGGGCTGGGAGCTGCTGGAGAAGGTCGACTCCGTGGACAACGTCCGCGAGGTCTTCCGCTCCTGGCAGGAGGGCACCGTCATCCGCTCCTGGCTCCTGGACCTCGCCGTCAACGCCCTCGACGAGGACCACCACCTGGACGGGCTGCGCGGTTACGCGGAGGACTCCGGTGAGGGACGCTGGACCGTGGAGGCGGCCATCGACAACGCGGTGCCGCTGCCGGCGATCACGGCGTCGCTGTTCGCGCGGTTCGCGTCCCGGCAGGACGACTCGCCGCAGATGAAGATGGTCGCCGCGCTGCGCAACCAGTTCGGCGGGCACGCGGTGGAGGCCGCCAAGAAGTAGTCGGTCCGAAAAGCGCGTTGACGTGATCGGCCGGTTCGGGTCAGAGTCCCTCCCTGATGGAGATCAACGACCTGACACCGGCCGAGACGCGCGTCTGGCGGGCGTTCGCCACGGGCAGCCACGTGGACTTCCGCGCCTCGGACGACGAGGACCCCGCCGACGGCGGTGCCTGGGGCGCCGAACGCACCGTGCGGGCCTGCATGCTGCGGTCGCTGCTCCTGGACGGTCCCCGACAGGAGGGCCGGGTCGCCGCGCTCAGCCTGGCCGGAGCCCGCGTCACCGGACGGCTGGACATGCAGTACGCGACGGTCGACCACCCCGTGCGGCTGCGGCACTGCCACTTCGACGAGGTCCCGAGGTTCTACGCGGCACGCCTGCGCGAGCTGAATGTGAGCGAGTCGGTGCTGCCCGGGCTGATCGCGCACGCGGTGCGGGTGGACGGCGTACTGCGGCTGACCCGCGCCCGGTTCGGCGGGATGGTGCGGCTCGCGGGCGCGGAGGTCACCGGCAGCCTGTACCTGGAGAGCACGCGGATCGACGTGCCGGACGCCGAGGGGCCGGTGCTCCAGCTCAACCAGGCCGTGCTGGGCGCCGACCTGTGGGCGCCGGGGCTCCGCGCCCGGGGCGAGGTACGGATCAACGGCGCGCGGGTGGCCGGGACCGTCAATCTCACCGACGCTGTGCTCGACCGGCCGGGCGGGACCGCCGTGCAGGCCGAGACGCTGGCGGCCGAGGCGGACGTGGTGATGCGGCACGCGGACGTCCGGGGCCGGCTGGAACTGCGCGGCGCGCGGATATCCGGCCGGCTGGACCTGTCGCACGCCCGGCTGGCCAACCCCGATGGCACCGCGCTGCGGGCCAGCAGTTGCGTGATCGGCGAACTGTGGCTGCGGCAGGGCCCGGCGGTGGAGGGTGCCATCAATCTGCGCCGTGCCCAGGTGGACGTGCTGTTCCTCGAACCGGAGGTCGTACCGCACTGGGTGCAGCTCAACGACCTCACCTACACGTCCCTCGTCCCGCACGAGCCCGCCGGGCGCCGGTTGCCGATGTTGGAAAAGGGCGACAGTTATCTGCCCTTCATCTACGAGCAGTTGACCGCCGCCTACCGCAGGATCGGCGACGACGACGCGGCCCGGCTGGTCCAGCTCGCCAAGCAGCGGCGGCACCGGCGCACCCTGCCCTGGTACGGCCGGCTGTGGGGGCACCTCCAGGACGTCACGGTCGGGTACGGCTTCCGGCCGCTGCGCGCGGGCGGCTGGCTGCTGTCGCTGCTGGCGGTCGGCTCGGTCGCGTACGCGCTGCACCACCCGCCGCCGCTCAAGCCCGCCGAGTCCCCCGACTTCGACCCGGTGTTCTACACCCTGGACCTGCTGCTGCCGGTGATCTCCTTCGGCCAGGAGAACGCCTTCGCCCCGCAGGGCGGCTACCAGACGCTCTCCTACGTCCTGATCATCACGGGCTGGATCCTGGCCACCACGGTGATCACCGGTCTGACCCGCACCGTCAGCCGCCAGTGAACCCGCGCACCGCGTGCTGCGCGGCCAGCCGCACCGGGGCGTTCGCCGCGCCGTAGCCCCGGTAGCCGCCGTCGCGCTGGACGAGTTCGAAGAAGACCCGGCCGACGGTGTGCGTGTAGCAGTGCCGGAAGGTGCCGTGCGCGTCGCGGTCGTAGAGGATGCCGAGTTCCCGGTACGTCTCCAGCTCGCCGTCGGCGAACTCGAAGCGGGCGGCGAGGTCGTCGTAGTAGTTGGCGGGGATCGGCAGCAGCGGGCCGCCGGCGGCACGGTAGCTCCGGGCGGCGGCGACCACGTCGTCGGTGGCCAGGGCGATGTGCTGGGCGTGCGCGGTGTCGTCGGTGGGTGCCGGGCCGACGGTCAGGACGATGCGGACGGCGCCGTCGTCGGTACTGACGGCGCGGCTGCGCAGCAGCCCGTAGGGGTCGGCGACGTCCACGCTCTCCTGCGGGCGCAGCCCGAGGACCGCGCGGTGGAAGAGCGCCGCCTCGTCGAACTGATGCCAGGGCTGGGTGAGGGAGAGGTGGTCGACGCGCCAGGGCTCCCCGTCGTACGAGGGGGGCGCGACGTCCTCGAAGTCGGCGCGCCAGTCGGGCAGTCCGGGGCGCTCGGTGGCGCAGAAGAACAGCTCCGTGCCGTCGGGCGCGGCGACCGCCTCCAGCGGGGCGTCGCCCGGGGCGCGGCGACGCGGCAGCACCGGTGCCACCAGCGCCTCGGCACGGCGGGCGGCCCCGGCGGGGTCGGGCGCCTCCAGGCCGACGGCGGCGAGCCGGGTGCCGTCGCGGCGTTCGGCCGGGCCGGTGTTGACCAGGACGCGGGCGTCGCCGCGCTGCCACAGGTCGACGGGTTTCCCGCGGTGCCGTGCGGTCCGGGCGAAGCCCAGCGCGCCGAGCGCGGCCGCGACGGGTGCGGCGTCGGGCGTGACCAGTTCGGCGAAGGCGACGCCGGTGGGCGGGGCGGGTGCGGGCGGCGCGGCGAGGCCGACCGTCTCCTGGAGCGTCAGCAGGGAGCGCCGCGCGTCCACGGCCGTGGGGCCGGCCTCGGACTGCCGGAAGACGTCGTTGAAGACCTCCAGGGACAGGGGGCCGTCGTACCCGGCGCGCAGTACGTGCCGCAGCAGCCCGGCGACGTCGAAGCCGCCCTGGCCGGGGAAGCAGCGGTAGTGGCGGCTCCACTGCAGGACGTCCATCGCGAGCAGCGGGGCGTCGGCGAGCTGGAGGAAGAAGATCTTGTCGCCGGGGATGTCCCCGATGCCTTCGGGGTCGCTGCCCCGGGAAAGGATGTGGAAGCTGTCCAGGCAGGTGCCGAGCGCGGGGTGGCCGGCGCTCTCGACCACCTGCCAGGCGTGGTCGTAGGTGCTGATGTGCCGGCCCCAGGCGAGCGCCTCGTAGGCGACGCGGATGCCGTGGTCCCGGGCCAGGTCGGCGAGCCGGCCGAGCTGTTCGGCGGCCAGCGCGTCGTCGTCCACGGCGTGCGGGGAGACGCTGGAGCACACCAGGACGGTGTCCGCGCCGAGCCTGCGCATCAGCTCGAACTTGTGCCGGGCACGGCGCAGCGCGCGGCCGAACTCCTCCTCGGGCAGTGCCTCGACGTCCCGCATGGGCTGGTAGAGGTCGATGGTGAGTCCGAGGTCGGCGCAGCGGGCTCGGATCTCCTCGGGGGTCAGCGGGCTGGCCAGCAGGTCGTTCTCGAAGATCTCCACGCCGTCGAAGCCGGCCAGGGAGGCGGCCGTGAGCTTCTCGGTGAGGGATCCGCTGAGGGAGACGGTGGCGATGGACGTCCGCATGTCGCTGCCTCCTTCCTACTTCGGGGCCCCGAGGGCGCCCGTCAGGTCGGTGATGTCGGCGAGCATCCGCACGGCGTCGGGTTCCCGCCCGGTGAACAGCCGGAACGCGTCCGCGGCCTGGAAGACGGCCATGCCGCCGCCGTCGAGGGTGGCGCAGCCCAGCGCGCGGGCGGTGCGCAGCAGCTCGGTCTCCAGCGGGCGGTAGACGACCTCGGCGATCCACAGCCCGGGGTGGAGCAGTCCGGCGGGCAGGGGCAGCCCCGGGTGGGCGGCCATGCCGGTGGGGGTGGCGTGCACGACGCCGTCGGCCGTGGTCAGCAGTCCGGGCAGCCGGTCGGGGGTGGCGTGGTCGGCGCGGCCGTCCCCGAAGTGCCGTTCGAGCTGACCGGCGAGGGCGGCGGCCCGTTCGGGCAGCGCGTCGACGACGGTGATCCGCCCGGCGCCCAGGGTGAGCGTGGCGTGGGCGACGGCCGCGCCGGCGCCGCCGGCGCCGAGCTGCACGATCCGCTCCAGCGGAGCGTCGGGCAGGCCTCTGGCGAAGGAGGCCGCGAAGCCGGTGACGTCGGTGTTGTGGCCGGTGGCCCGGCCGGTGTCGTCGAAGACGACGGTGTTGACCGCGCCGAGCGCCTCGGCCTGCGGGGCGAGGGCGTCCAGGTGTTCGATGACGAGCTGTTTGCACGGGTGCGTGATGTTCAGACCGTCGAAGCCCAGGACCCGGGCCGCGCCCAGCAGGTCGCCCACCGCCTCGGGCCGGACACCGAGTCGGTCGATGTCGATCAGCCGGTACAGGTAACGCAGACCCTGCCGGCCGGCCTCCCGCTCGTGCAGTGCCGGGCTGAGCGACGGGCCGATGCCGGAGCCGATCAGCCCGACGAGATACGAGTCCTTGGCCACCGGGGACCTCCTGAGCGGCTCGGGCTGCTGCCCGAGCGACCAATGTACGAACTAGTACGTTAGTCATAGCAGGAGGTCGGGGCGGGTGGGAAGGCCGAGGCTTCTAGAATCACCGGCACGTCCCAGCCCGCAGCCCTCTCCCGCAGCCGAAGGAACCCGATGACCAGCGTCGACGAACCGGCACGATCCGGCACCCGCACCCGCGACGCCGCCCGCACCCGGGCCGAGATCCTGGACGTGGCGACGCGGGAGTTCGCCCGGGCCGGCTACGACGGGGCCCGCGTCGACGAGATCGCCGCCCGCACCCGCACCACGAAGCGGATGATCTACTACTACTTCGGCGGCAAGGAGCAGCTTTTCACGGCCGTCCTGGAGCGCGCGTACGGCGTGATCCGGGAGGCCGAGCAGCAGCTCGACGTCGAGCACCTGGACCCGGTGGCGGCCATCCGGCGCCTGGCGGAGGTGACCTTCGACCACCATGAGCGCCACCCCGACTTCATCCGCCTGGTGAGCATCGAGAACATCCACGACGCCGAGCACATCGCGTCCTCGGAGATGCTGGGCAGCATCGGCTCCCCGGCGCTCGACGTGATCCGCCGGATCCTGGAGGACGGGCAGCGCTCCGGTCTGTTCACGGCCGACGTCGACGCCGTCGACCTGCACGCGATGATCAGCTCGTTCTGCTTCTTCCGGGTCGCCAACCGGCACACCTTCGGCGCGCTGTTCGGCCGCGACCTGATCGCCCCGGACCAGCGCGAGCACTACCGGACCATGCTCGGCGACATGGTGATCGCCTACCTGACCGCGGAACGCGCGGCGGACTGACCACGGCGGCGGCGGGACGACGCGGCCTCTTGACACAAGGGAAACGTGCGCGCAACATCCCTTCCCAACCGCGACTAACTACCCAGTGGGTTAATTAGCCGATCGGCACCTCTCCCCTCCGCTCACTCCGCCTACCGTGGAGTCCCCCGAAGGAGCAACGCCGTGTCCGTCCCCGCCCCCGCGCCTCCCGGCGCCGCCCCGCCCGGCCAGCCGAAGAAGGCCGCGACCGCCGCCTGGATCGGCAGCGCGCTCGAGTACTACGACTTCTTCATCTACGGCAGCGCGGCCGCGCTGATCTTCCCCGAGGTCTTCTTCGACGAGTCCGACCCGGCCACCGCGACCCTGCTGTCGCTGGCCACGTTCGGTGTGGCGTACGCCGCCCGTCCGGTCGGCGCGTTCTTCCTCGGCCACATCGGCGACCGGATGGGCCGCAAGAAGATCATGGTCTTCACGCTGATCCTGATGGGCGTGTCGACGTTCCTCATCGGCTGTCTGCCCACCCGCGACCAGGTCGGCACCCTCGCCCCGGTCCTGCTGGTGCTGTGCCGCGTCCTGCAGGGCATATCGGCGGCCGGCGAACAGGCCAGCGCCAACTCCATGACGCTGGAACACGCGCCACCGCACAAACGCGGCTTCTTCACCAGCTTCACCCTCAGCGGCACCCAGGGCGGGCAACTGCTCGCCACCCTGGTCTTCCTCCCCATCGCCGCGCTCCCCGAGGAACACCTGCTGGCGTGGGGCTGGCGCGTGCCGTTCTGGCTGAGCGTCGTGGTCGCCGTCGTCGGCTACGTCATCCGCCGCAAGCTGGACGAGACGCCGGCCTTCACGCAGCAGACCGCCACGGAGGGCGTCGCGAAGATGCCGCTGGCCGTGCTGGCGCGCGACCACTGGGCGGACGTGCTGCGGGTGGTCGCGGGCGCGCTCATCGCCTCGGTCAGCACCATCTTCACGGTCTGGGCGCTGGCGTACGCCACCAGTGACGCCGTCGGCATGTCCCGCACCGCCATGCTGTGGGTGGGCGCCCTCGCCAACGTCGTCGCGCTCGCCGCGATCCCGCTGTGGGCGACGCTGTCCGACCGCATCGGCCGGCGCCCGGTGTTCCTGATCGGCGCGGTGGGCAGCGCGGTCACGATGTTCCTGTACCTGTGGGCCATCTCGACCGGCTCCTACCCGCTGACCTTCCTGCTGGGCATCGTCGCCTTCGGCGTCGTCTACAGCGCCGCGAACGGCGTGTGGCCCGCCTTCTACGGCGAGATGTTCTCCACCCGGGTCCGGCTGTCCGGCGTGGCGATCGGCACGCAGATCGGCTTCGCGGTGGCCGGGTTCGCGGTGACCTTCGCGGCGCAGATCGCCGGCCCGGACGGGGACGACTGGTTCGCGGTGGCGCTGTTCACGGCCGCGCTGTGCGTCCCGCCGGTGGTCGCCGCCCTCTCGGCCCGCGAGACCCACAGGGTCCCGACGGAGGAACTGGGCGAGCGGGACCACCGGGAGGCCGCCCGACCGGAGACGGTGACGGCCTGACGCCGCCGGGCCCGGAACCCGCCGACGCGCCGCCGCCCCCCGATCCGGTACCCGGCGGGCGGCGCCGTCTTCTCCGGGCCGGCGTCCTCTCCGGAACGCCGTGCTCTACGGAGCGCCGTCCTCTGGGCGCCCGCCCTCCGGAGCGCCGTCCTCTGGGCGCCCGCCGCTCCGGCGCGCGGAGGCGACGGCGTGCCGGACGCCGCGCGGCGGCTTCGCCCTGGTGGCGCGCGGTCCGGTCGAGCGGCCCGTCACGTGTTTCCGTTCGACCGGGAGGTCTGAGCGCGCCCGCGCGGGGTAGGCCGGACCCACCTCGACGAACGACCAAGGAGGGCGATGGGGATGGCACCGCTGCGGCAGGAGGTCGACGCGGGTGCGGCCGGGCTGGATCCGAAGGCGCTGGACCGGCTCGACCTGCACTTCGCCCGGCAGGTCGACGAGGGAAGGATGCCCGGGTTCCTGGTGGCCGTCGCCCGTGGGGGGCGAGTCGCCCATCTGACCGTGTACGGACGGCGGGACGTCGCGGCGGGGCTGCCCGTGGCGGCCGACACGCTGTGGCGGATCTATTCCATGACCAAGCCGGTCACGTCCGTGGCCGTGCTGATGCTGGTGGAGGAGGGGCGGCTGTCGCTGGACGACCCGGTGGCGCGGTACCTTCCGGCGTTCGCCGAGCCGCGGGTGTACGTCGAAGGGTCCGGGGACGGCGTCGTCACCCGACCGGCCGCCGGTCCGGTCCTGGTCCGGCACCTGATGACCCACACCGCCGGTCTGACCTTCGGTTTCTACCACGCCCACCCGGTCGACGCGCTGTACCGCGCGGCCGGCCTGGAGTCGTCGGTGCGCCCGGGCGCGGGTCTGGCCGAGACGGTCGACCTGTACGCGAGCCTGCCGCTGCAGTTCGAGCCGGGCACGCGGTGGAACTACTCGGTGGCCGCCAACGTGCTCGGACGGCTCGTGGAGGTGGTGTCCGGGCAGCCGCTCGACGTGTACTGCGCCGAGCGGATCTTCGGGCCGCTCGGCATGACGGACACCGGCTTCCAGGTCACCGACGAGCAGGCAGACCGGCTGGCCGAGCTGTACGGCGAGACGGACGGCGGTGGTATAGAACCGGTCCCCGGGCTGCCGCTGCGGGGCCGGCCGCGCTTCCTGTCGGGCAGCGGGGGCCTGGTCTCCTCCGCGTACGACGTGCACCGCTTCGCGGAGCTGCTGCGGCGCCGGGGCGAACTGGACGGCGTCCGGCTGCTCTCCCCCGGGACGGTGGACCTCATGACCCGCAACCACCTGCCCGGCGACGCCGACCTGCGCGCCTGCGGCAGCCGCCCGGCGCACGACGAACCCGGCAACGACGGTGTCGGGTTCGGTCTCGGCGTCTCCGTGGTGATCGACCCGGACCGCGCCCAGGCGCCCTCCGGACTCGGCACCTACGGCTGGAGCGGGGTGGCGACGACCACCTTCTGGGTCGACCCGGGCCGTGACCTGACGGTGCAGTTCCTGACCCAGGTGCGACCGAAGTCCTCGCACACGGTCTACCCGGACCTCAAGCGGCTCGTGCACGAGGCCGTGGCGGACTGAACCGTCCGCTCGTGCACGAGGGCCTGGCGGACCGATCCGCGCGCTCCTGGCCGGGCCGCTCAGGACAGGTGGGCCACGGCGTCCAGGTGGGGCAGGTGATGGTCCAGCCGCTCCCGTTTGGTGCGCAGATAGGTGATGTTGCTCTCGCACGGCGCTATCAGCAGCGGCACCTGCTCGGTGACCTGGATGCCGTGCCGCACCAACGCCTCCCGTTTGCGCGGGTTGTTGGACATCAGGCGCACGGACCGCACCCCGAGGTCGTCCAGGATGCGGGCGGCGACGCCGTAGTCACGGGCGTCCACCGGCAGGCCGAGGGCGAGGTTCGCCTCCACCGTGTCCAGACCCTCGGCCTGCAACGCCATCGCCCGCAGCTTGGCGAGCAGTCCGATGCCGCGCCCCTCGTGCCCGCGCAGGTAGACGACGACACCGCTGCCCGCGGCGGCCACCGCCCGCAGCGCGCAGGACAGTTGGTCGCCGCACTCGCAGTGCCGGGAACCGAACGCGTCCCCCGTCAGGCACTCCGAGTGCAGCCGGGTGAGCACGCCGTCGGCGGCCAGGTCGCCGTACACGAGCGCCACTTGCTCGTCACCGCGCTCGTGGTCGAAATAGCCGAACGCCCGGAATTCGCCGTGGACGGTGGGCAGCGGCGTGACCACGACGCGCTCCACGTCCGTGCGCTGCGGCGTCTTCTTGCCTAGTACACCGATATTTTCTGTCATGATTCTCGCGTTCCTCAACAGGTTGCTCAAGAGAGACGAAAGGCCGTGCGGGAATGGATTTTTCAGTGGTGCCGGCGGACACGAGTGACGACGTACGCGGGCGGGCC
The DNA here is from genome assembly GCF_002005225.1 of Streptomyces pactum. Lineage (NCBI taxonomy): Bacteria > Bacillati > Actinomycetota > Actinomycetes > Kitasatosporales > Streptomycetaceae > Streptomyces > Streptomyces pactum. The sequence continues at coordinate 1,406,442 of NZ_CP019724.1, forward strand.
TTGGGGGTTCCGCGGCAGGTGGCGGTGCTGCCGGTCGGGAGTTTCGAGCAGCACGGCCCGTACCTGCCGCTGGCGACCGACACGCTCGTCGCCTGCGCCGTCGCCCGGGAGATCGCGGCCGCGTACCCGGTACACCTCCTGCCACCGGTGACGATCGGCTGCTCGCACGAGCACGCGGACTGGCCGGGGACCGTCAGCATCTCCTCGGTGACCCTTCACGCGGTGGTACGGGACATAGCGGACTCGCTGCGCCGCTCGGGCGTGGACGCCCTGGTGGTGGTCAACGGGCACGGCGGGAACTACGTACTGGGCAACGTCGTCCAGGAGTCCTCCGCACGCGGCGAACGGACGGCGCTGTTCCCGGCCGCGGAGGACTGGGAGGCGGCGCGGGAGCGGGCGGGGGTGACCACCTCGCTGCTCACCGACATGCACGCGGGGGAGATCGAGACCTCCATTCTTCTGCACACGCACCCCGAATACGTCCGGCCCGGTTACGAGGCGGCCGATTTCGTCGCGGACGACCGGCGTCATCTGCTCTCCCTCGGAATGTCCGCCTATACCGATTCCGGTGTCATCGGGCGACCTTCACTCGGTTCGGCGGAAAAGGGGAAGGAACTGCTGGCGGGTCTCGCGGATTCCTTCGGGGCGTGTTTCTCGATGTTGACGTCGGTGACGGTCACGGCTCCGGGCGGTGAGCGCGGGTAGTGCCCGTCGGGCGCGCGGTGCGGCCCGGGGCCCCCGCGCAGCCCCTCGTACCAGCGGACGGCGAGGACGGCGACGCCGGGCAGGCTCGCCACGAGGCTGAGCACCCCGTAGACCACGGCCACGCCCAGCCCGGTGCCCGCGCCCAGCCCCGCCGCGCCGAACGCCCAGGCGGTGACGCCCTCCCGGGGGCCCCAGCCGCCGACGTTCAGCGGCAGCCCCATGGCGAGCAGCGCCAGCACGGCCAGCGGCGTCAGTACGGCGACGGAGGCACCGCTGCCGGCCACCCGGGCGGCGAGGACGAACATCGCGAGGTGCCCGGCCAGTACGACGACGGACGACACGGCGACCCCCGGCAGGCTCCGCCGGGACAGCAGCCCCTCGCGCGCTTCGCGGAGCGTCGTCCGCACGGCCCCGGCCGCTGCCCGTCCCCCGCGGGAGGGGGCCCGGTTCATGCGCAGGGCGAGGACGACGGCGAGCGCGCCGAGTACGGCCGATCCCACGAGCGGCGCGAGGTGGCGGGTCCCGGCCGACACCGGTGACTCCATCGTGAGCAGCACCACGGCTCCGACGCCGATCAACGCGACTTGTCCGGCGCCCCGTTCGAGGACCACGGCCCGCACGCCCCGCCCCAGGTCGCCGGCGCCGCGTCCGTGCCGTACCGCGCGGTGCACGTCGCCGAGGACACCGCCGGGGAGGGCGGCGTTGAGGAACAGCGCGCGGTAGTAGTCGGCGACGGCCGGTCCGAGCGGCAGCCGGATGCGCAGCCCCCGGGCCACCAGGGCCCAGCGCCAGGCGCTGAACACCGTGGTGACCAGCCCGATCCCGAGCGCCGTCAGCAGCGTGGGGCCGTCGATCCGGCGCAGCCCGTCCAGCAGGACACCGGTCCCCGTCCGCCACAGCAGGACGCCGACGATGGCGACGCCGGCGAGGCTGCCCAGGTGGGCGCGCAGGGCGCGGCGGCGGGGGCTGCCGCCGCCGGGAGTACTGCCGACGGGAGGGCCGCCGGCGGAAGGGCTGCCGGCGGGACTGCCGCCTCCGGGGCCGCTGCCGGCGGGAGTCGCGTCCCGGTCCACGGCCGTCGGCGGGGCCCCCGCTGCCGCCGGCAGCGTCGGTGCGCTCACGAGACCCCGCCCGTCGGCCGGCACGACGCCAGCAGGTCGGTGTGGTGGACGACGACGCGCAACTCCCCGGCGGCGCAGGCCGCGAGGCGCTCGTCCAGGTACCGGGCGGCCGGTTCGCGCAGCTTGGGGCGCTGTTCGACGGCCGCGCCGACCCAGCCCCGCAGCCACTGGGCGGTGAGCGCGGTCTCCCCGGGACCCAGCCGCCAGGGGCTGGGGTGCGTCCGCACCGTGGCGCCGTGCTCGGCGAAGGCCTCCGCCGTGGCGTCGACGGCGTCCGGACCCAGCATGCCGGTACGCCGCTGGTGCTCGTTGAAGGCGTCGGCGATCTCGGCGTCCAGGGGGTGGGCGGGGGTGAGGTCGACGCGCCCGGCGACGGAGAGGGTCAGCAGGGCCGGGCAGCCGGCCGCGGCGCAGGCGGCCGCGAGCGTGCCGACCTGCTCGCCGGTGAGTACGTCGAGCAGCGCGGACGCCGTCAGCAGCGCGGCGCCGGTCAGCGCGTCCGGGGTGAGGCGGGCGAGGTCGCCGCGCCGTGTCTCGACCGTGACGCGGCTCCCGTCGGCGGCCGCACGCGGGGCGGCGACGGCGGCGAAGTGCAGGAGGTAGGGATCGTGGTCGTGCAGCACCCAGTGCTGGGCGCCGTCGAGCAGCGGGGCGAGCCAGCGTCCCATCGAACCGGTGCCGCACCCCACGTCGTGCACGACCAGCCCGTCCGCCCGCGTCGGCAGCTCGGCGAGGCGGGTCCGCAGCGGGTCGAGCAGATCGTGCGCCCGCGCGGCGGCATCGGCGGGCTCGCGGAGCCGTAGCCACTCGGGGGCGTAGCGCGGAGGTTCGTCGGGGCGCCCCGGGGTCTGCCGGAGACGGAGGGTGTCGCACTCCGCGGCGGGCCGCCCGGACCGGTCGGTGAGCGGCCCGGCCGGGCCCGCCCCGGAGATCACACCGTTCGCCTCCTCGGGGGCGTCCCGCGGGCCGGGCCGGGCCGGGGCCGGTCCTGCGGCCGGTGCCGTCGTCCGCCTCATGCCACCCTCCGGGGTTCGCTCGGCAGCCGGTGCAGTACGCCGGCCAGGCTGCGGGCCGTGGTCGCCCAGCCGTCGAGGGCGGCGCGGCGGCCGCGGGCCGCGGCCTTCAGCCGGCGCCGTACGTCCGCCTCCCCGAACCAGCCGCGCAGTTCGGCGGCGAGCGCCACGGGGTCCTCCGGGGGGACGAGGATGCCGGGCACTCCGCCGTCGGGAGCGCGCCCGACGGCCTCCGGGAGGCCGCCGACGTCCGTCGCCAGCACGGGGATGCCGCGCGCGAGGGCCTCGGTCACCGCCATGCCGTACGTCTCCGCGTACGAGGTGAGGACCATCAGGTCGGCGGTGGAGTAGGTGGCGTCGAGTTCCGTGCCGGCCCGCGGTCCGGCCAGCACCAGCCGGTCCTCCAGACCGTGCCGCGCGATCAGCGCCCGCAGCCGGCCGACGTACTGCGGATCCTGCCCGAGCCCGCCGACGCACACGCAGCTCCACGGCAGGTCGGCGACCGCCGCCAGCGCCTCCACCAGCCGGTGCTGGCCCTTGCGGGGGGTGACGGCGGCGACGCACAGCAGGCGGGAGACACCGTCGGTGCCGGGCGCGAGGGGCGCGATGTCGGCGCCGGGGGCGGCGACGTGGACGCGGCCCGGGTCGAGACCGTGGTGGGAGACGAGGCGGCGGACCGCCCAGTCGCTGGTGGCGACGACGGCCGGGACGGCGCGCAGTACCGCGCGTTCGCGGGCGTCCAGTCCGGCGGCGACGGCGGGGTCGAGGCCGGTCTCGTCGCCGAGCGGGAGGTGGACGAGGACGGCCATGCGCAGCCGCTCGGCCTCCGGGACCACGACCTCGGGCACGCCGCAGGCGACCAGGCCGTCGAGGAGGACGACGGCGCCGTCCGGCAGCCGGCGCAGGACGCGGGCGAGTTCCGCGCGGGCGGCGGCGTCCGGCCGCGGCCAGTCACCGGCCACGGGCAGCGCCCGTACCCGCCAGCCGAAGCCGGGCAGGTCCAGTCGCACCCGCCGGTCGTAGGCGTTGCCGCCGCTCGGTGCGGCCGGGTCGTCGACTCCGCCGGGCATGACGAAGTGCACGGAGCGCAGGGACATGGGGACGACTCCCCCGTTCCTCGGGGCCGGAGCCGGCGCGGACGTCTGGGCGGGGACGTAGGTGAGCCGGGCGCGTCCGGCGGTTGCGCCGGCCGCCGTCCCAGGGGGCGTGCCGGTCGCCGTTTCGGTGGACGTGTCGGTCACAGCGCACGCTCGTAACTCGCCCAGGCGACGTGCGACTCGTGCAGGGTCACGGTGAGGCCGGCCAGTCCCCTGGCCCCCTCGCCGAGCCCGCCCTTGTGGACGCGCTCGGCGAGCCGGTCGGCGATGACCCTGGCCAGGAACTCCGTGGAGGTGTTGACGCCGGCGAAGTCGGGTTCGTTGTCGAGGTTGCGGTAGTTCAGCTCGCTGACGACGGCGCCCAGTTCCCTGGTGGCGAGGCCGATGTCGACGACGATGTTGTCCTCGTCCAACTGCTCGCGCCGGAAGGTGGCGTCCACCAGGAACGTCGCTCCGTGCAGGCGCTGCGCGGGCCCGAAGACGTCGCCGCGGAAACTGTGGGCGATCATGATGTGATCGCGGACGGTGATGCTGAACAACGGACGACCCTCCAGGTGTGGCACGTCTGATCCCCCGCCGATCGCCGCGCGGGGTGCCGTCTATTACGGCCCGGTGCCTTCCCCTGTTCAGCGTCCCGTACGTCTTTTCTCAAGGTCAGGCGCCGATGGATCCCGTCGGGTCAGTCGTCGTCGCCGGCGTACCGGATGCGGTGGCACAGGGCGGGGATCGCTCCGGACGCCAACCCCGGGAGCACGTCCGGCAGTTCGGTGAACGCGGACTCGCCGGTGACGAGGGCGTCGAGCGCCGGGTCGGCGAGCAGGTCGAGGGCGAGGGCGAGCCGGTCGGCGTAGGTGCGGGTGGCGCCGCGTGCCGGGGAGACCGTGCCGACCTGGCTGCTGTGCAGGGTCAGGCGCCGGGAGTGGAAGGCCTCGCCGAGCGGGAGGGCGACGCGGCGGTCGCCGTACCAGCTCAGTTCCAGGACCGTGCCCTCGGGCCGCAGCAGTTCGAGTGACCGGGCGAGGCCCGCTTCCGTCGCACTGGCGTGCACGACGAGGTCGAGGCCGCCGAGTGCGTCGGCGGGGGACGCGAAACCGACGCCGAGCGCCTCTGCGGTCTCGGCCCGGGCGGGGTCGGTGTCGACCAACTGGACCCGGACGCCCGGGAAGCGGGACAGCAGCGCCGCCACCGAGCAGCCGACCATGCCGCCGCCGACCACGGCGATCCGGTCGCCGACCAGGGGCGCCGCGTCCCACAGGGCGTTGACGGCGGTCTCGACGGTACCGGCGAGCACGGCCCGTCCGGCGGGGACCTCCGGGGGCACCGGGGTGACGGCGGCGGCCGGGACGACGTACCGGGTCTGGTGCGGGTACAGGCAGAAGACGGTACGTCCGACGAGGGCGTCCGGCCCCTCCTCCACCACACCGACGTTGAGGTAGCCGTACTTCACCGGCCCCGGGAAGTCCCCCTCCTGGAACGGCGCGCGCATGGCCGCGTACTGGTTCTCGGGCACCCGGCCGCCGAAGACGAGCGTCTCGGTGCCCCGGCTCACGCCGCTGAAGAGCGTGCGCACGAGCACCTCGTCCGCCCCGGGCGCGGCCAGCTCGACGCCGCGGATCGCGCCCGCGCCCGGCGAGTCGACCCAGAACGCACGTGCGGTGCGCCTCGTCCGCGCCGTCGGCGTCGCCGTCCGCGTCATCCGAGTCATCGATGTCCTCCTGAACGATCGGGAAGCCGCCCACGTACCGAGGGATGCACGAGCCGCGCACAAGGTAGCGGCGTTGATCGACTCTGTCACACGGCCGGAGGGTGTTCGGTGGCCCTGAACAACACGTACGACGGGTACGACGCGAGGCCCGTTCAGCAGGAGACCGCGGTGGGGGCGGGCGCGCAGATCCTGCTCCTGGCGCTGCTCGGAACGGCGATCGGCATGGGCACGGCGGGCTGGCTGACCGGCCTCGCGTTCGCGTTCGCGACCTGGGCGGTGCTCTCCCGGGCCCTGCACCGATCCCGGCTGCCGTCGTTCGGCCCCGCCAACCGGGTCACCCTGGGCCGGGCGACCCTGGTGGGCGGGGTCACGGCCCTGGTCGCGGACTCCTTCCGCAGCGCACCGCCCGTCTCCCTCCTCGTCGGCCTGACCGCCGTGGCCCTGATCCTGGACGGGGTGGACGGCAAGGTGGCCCGCCGTACCGGCACCTCGTCACCGCTGGGCGCCCGCTTCGACATGGAGGTCGACGCGTTCCTCATCCTGGTGCTCAGCGTGTACGTGGCGATGGACCAGGGTCCGTGGGTGCTGCTGATCGGCGGCATGCGGTACGTGTTCGTCGCCGCGGCCCGGGCCTGGCCGTGGCTGACCGCCCCGCTGCCGCCGAGCACGGCGCGCAAGACGGTGGCGGCGCTGCAGGGCGTGTTGCTGCTGGTGGCGGGCGCGGAGCTGCTGCCGCACGCGGTCAACACCGGGGTGGTGCTGCTGGCGCTGGGGCTGCTGGTGTGGTCCTTCGGCCGGGACGTGCTGTGGCTGTGGCGGACGGCGCGGACGCGGGGCGGCGCCCCGGCGGCCGAGGTGATGCGGGAACTCGTCGCCCAGTAGGGCTCCCCAGACGGCCGACGGCCGCAGCGGAGCCGGCCCGTCCGCGTCCGTCCGCGTCCGCCCGCTCGCCGTCCCTACAGCTCGAGCTGGTACTGGAGCGTCGTGTGCGTGGGTGCGTAGCCGAGGCGGTCGTTGACGCGTCTCATGTACGTGTTGCCGTCGGCGGTGTCGGTCAGGAGTCCGCCGAGCTTCGGATGGTCCGCGCGGGCCCGTCGGATCGACTCCGCCTTCATCCACCGGGCCAGGCCGTGTCCGCGGTGCTCGGGCAGCACACCGGTGCCGTAGTGCTGGCCGTCACCGGTGCCGTCGCCGGGGACGACGAGTTCCGTGAACCCGGCGATCGAGCCGTCCGAGGTGTCGATGGCGACGACGGTGTGCAGGTGGTCGCCGCGATCGTCGATGGCCTTCGCCGCGGCCCTGACCCGGTCCACGTCCCAGACGACCCTGCCGTAGTCGGCTTCGTCCATCGGCATGTCGTCCATGGCGCGACGGGAGGCGGCGAAGGTCCGGGCCAGGTCGTCGGGGACGGTGCCCTGCCACGAGGTCAGCAGGTAGCCGGGATGCGCACGCTCGACGGTCTCATCGAGGGCCGCGGCGTCCACGTCGGCCAGGGGCAGGCGGGCGAACCGCAGGGTGAGGACCTTGCGGAAACCGCGGGCCGACAGGAAGTGGTCGCCGGGCGATCCGGCCCCGGCCTGCGCGACGACGCAGCGCCTGGAGTCGTCGCGGGCGGCGGCCACCGCGGTGTCGAGCAGCCGCGTACCCACGCTCCCGCGGCGCTCCTCGGGGTGGACGTTCAGGGTCAGTTCGGCCAGGTGCGCCTGTCCGGGGCTGGTGAGCAGGCGCAGGAAGGCCGTTCCGAGGGGGTTGGAATCGGCGTCGGACGCGAGCCACGCGAGACGTCGGCCGTGCGGCCCGTCGGCGGGGTCGGTCAGCGGGGTGATGCGAAGCGACAAGGTGTCTCCGTCGTGAGGAAGCGGGAAAGGCCGGTACGCGGGCTCGACTGCCGGGCACTCCTGCGCATGTGCTCCACACCTCCTCGTCGACGACGCCGGGCCACAAGATCGGCAACGGCTGGGAAAACCTAACGGACCCACAGCGCCCTGACAAGGTACTGACGCTGCTCGCGCCCGGTCCACGAAGCCTCAATGGCCTCAACGGTCTCCCTGACGCCGAGGCAGCATCGCCACCGCCGCCAGCGGTACGGCGGCCAGGACCAGCCACGGCACGGCGACCGGCAGACCGCTGTCCAGCAGCAGTCCGGTCGCGGAGCTGCCGGCCAGCACGATGAGTCCGGAGACCGAGGACAGCGCCCCGGTGTACAGCCCGAGCCGCCCGTCCTCGGCGAGGTCCGGCACCCAGGCGCGGGCGACGGGCGCGACGAGCATCTGCCCGAGGGTGAGCAGCACGACGAAACCGGCGGCGGGCACCAGCGCACCCGTCCCCGTCCACCCGGCCGGCCGGGCGACCGCGACGACGGCGAACCCGGCCGCGATCAGCACCAGCCCCGCCACCATCGACCGCCGCGGCGTCAGCCGTTCTGCCGCCCACCGGGTCACCGGCAACTGCGCGGTCACCACCAGCACCGAGGACAGCGCGAACAGCCAGGCCAGCGGTGCCTGCGAACCGGCGGCGCGCTCCACCTCGGCGGGCAGCGCGAGGTAGAGCTGGTTGTAGGCGAGCAGATAGGCGCCGTAAGCGCAGCACAGCGCGAGGAAGCGCCGGTTGCGCAGCAGCAGCCGCGCCCCGCCCTTGACCCGGACCCGCGCCCGCCCGGGAACGCGCTGCGGCAGCAGCCAGGCGTGCCCGGCGAGCACGAGCACGAAGACACCGGCCCCGGCCAGGCACGCCGTACGGAAGTCGACGGCCAGCAGCAGGGCACCCAGCAGCGGCCCGACGAAGGCCCCCGCCTGCCCGGCGACGGTGAACAGCGCGAGCACCCGGGTCCGGTCCCCGCCGCCCTCCTCCTCCCGGACGACGGCCTGCCGGGCCACCTCGGACTCGACGGCAGGCGAGAACAGCGCGGCGGCGAAGCCGATCAGCAGCACGGCCGCCACGACGGCCCAGGTCCGCTCGGCGAACCCGAGCCAGACGAACCCGGCGATCCGCAGTACGCACCCGGCGAGCACGACGGGCCGGATGCCGTAGCGGTCGGCCAGCGCCCCGCCGACGACGAACAGCCCCTGCTGGCTGAAGGTACGCAGCCCGAGCACGAACCCGACCAGCCAGCCCGCCATGCCGATGCCCTGACCCAGGTGCTCGGAGAGGAAGGGGAGGACGGCGAAGAAGCCCACGTTGAAGGCGAGTTGGGTGAGGATGAGCAGCCGGAGCAGCGGGGAGAGCGGTGCGGCCGCCCGCCTGGAGGGGGGCGCGGACCGACCGGTGAACAGCGAGGTCATCGTGCGGCGGCCAGTTCCTTTTCCACGTCTTCGGCGGGCTGCCCGGCGACGGCCGCGGTGGATCGTCCCCGGCGCCGACGGGGCCGGCGCAGTCCGCCCGCCGCGGTGACGGCAAGCGCGCCGAGCAGGGCGAGGACGGCGGCGGGGGCGAGGACGGCCCAGGGGGCGCGCTCGGCATAGGGCTGGTTCTCGGCGAGGAGCAGGCCCCACTCCGGGGACGGGGGCTGCGCCCCCAGCCCCAGGAAGCCGAGCGAGGCGAGCGCGAGGGCGACACCGGGCAGCCGCAGCAGGGCGTGGCGCAGGACGGGCGGCAATACGGCGGGCAGCAGTTCGCGGCGCAGCAGATACCACCGTCCGGCACCCAGCCCCCGGGTGGCGGTGATGTGCAGGGTCGCGCGTTCCTGGCGCAGCAGCGCGGAGGTGTGCGCGGCGAGCGGCGCCCAGGCCACGGCACCCACGGCGAGCGCGGGCGTGACCGCCCCGCTCCCCGCTACGGCGGTGACGAGGAGGGCGGCCAGTACGGGCGGTACGGCGTTGACGGTGTCGACGAGCGGCGCGGACACGCGGGGTAGGAGCCCGAGGAGTACGCCCGCGACGAGGGCGGCGGCCGTGATGGCGGAGGCGAGCAGCAGCGTGTCGAGTGCCCCGTGACCGACGCGGGCCAGCAGGTCGCGGCCGAGGGAGTCGGTGCCGAAGGGGTGGTCGAGGGAGGGTGCCAGCAACCGCTCCCCCGTATCGAGGGCGAGCGGATCACGGGTCAGCCCGACCCCGATGACGGCCGGCAGAACGGCGCCGTAGAGGACGGGCAGCAGTCCTCCGGCGGGCGGCGCGGGCCGGTGCAGGGAGGACAGCGCGCCGTCGCGCAGGGCGGGGCCGGTGAGCAGGCGGGCGGCGACGCGGGTGGCACCGGTCGCGAGCGCGGCGAGCAGGACGAGGGCGAGGGTGCCGGCCTGGAGGACGGGCAGGTCCTGGGCGAGGGCGGCCTGGAGGGTGGTGCGGCCGAGGCCGGGGATGTCGAAGACCTGCTCCACGGCGACGGCCCCGCCCGTGAGCCCCACGGCGAACAGCCCGAGGTTGGGCAGCAGCGCGGGCACGCACCGCCGGAGCGCCTGCCGCGCGATGCGCCGACCGGTCAGCCCCCGGGCGGCGGCGGCCAGCGCCCACGGCTCACCGAAGGCGCCGGGCAGCAGATCGTCGAGCAGCCGCCCGAGCACGGCCCCGGCGGGCAGCCCGAGGGCGAGGGCGGGCAGCACGGTCCACTGGGCCCCGTACCACCCCAGCGCGGGCAGCCACCCGAGCTGCACCCCGACGACGGTGGCGAGCACGGAGGCGACGAGGAACTCGGGCAGTGAGGCGATGACGGCGGAGGCGGTACCGCCACGCCTCCGCCCGCCGAGCCGCCGCCGGGCCCCCAGCCGGAGCGTGCGGGCACAGATGAGCCCGGCGGTCAGGGCGGCGACGACGAGCGCGACGGCCATGAGCAGCAGGGAGGCCCCGAGCGCCTGGAGCACGTCGGGCAGCACATCCGCGCCCGAGATCCACGACCGCCCGGCGTCCCCGCGCACCAGCCCGCCGAGCCACCGCCCGAGCAGGTGCAGCGGCCCGCCGTCGAGCCCGAGCTGCGCGCGGATGTCGGCGAGTACCTCGGGTGTGGGCTCCCGTTCGGCGGACCGTGCCTTGAGCACGGTGTGGGCGGGGTCGGTGTGCGTGAGCCACGGCAGCAGACCGATCCCGCACACCAACCCGGCCGCGAGGACGACCCGCCACACGACGGTGGCCACCCGCTGCCGCACGGTTCAGCGCCGGGTGCCGGTGCCGACGAGGGTGCGCTCGTACGGATCGAGGATCACGCCCTGCACGGAGTCGGCGACGCCGGTGATGATCCGCTGGTGGACGAGGGGCACGACGGCGTCGCTGCCGAGGACGCGGGCCTCGGCGTCCATCGCGGCGGCCTGCCGCTTGGCGGTGTCGTCGGTCTTCTCGGCCTCGGCGACGGCGTGGTCGACGTCCTTGTCGCAGAGCTGGGCGATGTTGAAGCCGCCGTCGCAGGTGTAGTCGCTGGCGAGGACGGCGACGGGGTCACCGGTGTCGAGGAGGGTGTTGCGGGCGAGCACGAAGGCGTCGAACTTCCCCTCCAGCGCGTCGCTCTCCAGTCGCGAGTACTCCCGCACGGTGAGCTTCACCTCGAACCCGGCCTTCTCCAACTGCTGCTTCACCACCTGGGCGACCTCGGGCAGCTCGGGCCGATTGTCGTAGGTGGCGAGGTTGACGGTGTCGCCGCCGGGCTTGTCGGCCGCCGCCCGCCCGACGGGCTCGCTCCGCTTGCCCTCGGCCCAGGTCACGGCGGGGCCGTAGATCCCGGCGCTGGGGTCGGCGTATCCCTCGTACACGTCCTCGGCGAACACGGAGGTGTCCACGGCGGCACGCGCGGCGGCCCGCAGCCCGGCGTCCTCGAAGGGCCCGGAGGAGGCGTTGAGGAGCAGGCTGGTGGTCCGGGTGGTGGCGGTGTCGCGCCGCGTCTCCTCGTCGAGGCTCGCCGCCTGGGAGACGGGGATCGCCTCGGCGATGTCGAGCTCGCCGGTCCGCAGGGCGTTGGCACGGGCGGTGCCGTCGGCAATGAAGCGGGCGTCGATACCGGAGGCCTGGGCGCGGCCGCCCCAGTAGTCGTCGAACCGGTCGAGGGAGGCGGAGGTGGCGCCGTTGACCCCGGTCAGCTCGAAGGGGCCGGTGGCGTGGCCGACGGGGTCGACGCGGTTCTTGTCGGCGTAGGCCTTGGCGGACAGTACGGCCAGGCTGGGGCTGGAGAGCCGCAGCGGCAGTACGGGGTCGGGCTCGGCGGTGGTGATGCGGACGACCCGGTCGCCCTGGGCCTTGACGGTGAGGGTGACCCCCGCCAGGGCGGCGGGCGCGGGCTTGGCGTCGGTGGCGTGGGTGAGGGAGTCGGCGACGGCGGCCGGGGTGACGTCGCCGCCGTCCTGGAAGGTGGCGTCGCGGAGCGTGAACTCCCAGGCCTTCTCCCCGTCCCTCCGCCAGGATTCGGCGAGCGCGGGTGCGGCGGAGCCGTTGGCGTCGAGCGCGGTGAGGCCCTCGGTGACACCGAGACGACTGAGGAGGGTGGCGTCGGCGCCGTACGGCGAGAGCCCCTCGGCGGGCGGGAAGGCGAGGGCCACGCGGAGGCGGGAGCCGTCGCCGCCTCCCTCCGCGTTGGAACCGGAGTCGGCCCCGCCGCCGGAGGCGAAGCAGCCGGATACCAGCGGGACGAGCAGGAGGGGGGCGAGCAGCCGGGAGGGGCGGTGGGAGCGCATGGTCCTCGGATCGGTCGGGTGCGTGCTTGAGCGTGCGTGAACGTGGGCGTGGGCGTCCCGTGAGCGCGGGCGGGTCGGGCGGAGGCGGCAGTGAACGGAGCCTACATGACAATCATTTCCATCATCATGGCGGCCTCCTCAGGGCATCGGCACATCGAAATGCACGATGCCCTGCCCGCCGCCCGCGTCCTCCCGCTCGTCGTGCACGACCTTGGCGAGCGACCGCCAGAACGGCTCGGCCCCGGTGACGGCGGGGTCCGTGTGCAGATACACGGCCCGGTACCCGCCGTCCGCGGCGGCGAAGGCGAGCAGCTCGTCGACGAGCCGCCGGGCGAGGCCGCGCCGGCGGTGCCCGGCCCGGACGTACACACGGCGTAGCTGCGCGGTCACGCCGGAGGGGTAGCGCTCGGCGACGTGCCGGGGGTTCGGGGGGTGCGCGGGACCACGGGAGTCGAGGGCACCGGTGGCCACGACCTCACCCGCCCCGTCGACGGCGACGAGGAGGGTGTGCCGCGCCGGCGTCACGTACGCCCCGGCCGGGTCGATGATGTCGCCGTGCCAGCTCGGAACGTACCCGGTGCCGAAATCGCGGTAGACGGTGTCGAGCATGACGGCTCGGGCGGCGTCCAGGTCGGCGGGGACGGCCGGGCGGATCGTGTAGTCGTCGGCGAAGTGCACCTGCACATGCTACGCAACAAGGCGGATGGCTGATCCACGCCCCCGGCACCCACGCAACCGTGCGCGCCACCGCGCGCACACGCGCACCCGCGCGGTTCACCACCACTCCCGGAACACCGTGCCGTTGCTCAAGGACCCGTGGGAGTGCGGAGTCGCAGGCCCCTCCCCCGGGCACCCCACTCCGCCTCTGCGCCGCCGCCCCCGGCACCGATGACGGACCCTCTGGCGCTCGGGTCGGTCAGCCCGGTGTGCCCCGAAGTCAGGCCTTGAGGTAGTACCAATCGGTGATCGGGTCGTTCAGCGCCTTGTCGTCGTAGACGCGGAGCTGAACGGTGTTGCCCTCGTCGATGTCGTCGTCACCGTCGAGCTGGATCGAGTGGTGGTCGACGGACGCCGAGGTGCCCGGTGCCCAGTACGTCGCGTCGTCGCCGGGAGAGTAGTCGTCGTTCCACCTCAGGCGGACGTAGACCGTGTCGCCGTCGTTGACTCCGTCGTAGACGTGCAGCACTTCGTCGTACGGGTGGAACTCGACCTGGGCAATGGTCTTGCTGCCCTTGTACATGACCAGCTTGATGCCCTTGCCGCCACTGTCGTGCTTGAAGAAGGTGCCGTCGAGCTCCCCCGGAGTCCGTACGGCGCAGGGATCGTTGTATTCACCGTTCCTGCAATCGCTGGTCCACCGCGCCCAGGTCTCCCAGTCGAGGTCACTGTCGTTGTAGGCCGCGGCCGTGGTCGCGGTGAGCCCGGTGCACGCGGCGGCGATGCCGAGCGAGAAGATCGCTGATCTGATGCGCATGGGTGATCCGTCCTTCCAGTCCTGTCATTGCCCGGCCGCCCAGCGACGGACAGGACCACCAGACTGCGGTGCCTCAGCAGGTCGGACAACCTCTAAGTTTCGAGGGTCGAGGAACGTCGGGCGGGACTACGCGGGTCGCGAACCGTGTTCAGCGTGGTGCGGCGGACGAGGAACTCGCCGAGCGGCACTACGGGATGGACCACCACGACAACGCCTGGGGCCGGTTCTCCGGACGGTGCGGCAAGGACGTGGACATGCCTCGGGACAAGGCCGGGCCGCCCGTGCCGGGCTGGTACGTGATGGCCTGCGGCGACGGTGCGCTCGACTGTTCGTGGTCCTGACCGAACGCGTACGCATCTCCATGGCGGTCGGCGGAGTCGTCGTCATCGCCGTCGCCCTGTCGACCCGGCGCGGCGGAGCCGGGGGCGACGGGCGGGGAACGCGCGCACCGGACAGCCCGGGGACGAGCTGAACGGCGCGCGGTTCCCGCCCGTGTCGGTTCAGGCGGCGCCGTCGCCCTTCAGCGCCTCCAGCAGCATCGGCAGCGAGGCGTGCAGCTCCCGCTCCCAGTAGGCCCAGCCATGGGTCCCCGGGCCGTAGAAGTTGGTGGTCAGGTGGCGGGCGCCCACGCGTCGCAGTTCCGCGGCCAGCGCGTGGTTCTGGCGGTTGAAGTCGGCCTCCAGGGCGCTCGTGGCGCCCGGCGCGTCCAAGGGCCCCGGCGTGCCGTCGCCGCAGGACAGGTACACCGGGACGGACCTGAGCCGCTTGGCGAGGTGGAAGGGGTCGTGGGCTTCCCAGATCCGGCGTTGCGCGACCGGGTCGCCCCAGACGCGGAGGGGGTCGTTGTCCTGGCCGGCGAAGAAGCCCATGATGCGGTCGACCGACTCGCCGTTCAGCAGAGGGTGCGCGGAGCCGGAGTAGGCCGCCGTCGCCTTGAACATGCCGGGATGCCTGGCGGCGTAGAGGAGGGCGCCCTGGCCGCCCATCGACAGGCCGGCCACGACGCGGTCGCGGCCGGCGCCCCAGTCGCGTTCCAGGAGGTGCCGCAGCTCCCTCGTGTGGAAGGTCTCCCACGCCGGGTCGCCGCCCTCGCCGTGGTTCCACCAGTCGCTGTACCAGCCGTTCCAGCCGGCCTCGGGCATGACGACGAGGACGTCGCGCAGGCTGTCGGTCTCCGCGACGTCGGTCATCGCGGTCCACGAGGTGTAGTCGCCGCAGCAGCCGTGCAGCAGCCAGAGGGTGGGCCAGTGCTGTCGGTGGCGTCGGTCGTGCGGGTTCCAGCCGTCCGGGGTGAGGAGGCGGACGTCGACCGTGCGGCCTCCGAGGGCCGCCGACCGTACCGACAGGTCGACCTGCCGGTCCGCGACCTGGGTGACGGCGACGACTTCGGCGCCGCGGCGGGCGGCGTCCTGCTGCCCCGAGGCCAGTGCCGGGGCGGCTGGTGCGAGGGTGGCCAGTAGTACGGCCAGGACCAGGAGGACCCTGGCTCCGAGGAGGGTCAGGACGGTTGACACGTTCGCGAACACGGCGGCTCCCTGGGGTGGGTTGCTGTTCGTCGCGCTGTGGTGCGGGTCTTCGTACGGCACCGACCCGAGGGTCAGTTTCCGTGCCTGCGGGGCAGGATCAGCAACGCGTCACCGACGGGGCGTTCGCCCGCGGTGTCCGACGGTTCGTTGATCACGTCGCCGTTCGTCACCATCGTCGTCGAGCCGCCGCCGTCGAGGTTGACCGCGTCGCGCAGGCCGAGTGACTCGGCCACCCTGGCGCTCTCGGCGATGCTGAGTCCGAGGGCGTCGGTGTCGCGTCCGTCGGCGGTGACGAGGACGGTGCGGCCGGCGGCGTCCACCCCGGCCAGCGTGCGCGGGTTGCGCTTGTGGACCCAGCCGTAGTACCAGCTCGGGTCGCCCGGGTGGACCATGCCGTCGGTGGCCGGGGTGACGTGGAGCCGTCCGTCGCGGACGAGTTCGGGGCCGGCGTTGAGGATGTCGGTCCGGGGTGAAGGTGAGACCGGGTGACCGCGTTCGTCGAGCAAAGTCGTGCTGACGCGCAGGCGGTGGCCCGCGTGTGCGAGTGCGGTCAGGTCGGCGACGCGGTGGCCGGTCGCCTGGATCGAGGTGCCGCCGGGCGGGAGTGTTCCGCCTCGCGGTGAGCGCAGTTCCACGACCCGGTCCTGGGCGTCCAGCACGGCCTCCAGGCCCTCGCCCCGGGGCGTGTGCCGGCCGTACTCCGGTGTGAAGGCGACCAGTTCGTCGGGGTTGGTGCAGGTCACGTCGTGCAGGGGCGGGGCGGTGGGGGTGTCGCCCTCGGTACCGCCGCAGTTCCGGATCAGGCCGGGGACGCGGTTGACGCCGTTCAGGCGGAGGGTGGTCCCGTGACCGGTGACCTGGCCCTTCCAGGTGAGACGCGTGACCTCCGTACGTCGGCCGTGGTCGTGGATCACCAGGCCGGGGCGTCCGGAGACGGGCTCGCTGAGCAGGCGCCCGTCGTACACTCCCACGCCCGCCGGGTCGCCCGGGGCGCCCGCCCTGGGGTCGAGGACGAAGAAGCCGGCGTTGACCGCGGCGGTCGCGCCGGCCGACACGGACAGTTCGCTGGTCGTCTCCCGCTGCTCCAGGTCCGGGCCGTACGACGCGTCGAGGCTGCCGCGGAACCCGCGCGGGTCGATGGTGAGCACGTCGACGCGCCACGGGCCGCGGTTCGTGCTGTCGCCGTCCCAGCCCGTGTACACGGCGGACCCGGAGTGGCCGGCCGCCCGCAGGCGTGCGCGTGCGGACGTCGCGGCGGACTGCGAGTCGTACGTTCCGACGCGGACCCGCCAGCCGAGGGTGCCGCCCGCGTAGTCGGCCGTCTTCGGCGTCGTCACCCGCTCGACCCGGGCCTCGAAGCCGTCCCGCTCGAGTACGCCGGCCAGTTCGTCGGCGCTAGCCCTGTCCTTCAGGGCGGTCGGCGGCGCGTCGGGGTCCGGTGAGGTGTCGCCGCCGGGGATGGAGACCTCGACCGTCCAGTGCAGCGTCGGGTCGGCGGCACCGCGCACGACGCGGGTGAGGGTGACGCCCGGCTGGAGGGTCGTGGTGGTGCGGGTCTCGGGGAGGTCCGCGGGGCCCAGGGGCAGGGCGTGCCGGCCCGGTGGGAAAGCGGGGGCCGACGCCTGCGCCGGCAGCGCGCCCACCGTGACCAGGAGGCCGAGGACGGCACCCGCACCGCACAGTCGCTTCTTCATCTGCACCGCCTGGATCGAGGACCGGGGACGAACACGCGCCATCCTCTCCGCTCACTGCTGACACAGACATGGACGGCCGCCCGACGTCCACTGCACAAGTAGCGACCGGTTCCGGCGCAACGTCAAGGTCGCGGCGGCACCCGGGGCCGTTGTCAGTGCCCACCGATAGGTTCGATCTCGTTCCGCCGACGTGGCGTGAACGCCCCCCTTTCGCATGCATGGGAGATGGTGCGTTGTCCGTCTGGGAGAAGTCGAGCACGGCACGGGTGGTGCCGTCCGCGCGGCCGCGGAAGCTCGCCAAGGTGCCGTTCGTGGAGCTGGCCGACGGTCGGTTGCAGGGTGTGGTGTCCAGTGGGTCGGACATCGGGCGGGTGTACGTGTCCTCGGTCGCGGCGGGGTCGTACGCGTACGCGTGCAGCACCAACAACAACCGTCCCTGCGGCGGGGCGCGCGGCTCGTTCTGCAATCACATACGCGCGCTCATCGGTGAGGCCGTGCTCCAGTACGGCGCCGAGCGGGTGGCCCGGTATCTGAAGGTCGACGTCGAGGGTGTCGCCGACGCGCACGTCCTCACGTCCGCCATGACCGCGGCGCGGCCCGGGGCTGGGGACGGTTCCGCGGCGGCCCAGGTGTTCAGCCGGTTCCTGCGGCATCTCGCCTATCTCGAGCTCGAGCCCTCCACCGGCCCCTTGCCGGAGATGCAGTGGTTCCCGACGACCAGGGCGGTGGCCGCCTGATGCGTACCGACCTGCTTCTCGATGACGTCGACGGGCTCGACGAGGCCCTCGCGGCCGTGGACGGGTTCGACGGCGCGCTCGTCGGCGGGCTGCTCCGTCCGCAGCCCGGGCAGGCCGCGGGGCTGGCCGGGCTCGCCGACGCCGTCGCCGGGACGCCGCTGGCCTCGCGGGTCGCCGAGGCCGCCGACAAGACGGCCGCCGGAGCCGGTGGTGAGGACCACTTCGTCGCGCTCGCCGCCGCCCGTACCGCTCTGCTCGGGTCCGTGCACGACGCCCTCACCGCCCGGGTGGAGGAGGCCGTCGACCGGCCCCGCGCCGCTGCGGCCGGCGGCCCGGCGTCCGGTGCGGAGCATGCCGTCAATCTTCGGCTCGCCGCGCGCAGTTGGCTGTGCGATCTGGCGCGGGCCGGCTGGCGGGGCATCGATCACGAACTGGTCGGCGGGGCCGCTCCGGTCGTGGCCGCGATGCTGCCCGACCCGGCGTCGCGCCGGCTCGCCACGCTGCTCGACGGGTTCGCCGCCGAGCTCGCCGCGTCCTGTCCCGGGGCGGCCCTGGAGCGTGTTCCGGGCCGTCGCTGGGCCGATCTGTGGTCCCGTGCGCTGCTGCTCACACTGCCGGGAGCGGACGCCGCGCCGGTCGTGGCAGAGGTCACCGGGCGTCTGCTGCCGCTCGGCGTCGACGTCCAGGAACACGCCACCGCCGTACAGGCCCAGGTGCACGCGGTGTTCGAGCCCGCGGACGGGGGCACGCCCCGGCTGGTGCGGGCCTCGGTGTCCGCGCCGAAGCCCGACACGGTCGTCGGGGCGGGGCTGTGGCAGTTGCTGCGGCCGCGCATGGCCCTGCTCGCCGCCGTGAGCGAGGGGCGTTCCATGGACCTCGACGCGATGCCCGTCACCGCCGAGGGTGATCTGGTGTGGGACGACGCGTGTGCTCGTGCGGGCGAGCCCGCCGACGTCTTCGCCACCGCCCGGGTGGCTCTGCCCACCGCCGCCGCGTTCGCCGTGCAGCCGCTGGACCGGCATCCTGCCCGGATCGCGGTGCCCGTCCTGGTGGAGGGGTACGGCGTGGCGGACGGGGGCGACGAGGCCGACGGGGTCGTGCTCGATGTCGCCGGGGGGTGTCTGCGTGTCGACGCCGATCGGGTGCCGGCCGCGGGTCCACTCACCCCGGAGGCGGTCGCCTCGTCCAGTGCTTGTCTGGGGCTGCTGCGCTGGGATGCCGGGAAGTTCCTGCTCCAGCCGCTCGCCGTCGAGCGCGTCGTGCGGAAGAAGGCCGTCGCGGTCCATGCCGCGGCCTGGGCCGGGGGTACGACCGACAAGGCCGGGGTCCGGGCCGAGAAGGCCGCCACCGACGCCGTCACCGTGCTGCGCGAACGCGCCGGAAGGCTGCTGCGGAAATGACCCACCTCAGCGCCGGGCAAGAGCCCGGTCCCGAGCCCGACGCGTACGACAACCGGCGGCAGGTTCTCTACTGGCGGCTGCTGGCGCGGTTGTTCGACCCCGAGGAGCAGGCCTCCCTGGAGTCGGCGAGTGTCGCCGTCGTCGAGGACATCGGTCTGCCGCCCGCCCTGCTCGACCCCGACGCGTCCGTCGACTCCGTCGTGCAGCGGCATCCGGAACTGGCCGCCGAGTTCGACGGACTGATGACGCCCGAGCCGGAGGAGGACGGTGCGCGTGACCGGGCCGCCGAGGTGCGGCGGGCGGCGCTCGCGTCGAAGGTGCTGCTCAACGTCTTCGCCTCCCGGCCCGGCGACGTCACCGCCGAGCGGCTGGCCCGTTGGCAGTCCGACGCCGAATGGCTGGAACGGTCCCTGGGGTGCCGGCCCGGTGAGCTGCGCGGCGGGCGGGGCGGACAGGGCGGGGGCGCGAACCGGCCGGGGGCCGGCGGCGGTGTCAGCCCGACCGGTACCGGGGGTGGCGGGCGGACGCCCGACCTCAGCCGGCTGATCCCGGAGATCGGGCCGGAGCTCGGTTCCATCGAGGCGGGCCTCGTCCAGCGCATGCGCCTGCGCGAGGTACTGGCCGACCCCGCGCTGGCCTCCCGGCTGACGCCGAGCATGTCCCTGATCGAGCAACTGCTGCGGGACAAGAACAACCTCTCCGGTGTCGCCCTCGCCAACGCCAAGACGCTGATCCGCCGTTACGTCGACGAGGTCACCGAGGTGCTGCGCACCCAGGTGGAGAAGTCCACGGTCGGCGAGCTGGACCGGTCCGTCCCGCCCAAGCGCGTCTTCCGCAACCTCGACATCGACCGCACCATCTGGAAGAACCTGACCAACTGGAGCCCGGAGGAGGAGCGGCTCTACGTCGACCGCCTCTACTACCGGCACACCAGCCGCAAGACGACGCCCCAGCGGCTCGTCGTCGTCGTGGACCAGTCGGGTTCCATGGTCGACTCGATGGTCAACTGCACCATCCTGGCCTCCATTTTCGCCGGGCTGCCGAAGGTGGACGTCCACCTGATCGCCTACGACACACAGGCACTGGACCTCACCCCCTGGGCGCACGACCCGTTCGAGACGCTGCTGCGCACCAAGCTGGGCGGCGGCACCGACGGCACGGTCGCCATGGCGCTCGCCCAGCCGAAGATCGACGAGCCGCGCAGCACCGTCGTGGTGTGGATCTCCGACTTCTACGAGTGGCGTCACCAGGAGCTGTTCGACAGCATGGCCGCCGTTCATCGCTCCGGGGCGAAGTTCATCCCGGTCGGCTCGGTGACCAGCTCCGGGCGCGGCAGCGTGAACCCGTGGTTCCGGGAGCGGTTCAAGGATCTCGGCACTCCGGTGATCTCCGGTCACATCAAGAAGCTCGTGCACGAACTCAAGACGTTCCTCACCTGATCGACGGACGCTCGTCCAAGCCGTCCCCAGTGATCACCGTACGGAAAGGCCTTCTCCTCATGTCCGACCTGCTGCGCGCGCCCGCCGAGATCAAGTACGCGGAGGAGCTCGACTGGCTGGAGTCGATCGACGACAGCCCCAAGCCGTTCTCGTGGCGCCTGTCGCCGAAGATGGTCCGGCTGTTCATCCTGGGTTCCGAGCGCTCCGACGGCCTGGACCGTGAGATCTCGCAGAAGTGGTTCGGCGACCGCAGCTTCGTCGAGCGGTCCATCGTCACCCTCGCCTCCGACCGCGGTCTGCTGCTCATCGGTGATCCGGGCACCGGCAAGAGCTGGCTGGCCGAGCTGCTGTCCGCCGCGATCAGCCGGAACTCCACGCTGGTGGTGCAGGGCACGGCCGGCACCACCGAGGACCACATCAAGTACTCGTGGAACGTCTCCATGGTCATCGCCAAGGGGCAGTCCCGGGAGTCGATGATTCCCTCCCCGATCATGACCGCGATGGAGGCCGGGTCCATCGGCCGCTTCGAGGAGCTGACCCGGTCCACGAGTGACGTGCAGGACGCGCTGATCTCCATCCTTTCCGAAAAGTACATCTCCGTTCCCGAGCTGGGGAGTGGGGGCGGGGACGACAACATCGTCTTCGCCAAGCCGGGCTTCTCGATCATCGCCACGGCCAACAGCCGCGACCGGGGGGTCAACGACCTGTCCTCCGCGCTCAAGCGCCGTTTCAACTTCGTCCGCATCCCGGTCGTGACGAACAGGAAGAGCGAGGCGGAGATCGTCCGCTTCCGCACCGAGGAGCTGCTGCGCCGGCACTCGATCGACCTCGACGTGCCGCCGACGCTGCTCGACGTGCTCCTGCAGAGCTTCGCCGACCTGCGCGCCTCCGCCGCCGCGGCCGGCAGCGACGACGAGAAGCTGGAGTCCGCGCTGTCGACGGCCGAGCAGATCGGCGTGCTGGAGGACGCCGTCCTGCACAGCAACTTCTTCGGGGAGCGCGCCCTGACCGCCCGTACCCTCGCCTCCTCCCTCGTCGGCTCCCTCACCCGCCGCGAGCCGGAGGACCTGGCCATCCTCAACAAGTACCTGCACGGCGTCGTCGAGCCGCGCAGCAAGGACGAGGGCGGCTCCTGGCCCGAGTTCCTGGAGGGCGGCCGCGACGCGATCGCCACACTGTCATGAGTACCCGTCAGGAGAGCACGTCGTTCGCCGCGCTGCGCGGGCAACTGCAGGAGGCCGCGGCCGCGTTCGCGGGCGGGCCCGACGCGCTGGAGGGCATCCTCCTGGGCCTGGTCGACGACGTCGACCGCGCGGTGCGCGAGCCGCTCGAGATCTTCCCGGTCTGCCACCACTCCCCCGCCTCGGCGACCGCCATGGCCCGCCGCCTGCGCGAGAAGCAGCCCAAGGTCGTGTATCTGGAGCTGTGCGAGGACATGGCGCCGCTGCTGACCGAGCTGCGCAACTGCCGGCTGCCGGTGGCGGTGCAGGCGTTCGCCGGTGACGTCGACGGCTTCCCCGTCGAGTGGGCTCCGTTGTCGGTCGTCGCACCGATCACCGAGGCGTCCGCCGAGTACCAGGCCATCGCCTACGCCCTCGACACTCCCGGCGTCGAGCTGGTCCTGGTCGACCGTTCCTCGGACCATGTGTTCCAGTGGGACAGCAGGGGCGAGCGGGCGCGGGAGGCCGCGCCGGAGGGCACCGCTCCCGCGGAGGGTACGGACCCCGGGGCCGGGCTGCACGGCGAGGCCGTCGGCGTCGAGATCGGTGACCTCCGGCCGCGCTTCGCCGAGCTGGAGGAGCACCTGCTGCGGCACGGCAAGGTGCGGCACTGGTCGGAGTGGTGGCACCAGTACGTCGAGGTACCGCTCGGCGACGGCACCGCCGACCACGACACCTACCGCCAGGTCATGTTCCTCATCGGCAGCCTGTTCAGGCGGCTCGCACCGGGCGACGGCGGCCGGGTCCGCGTGGACGAGGACCGCGAGCGGTACATGTGGACCCGGATGCGCGAGCACCTGAGCGCGACCGGCGCGGATCCGGCTGACTGCCTGTACGTCTGCGGGGCGTTCCACGCGGCCAGCCGGGTACCGGAGTTCGGGGTGGACGGCGCCGACACGTTCAGCATCTCCCCGCGCACCGCGACCACCTGGCAGTACGGGCTGATCCCGTCCAGCAACGGGGCGATCGAGGCGCAGTTCGGCCTCGCCGCCGGATCGGTGTCGATCGCGTCGACGGAGTGGGCGAAGAGCCTCAGGCGCACCGGTGTGCGGCCGTACCGGCTGGCGGGGCAGGCGGGTGCGAAGAAGCCTGCCACGAAGAAGACCGCGGCGACGAAGTCCCTGAGCGGGAGGACCGGGACGGCCGTCGGTCCGCCGTCCCCGTCCCCGTCCCCGTCCCCGTCGTCGACCGGGGACCACCTGTCCGGCTTCCTGCACAGAGCGCCCGTGCTCGACGGGCTGGACGAGGCGGAGCTGCTCGGCTGGTCCGTGGACATCGTGCGCGCCGCCCGGCGAGGCGGCTACCTCGCCTCCACCGCCGACGCCATCGCCGTCTTCGAGACGTCGATCCTGCTGGCCGGCATGCGGGACCGGGCCAAGCCGACGCCGTACGACTTCCAGGACGCGGCGGTCACCTGCATCGAGAAGGACAGGGTCCCCGGGCGGCGGGACGTGCGGCGCCTCGTCGAGATCATGATGGGCGGCGACCGGATCGGGCAGGTCGGCTACGAGTCACTGCCGCCGCTCGCCCGCGACGTGCACGACCGGCTGGAGCCGCTCGGGCTGAAGCTCCAGCAGCGGGGTGTGCAGCGTGCGCTGCTGGACATGGTTTCCCGGCCGGAGCTCGAGGCCTGCTCCGACGTGCTGTGGATGCTGCGTCGTCTGATGCCGCACGGCGCGGCACGACCGATCATGGGTGAGCGACGGCTCGGTGAGCGTTCGATCCAGGAATCGTGGGACCTGGCGATCGGCACCCACCAGCGGGCTCTCATCGAGCTCGGCTACGAGGGCGTCAGCATCGAGCAGGTCCTGGAGCAGCGTCTGCGGCGCGACGCCTACGGGCCGCGGGCGACGACGGCGACCGTCCTGGCGGCGGTCGAGGACGCGACGCTGTACCTGCGCAGCCGCCGCCTCGCCGACGAGCTCGGCACCCACGCGCTGAAGGTGCTCGCCACCGAACGCAGCGTGGACGGGGCGCCGGAGGTGCTGCGCCGGGTGCGCGCGCTGCTGGCGTACTACCGGACCAGCGAGCCGGTGCTGCCGGCGTGGATCGAGTCGTTCGTCAAGACCGGCTACGCGCACTACTGCACGCTGCTGCCGACGGCGTTCCGGGACGAGGACGCGACGGTCGGGCAGGTCGCGGCGATGCTCGGCTTCCTGTTCAGCATGGAGAGCCTCGCACTGTCCCTGGGCTGCGACCGGGCCCAACTGGAGCTGGCGGTCGCCCAGTCGCACCCCGAGGAGCCGTCGAAGACGGCCCTGCTGTGGGCGGCGCAGGTGCAGCTCGGCACGCTCTCGCGGGCCGAGCTGCGGGCCCGGTGCGACGAGCTGCTGGACAACCCTCTGGTGGTACCCGCCTATCCGCGCTACCTCAGCGGCTTCGTGCAGGCGCTGGAGCCGGTTCCGGGGCTGGCGGACGTGGTGGTGGAGGCGGTGTCGAACGCGTTCGGGCGGCTGCCGGACGCGGTGCTGCTGCCGTGGCTGCCGCTGCTCATCACCACCCTGCGGTCCGGCGCCGCGGAGCTGGCCCCGCTGCTGGTCCGCGAGGCCGGGCGGATCTTCCCGGGCCGGCTGGCGCCCCTGGACGCGTGGGTGCCGCCGTGGCGGGCGCCCGCCGCACCGCTTCCCGCCTCCCGGGCCGAGGCGGCGGTCCACGTTCCCCGGGGGGCCGCGCTGCTCCCGGAGTATCCGGCGGCCTGCGAGGCGGTCGCGGGACTGCTGGGTTGTGTCGGGGAATGGGCGCCTTCCGAGGCTCCCGCCCCGTCGGGCGCCGTACTGCTGGCCGCGCACCCGGCGGCGTGCGACGCGGTGGCGGATCTGCTGGGCTGCGACGGCGGGTGGCCGGCGCTCCGTACCTCCGCGTCGGACGGCGCCGCGCTCACGGCCCGCCACCCGCACACGGCGAAGACCCTGGAGGCGCTGCTCTCGGGCAGGTGACCGGAATCGGCCGGGCCCCGGGCCTCCCGGGGCCCGGCCCTACCGGGAGCCGGGGACTTCCCCGAGCCCGGCCCACCCCGGAGCCCCAGGCTCCCTCAAGCCCGGCCCATCCCGGAGCCCGGTGCTTTCCGGACCCCGGCCCTACCCGAAGCCCTGGGCTTTCCCAGGCCCGGCCTTCCCTGAACCCGGCCCCCGCCGGAGCCCGGCCCTTCCCGAGGCCTGGCCCTCTTCAGGGGCCCGGCGGCACCGTGCATGGTCCGTATCCCAGCCCGGCCGCCTGTTCGCCGCCCGTCGCCCCTCGGCCCTCCGCCCTCGCCCCTCCGCCCTCGGCCCCCCGCTCTCGGCACTGGCTTGACGACCGGCACGCCGCTCCCCCCTCCCCCTCCATTCGGGGGCCCCGCCCCGCCTCTCAGCCGTAGCAGGCCGGCAGGGGTTCAAGCCCCTCCGGCACCCCGTACTTCAGGACCGCTGTGTACGCCTCCGCGATGTCGCAGCCCTTGTCGAACCACGGGTAGGCGAACACGCTCCAGACCAGAAGGACGGTGATCAGCGCTGTACGCGTCCCCTTTGACATGTATGCGATTATTCCGTCCAGTTCAGCGGAATATGCCGTACCGCCTTCTTCCGACGCACGCGCCGGCACGGCTGCCGAAGCCGTGCCCGCTCCCCCCGGCGGTGCCGCGGCTACGCCGAGTCCCGTACCACCAGCTCCGGATCGAAGATCATCGACGTCGGCTCGGCGCGCTCGCCCTTGATGTGTTCGTCGAGGAGACGGGCCATCGTGGCCGCCATCTCCTCCACCGGTTGCCGGACGGTGGTCAGCCGGGGCCGGCAGGTCACGGCCACGCTGGAGTCGTCGAAGCCGATGACCGCGACGTCCCCCGGCACCCGGCGTCCGTGGTCCCGCAGTACCTGGATGACACCCTGCGCCATCAGGTCGTTGGCGGCGAACACCCCGTCCAGTCCGGGATGCTCGGCGAGCAAGGACGTCATCGCCGCCATGCCGCTGTCGACCGTGAAGCCGCCCTCGGCCACCGGAACGCAGGGGTGTCCGTGCCGGGCGAGAGCGTCCCGGAACCCGGCCAGGCGCTCCTGGCTCGCCGCGACAGCCAGGGGCCCCGTGACGGTGGCCATGCGCCGGCAGCCCTGCTCCAGCAGGTGCTCGGCCGCGAGCCGGCCGCCGTCGCGGTGGGCGAGGTCGACGTAGCTGAGCGGTACCGGGCGTCCGGGCCGGGCGAACAGCACCGCCGGCAGTCGGGCGCCGGCGAGCAGCGCGGGCAGCGGGTCGTCGGGGTGCGTGGACACGACGAGCGCGCCGTCCGCGCCGCCCTGCCTGAGGTACGCCACGACCTCCTGCCGGGCCCCGGGCGTCTCCGCGAACATCAGCACCGGATGCATCGAGCGCGGCCTCAGATGCCCGACCACGCCGCCGACGATCCGGCCGAAGAAGGGGTCGGCGAACACTCGCGTGGCGAAGGCGTTCCGCTCCGTCTCCGAGGCGTCCCCCGCGCCGGACACCACCAGGGCCACGGTCGTGGTGCGCCGGGTGACCAGTTGCCGGGCGGCCTGGTTGGGCGCGTACCCGGTCCGATCGATGGCCCGCCGGACCAGGTCCTGGATGGCCGGGTCCACGTTGCGAACGCCGTTGACCACCCGCGAGACGGTGGCCCGGGACACGCCGGCTTCCCGGGCCACGTCCTCCAGGGTCGGGGCCTGTCTGCTCATGACCGCACCTTAACCGGCCGGGTCGGGCGGGTGGTAGAGCGCTCTCCCCGCCGTCACCCAGGGCAGTAGGACGGCGGCGTTCCGCTCACCCCGCCCGCCCCTTCCCCTGTGCGGTGCCGTACACGATGCGGTGACAGCCGTCGGGGACGCCCCGGCCGACGAGAATGGCACCCCAGCCGACAGGGGAGGGCGGCCCGGCCGTCGAACGAGGGCGGCCCGGCCGTCGGGGCACGGACGGCCGGGCCGGTCTCGCGGGCCGGCGGGGTCAGGGCAGTTCGTACTGCTCGTTCAGCGCTGCTCCGGCCTCCGGGTGGGTCTGGTCGTAGCCGCGCGCGTCGCACTGCAGGCCACCGACGATGCAGTGGCCGACCAGTGCCCCGAGGGTCGGCTCGTCCCAGGCGTTGAAGAAGTCGTAGTGGAACGAGTAGCTCGCGCCACTGGCCAGTCGTACCTGTGAGAGGTCGCCGTTGACCGGGAAGGCCATCTTGAACTCGATCATCGGCAGGGCGACCGGGTGGCCGGCCGGGCAGATGTTGTTGTTGGTCCCGGGGTTGACCACCGGATACGCCATGTGACTCTTGTGGTCGGGCGTGTCCAGGTTCTTCCCGTCCCAGCAACTGGGTGCCTGGAAACGGATGTTGACCTGGACGTCCTGGCGCTCGGGGCAGTCGGCCGGGAAGTCGGTGTTGAAGAAGCTGTCGCCGCACTCCCAGCCCTCGACGAAGCCCGGGTGGTCGCGGAACTCCTGGGCGCTCTGCATCGGGCTGCCGACGACGTAGCGCAGCCCCTTCGGGAAGGGCCGCACGCTGGTGTAGTCGGTGACACCGGCCTTGTAGTAGATGACCTGCGGGCCGACCGGCAGTACCGGGCGATCGCCGTCGTACATGGTCGGCATCCAGTACGCCGACCGGTCGCCGGGTGCGAGGCAGGTGGTGCTCCCCGCGTCGAGCGAGGCGGTGGTGCTGTTCGCGTCGGTCGTCGTGTTGCCCATGAACGTGTGGTCGTGCGACTTGCCGGGCTGCTGCGGGTAGACGATCGGGTCGTCCGGCTTGGTGTGGCTGACCGCGCAGTTGGCCTGGAACTCGTGGAAGTAGCGGTGCGGGGGCTCCTCGGTGGACGGGGTGACGCCGGTGACCGGCGGATTCGCGGGGATGTAGCCGTCGCCGTCCGGGTCCTCGGGCGAGGATGCGGTGGGTGCCGCCATGGCGTGGCCGGCGTGCACGGGCGGTGTCGCGGCACCGGCGTTCACGGCGAGGCCGCCGACGCCGATCGAAATCAGAAGCAGCGCGCTTGCGACGAGGGTGCCGGACAGGACTTTCGATCTCCGTGGCATGGAGACCTCCTGGGAGGGTCGGGGAAGTTTCGGAGAGCGCTCTCCCACTCGGAGTGTTGAGGCCGCGACGGGAAGGTGTCAAGGGATCCGACCGAAGGATCAACAGGCGCATTGCGCCCACTTGTTGAACACGGCGCACCAGAGACGGTCGCAACTATTGACGTGCCGTGGAGGCAGATGAAGCATGCACACCCAGAGAGCGCTCCCCCACCCCCACTTCGTTCATTTTCCGAACAAGGAGAGTCGCCCCCCATGTCCTCCTCCCCCACACAGTCCTCCGCTCCCGAGCCAACCGGGGTGCGGCGGCGCGCCGTCCTCGGGGCGGCCGCCGCGGCGCCCGTGCTGGCCGGACTGGCCGGCGCCGGGTCCGCTTCCGCGGCCTCCGCCGACCGCCCCCGCCGGCGCCCCCGAGCCCTCCCCGGCGGCGGCGACCTCGGGCCGAACGTCATCGTCTTCGACCCGTCCACCGCGAACATCCAGGGCAGACTGGACGAGATCTTCCGGCAGCAGGAGTCGGCGCAGTTCGGCACCGGGCGCTACGCCCTGCTGTTCAAGCCCGGCACGTACAACGGCCTCAACGCCCAGCTCGGCTTCTACACCTCCATCGCGGGTCTCGGCCTCTCCCCCGACGACACCACCATCAACGGCGACGTCACGGTCGACGCCGGCTGGTTCGACGGCAACGCCACCCAGAACTTCTGGCGCTCGGCGGAGAACCTCGCCCTGGTGCCGGTCAACGGCACCAACCGCTGGGCGGTCTCCCAGGCGGCCCCCTTCCGGCGGATGCACATACGCGGCGGCCTCAACCTCGCCCCCGACGGTTACGGCTGGGCGAGCGGTGGCTACATCGCCGACAGCCGGATCGACGGTCAGGTCGGCCCGTACTCGCAGCAGCAGTGGTACACCCGGGACAGCTCGGTCGGCGGATGGCTCAACGCCGTCTGGAACATGGTCTTCTCCGGCGTGGAGGGCGCGCCCGCGCAGAGCTTCCCCGACCCGCCGTACACCACCCTGGACACCACACCCGTCTCCCGTGAGAAGCCCTTCCTCTACCTGGACGGCGAGGAGTACCGCGTCTTCCTGCCGGAGAAGCGCACCGACGCCCGCGGCGTCTCCTGGGGCAACGGCACCCCGCGCGGCACCTCCCTGCCGCTGTCACGGTTCTACGTCGCCAGGCCCGGCGTCCCGGCGGCCACGCTCAACCAGGCGTTGGAGGAAGGACTCAACCTGCTGCTGACGCCGGGGATCTACCACCTCGACGGGACGGTCGAGGTGAAACGGGCGAACGCGGTGGTCCTGGGCCTGGGTTACGCCACGCTGATCCCCGACAACGGTGTCACGGCCCTGAAGGTGGCTGACGTGGACGGCGTACGGCTGGCCGGGTTCCTCGTCGACGCCGGTCCCGTCAACTCCACGACGCTGCTGGAGGTCGGCCCCCAGGGCGCGTCCAGGGACCACTCGGCCAACCCGACTACCGTCCAGGACGTGTTCATCCGGATCGGCGGGGCGGGCCCCGGCAAGGCCACCACCAGCATGGTGATCAACAGCAGGCACACCATCGTGGACCACACCTGGGTCTGGCGGGCCGACCACGGAGACGGGGTCGGCTGGGAGACCAACCGGGCCGACTACGGCGTCGTGGTGAACGGCGACGACGTGCTGGCCACCGGACTGTTCGTCGAGCACTTCAACAAGTACGACGTGCGGTGGAACGGCCAGCGGGGCCGCACCGTCTTCTTCCAGAACGAGAAGGCCTACGACGCCCCCGACCAGGCCGCCATCCAGAACGGCTCCGTCAAGGGCTACGCCGCCTACAAGGTCGGCGACCACGTCACCGAGCACGAGGGCTGGGGTCTGGGCAGCTACTGCTACTACAACGTGAACCCGTCCATCGTGCAGCACCACGGCTTCGCCGCGCCGAACCGGTCCGGCGTCCGCTTCCACGGGCTGCTGGTCGTGTCCCTGGGCGGCAACGGGCAGTACGAGTGCGTCATCAACGACACGGGTGCGCCCACCTCGGGGACGTCGACCGTGCCGTCGACGGTGGTGTCGTATCCCTGACCCGGAGCCGCACGTCTGACGCGCCTGATCCGGTGCCCCCGGCGCGGCACCGCACTTCTGGCCCGGCACGGTAGTTCCGGCCCGGCACCGTACCCCCGGCCCGACGCCGTACCCCCGGCGCAGCCCCGGGCCCCGGACCCGGCGCCGGTACGGGGCTGTCGCCTCTCGCGGCCGGTACGGGGCCGCCTCCTCGAACCTGCCGGTCGCAGGGGGCGGCCCGGCACGCTACCGCGCCGGCGTCGCGACGGCGGCGGGCGCCGGC
Organism: Streptomyces pactum; assembly: GCF_002005225.1. Classification (NCBI taxonomy): domain Bacteria; kingdom Bacillati; phylum Actinomycetota; class Actinomycetes; order Kitasatosporales; family Streptomycetaceae; genus Streptomyces; species Streptomyces pactum. The sequence continues at coordinate 1,436,476 of NZ_CP019724.1, forward strand.
GCGTAGCCGGTGGGCCGGGCCGTGAAGGTGCCGCGGCCCTGGGTGCGGCTGCGCAGCAGCGTCGCGTAGTCGCCGCCGGTGTGCCGCCTCCTCGCGCAGGGCGTCGGGCACCGGCCCCACCTCGGCCGTCTCCGCGCCGTCGGCCCACACCAGGGCGCGCATGCGGACCAGGTCGACGACGCCGGTGAAGCCGTCCTCGGCGCCGATCGGCAACTGCACGACCAGGGGTACCGGGTGCAGCCGCTCGCGGATCGAGGCGACGGCGCCGTCGAGGTCGGCGCCCGCGCGGTCCATCTTGTTGACGAACGCGATCCTCGGTACGCCGTGCCGGTCGGCCTGCCGCCACACCGACTCGCTCTGCGGTTCCACGCCGGCGACCGCGTCGAAGACGGCGACCGCGCCGTCCAGCACCCGCAGGGAGCGCTCGACCTCGTCGGCGAAGTCGACGTGCCCCGGGGTGTCGATGAGGTTGATCCGGTGACCGTCCCAGGAGCAAGTGACGGCCGCGGCGAAGATGGTGATGCCGCGATCGCGCTCCTGCGGATCGAAGTCGGTGACGGTCGTGCCGTCGTGGACCTCGCCCCGCTTGTGGGTGGTGCCGGTGGCGTAGAGGATCCGCTCGGTGACGGTGGTCTTGCCGGCGTCGACATGGGCGAGGATGCCCAGGTTGCGGACGGTGGTGAGGGGGTTGGTGTGGGTGCGCACGGCCCGTGGCCTTTCGCTGTCTGTGAACAGGGCGGCGCGATTCCCGGGACGAGGGCGGAGCGGCTCGACGGCCCACCGCGGGAGGGCGGGCGTGCCGGTGCGTCAGATGCTCGTCGCGGGCATCCGGTGCCGGCCGCGCAGCGGACACCGGACGGCCGAGGACACGAGGATCACCTCGTACCGGGACGGGGGAACGACGGCGGTGGTGCGGATACGCACGGCCCGGCTCCCCTCACTCGGTCTCGGTGTCGTGGTGAGTGTAGGGAGACGGCGAGGGACACCGCATGGGCTTTTCCACGGCACTGCGATGCCCGCACAACGCGAGATGCCGGCCGGGATGTCTCCCGACCGGCATCTCGCTTCTGCCCGATCTTGTGTCCGAGGGGGGACTTGAACCCCCACGCCCGATAAAGGGCACTAGCACCTCAAGCTAGCGCGTCTGCCATTCCGCCACCCGGACCAGGTGCCTGTCGCGGTGCGGAGGTGCTCCCCGCGGCGACATGGACAACCATACCAAGGTTTCGCAGCGCCTTTCACCTGCGTTTCCTTCCCCTGAGCGGCGGTCCGGGCCCGGCGGCCCCGCTGGTCCTAAGGTCGCACCATGAGTGACTGGATGGTTACCCAGACCCCGCTTCCGCGTCGTCGGCCGCGGGCGTTGTCGCCGCTCAGGGAGCATCTGCGGGACACGTTCTGGTTCGCGCCCACCGCGGCCATGGTGGGCGTCTTCGTGGTGTGGCTGGTGGCCCAGGAACTCGACGCCGCGCTCGTCCGGTCGCTGCGGGACGACGGGGACTTCGACACGCTGGCCGACCTGCTGAGGTTCGCCGACGACGCGAAGACGGTGGTGTCCGCGGTCGGCTCGGCGATGATGACGTTCATCGGTGTGGTGTTCAGCATCTCGCTGGTCGCCGTGCAGATGGCGAGCGGGCAGTTCACCCCGCGGGTGGTGCGGCTCTTCGTCCGCAGCCGGATCACCAAGGCGACCTTCGCGGTCTTTCTCGCCACCTTCGTCCTGACACTGCTGGTCCTGACCTCCTACGACAGCGGCGCCGACCCCCTCGTGGTCGCGTCGGCCCCCCTGGTGCAGTCGGTGCTCACGCTCGTCATGGTCGCGCTGAGCCTGCTGCTGTTCGTGATGTACGTGAACACGACGCTGCGGCTGATGCGGGTCAGTCATGTGATCGCCCGGATCGCCGCGGAGTCCTTCCGGGTGGCCGCGCTCATGCCCCTGCCGGCCCAGGACGGGCAGGCGCCCGCCCTGGGGCCGGTGACCGCGTGGGTGGCCCACGAGGGGCAGGCCGGCGTGCTGCGGGACGTACACATCGCGCGGCTGGTACGGGTGGCGCGCAAGCACGGGGTCGTGCTGCGGACGGTCCCGCGGACCGGTGACTTCCTGGTGCCCGGCACCCCCGTCCTGGCCGTGCACGGCGGGCAGGCTCCGCCGCGCCGGGCGCTGCGGTACGCCCTGTCCGTCGGGGTGGAGCGCACCTTCCACCAGGACCTGGCGTTCGGGCTCCGCCAGCTCTCCGACATCGCGCTGCGGGCCCTGTCGAGCGCGGTCAACGATCCGACGACCGCCGTGCAGGCCCTGGACCGCGTCGTGCAGATCCTGGCCACCCTGTCCCGGCGGCCGCTGGACGCCGTCGTGCACCGGGACCGGCGCGGGACGGTCCGGCTGGTGCAGCCCGTGCCGGGCTGGACCGAGCTGGTGGATCTCGGGTTCACCGAGATCCGGGCCTGCGCCGCCCGAACGCCGCAGGTCACGCGGCGCATGCTGGCCGGTCTCGACGATCTGCTGCTGCTCGCCCCGCCGGACCGGCGCGAGCCGCTGCTGCGCCACCGCGCGCTGCTGCGGCAGGCCGTCGAGCGGTCCGCGCCGAGCCCGGCGGACCGGGCCTTCGGCCTTCAGCCGGACCGGCAGGGCATCGGCTGACCCGCGGACCGTCCCGGGTGCCCGGTCCGCGGCACGGCCGTCACGGCATGAGGTGGTGGTCCGGGAAGTTCCCGGGCAGCCGCTCCCCCGCCGGCCCCCGTGTGACGGCGCGCACCAGCAGCTCACCGCCGACGAAGGCCCCGCGCCAGGACGCGCCGTGTCCGCCGAACAGCTCGTCGCGGTCACCGCGGGAGCGTGGCACGCCGTGGCCGACCTTGAACGCGCGGATCTGCGGCGCCAGCCTGTCGTACGTCGCCGGGTCGTCCGTGGACAGGGTGGCCACCAGCGCGCCGTTGGAGGCGTTCATGGCGGCCAGCAGCTCGGCCTCGGTGTCGACCAGGACGATGGTGTCGACCGGGCCGAAGGGTTCCGCGTGGTGCAGCGGCGAGGACCGGGGCGGGTTCAGCAGCGTGACCGGCTGGACGTAGGCCGAGGTGTCCTGGCCGGACAGGAACCGCGCGTCGGCCGCGCTGCCGCGGTGCAGGGGTACGGCGCCGCGGTCGACGGCCTCGGCGACCTGGTCCCGCAGTTCCTTGGCCTTGGCCGCGTTGATCACCGGTCCGAAGTCGAGCGCCGGGTACGGGTCGTCCGGTGCCTCGACGGCGAGCGGGTGTCCGACGCGCAGGGTGCGGACCGCCGGGAGGTACGCCGCGAGGAACGCGTCGAACAGCGTGCGCTGCACGACGAAGCGCGGGTATGCCGTGCAGCGCTGCTTGCCGTAGTCGAAGAGCTTCGGGATCACCGCGGTGAGCGCGTCCCAGTCCGTGAAGTTCCAGATGCCCCAGGTGTTGAGTCCTTCCTGTTCGAGGATGTGCCGCTTGCCCAGATCGGCGACGGCGGTGGCGACGGCGGCCCCGGTGTCGCGGCCGCCGACGAAGGAGACGCAGCCGATCTCGGGCGCCCGCACCAGCGCCTGGGACAGCTCGCCTCCGCTGCCGCTGACGAGGGTGACGGGAACCCCCTCGCGGGCGGCGAGCGCGCAGGCCAGGGTCAGGCAGGCGACGCCGCCGTCGGTCGGGGTCTTGGCGATGACCGCGTTGCCCGCCAGTGCCTGTACCAGCAATGCGTGAACGAGCACGCTCATCGGGTAGTTCCAGCTCGCGATGTTGGACACCGGCCCGTCCAGCGGGGCGCGGCCTTCGGTCATCTCGTCGATGCCGTCGACGTACCAGCGCACGCCGTCGACGGCCCGGTCGACGTCGGCCTGCGCGAGCCGCCAGGGCTTGCCGATCTCCCAGACGAGCAGCAGCGCGAGCAGTTCCCGGTGCTGGGCGAGGGCGTCGAGGGTGGCCGCGACGCGGGCGCGGCGTTCGGGCAGGGGGACATGACGCCAGGCGCGGTGCTGGTCGAGCGAGGCGCGTACGGCCCGGTGGGCCGTGACGCCGTCCAGCCTGGGCGGGCCGGTGATCGGGGTACCGTCGACGGGGCTGGTGGCGGGCAGGACACGGCCGTCCGCCCGCCAGCCGGCGTCCCAGAGGTTGAGGACACGCTCGTGCCGGAACGCCTCGGGGGCGACGGTCAGGCAGCGCTGCCAGGCGTCGGTCCAGGAGGTGCCGGACTTGAGGGTGAGGGCGGGCGAGGAGGACACCGTGGGTGTCATGCGGGGGCTCCGTTCCGTGCCGCGCCGCTGAGTACGGCGAGGACGTGCCGCGCGGCGTCGGTCGGCGTGCTTGCGACCGGTACTCCGGCCGCTTCCAGCGCGTCCTTCTTCGCCCGCGCCGTACCCGAGGACCCGGACACGATCGCGCCGGCGTGGCCCATGGTCCGGCCCTCGGGTGCCGTGAAGCCGGCGATGTAGCCCACGACCGGCTTGGTGACGTGGTCGCGGATGTGGGCCGCAGCGCGTTCCTCCGCGTCGCCGCCTATCTCGCCGATGAGGACGATCAGTTCGGTGTCGGGGTCGTCCTGGAAGGCGGCGAGGCAGTCGATGTGGCTGGTGCCGACGACCGGGTCGCCGCCGATGCCGACGCAGGTGGAGAAGCCGATGTCGCGGAGCTCGTGCATCAGTTGGTAGGTGAGGGTGCCGGACTTGGAGACCAGTCCGATGCGGCCGGGCTTGGTGATGTCGGGCGGGATGATGCCCGCGTTGGACTGGCCGGGGCTGATCAGGCCGGGGCAGTTGGGGCCGATGACCCGGGTACCCCTGCTCCTGGCGTACGCGGTGAAGGCGACGGAGTCGTGAACGGGGATGCCCTCGGTGATGACGACGGCGAGCCCGAGACCGGCGTCGGCGGCCTCGACGACCGCGCCCTTGGCGAAGGCGGGCGGTACGAACACGACGGTGACGTCCGCGCCGGTGCGCTCCATGCCCTCGCGCACCGAGCCGAAGACCGGCACCGCACGCTCGTCGAAGTGCACGGTGCGGCCCGGCTTGCGCGGGTTGACGCCGCCGACCACGTCGGTGCCGGCGGCCAGCATGCGGCGGGTGTGCTTCATGCCCTCGGCACCGGTCATGCCCTGGACGAGGACCTTGCTCTCCTTGGTGAGGTAGATCGCCATGTCGTCCTGTCTCCTTACGCCGCGGTGGCGAGTCGGGCGGCACGGCGGGCGGCGCCGTCCATGGTGGTGACCTGTTCGACGAGCGGATGCGCGCGTGCGTCGAGAAGGGCCCGGCCCCGGGCGGCGTTGTTGCCGTCGAGGCGTACGACGAGCGGTTTGGTCAGGCGGACCTCGTCCAGGGCGCCGACGATGCCGTCGGCGACCGCGTCGCAGGCTGTGATGCCGCCGAAGACGTTGACGAGGACGGACTTCACGGCGGGGTCGGAGAGGACGACCGAGAGCCCGTCGGCCATGACCCGGGCGGAGGCGCCGCCGCCGATGTCGAGGAAGTTGGCGGGCCGGGCACCGCAGCCGGCGACCACGTCGAGCGTCGACATGACCAGACCCGCGCCGTTGCCGATGACGCCCACCTCTCCGTCGAGCCTGACGTAGTTCAGGCCCTTGGCCGCGGCCCGCGCCTCCAGCGGGTCGGCGGACGCCGCCCGCTCGTCTCCCCAACGGGAGCGGCGGAAGCGGGCGTTGTCGTCGAGGGTGACCTTCCCGTCGAGGGCCACGATCCGGCCCTGGGCCGTCCTGACCAGCGGGTTGACCTCGACGAGCAGCGCGTCCTCGCGGACCAGCACCTTCCACAGCCGTACGAGCACGTCGACGGTCTGCGGGGGCAGGCCGGCGGCGTCCGCGATGCGTACCGCCATGGCCGTGTGCACGCCCACGGCCGGGTCGACCGGGATGCGCGCCACGGCCTCGGGCCGCTCGGCCGCGACCTGCTCGATCTCCGTGCCGCCCGCCGCGGACGCGATCGCGAGGAAGCGACCGGCCGAGCGGTCGAGGACGTAGGAGACGTAGAACTCGCGCTCGATGTCGACCGGTTCGGCAAGCATCACCGTGTCGACCGGGTGCCCCTTGATGTCCATGCCGAGGATCCGCCGTGCCGCCTCCTCGGCCGCGGCCGGGTCGGCGGCGAGCCGCACTCCGCCCGCCTTGCCGCGCCCGCCGGTCTTCACCTGCGCCTTGACGACGGCGCGTCCGCCGAGTGCGCGGGCTATCTCGCGGGCCCGTCCGGGCGAGTCGGTGACCTCGGCCCTCGGCACCACGATGCCGTGTTCCTCGAAGAGTTCCCTTGCCTGGTGTTCGTACAGGTCCATTCCGGCTCCTGACTGAAAGTGCCGCACGCCCCCTGGACACCACCCACCGGATGCGGGATAACAAGCTTCATACAGTATTCGTCGACTGTATGCAATGTACTGCGAGAGCGCCCCAACCCCTCGTGAAGGGACAGGACTTCGCCATGCCCGACGACACCCAGGACGTCATTTCCGGCGGACACCTCGTGGCCAAGGCACTCAAGGCCGAGGGGGTCGACCGCATCTACACGCTGTGCGGCGGCCACATCATCGACATCTACGACGGCTGCGTCGACGAGGGCATCGAGGTCGTCGACGTGCGCCACGAGCAGGTCGCCGCGCACGCCGCCGACGGTTACGCCCGCGTCACCGGCAAGCCCGGCTGCGCGGTGGTCACCGCGGGGCCCGGTACGACCGACGCCGTCACCGGAGTCGCCAACGCCTTCCGCGCCGAGTCGCCCATGCTGCTGATCGGCGGACAGGGCGCGCACACCCAGCACAAGATGGGGTCTCTCCAGGACCTGCCCCACGTGGACATGATGACGCCGATCACCAAGTTCGCGGCGACCGTGCCGGACACGGCACGGGCGGCCGACATGGTGTCGATGGCCTTCCGCGAGTGCTACCACGGCGCGCCGGGCCCCTCCTTCCTGGAGATCCCGCGCGACGTACTGGACGCCAGGGTGGCGGTGGACAAGGCGCGGGTCCCGAAGGCCGGGGCCTACCGCGCCTCGACCCGCTCGGGCGGTGACCCGGAATCGGTCGAGCACCTCGCCGACCTGCTGGTCCACGCGGAGAAGCCGGCCATCCTGCTGGGCAGCCAGGTGTGGACCACCCGCGCGACCGAGACGGCCGTCGAACTGGTCCGCACGCTGAACGTCCCGGCGTACATGAACGGCGCCGGACGCGGCACCCTCCCGCCCGGCGACCCGCACCACTTCCAGCTCTCACGCCGCTACGCCTTCTCGAACGCCGACGTCATCGTCATCGTCGGCACGCCCTTCGACTTTCGCATGGGCTACGGCAAGCGGCTGTCGCCGGACGCGACCGTCGTGCAGATCGACCTCGACTACCGCACCGTCGGCAAGAACCGCGACATCGACCTCGGGATCGTCGGCGACGCGGGACTCGTCCTGAAGTCGGTGACCGAGGCCGCCTCGGGACGGGTGAACGGCGGCGCGTCCAAACGCAAGGAGTGGCTCGACGAACTGCGCGCCGCCGAGCAGAGCGCCCTCGACAAGCGGCTGCCGCAGCTCAGGTCGGACGCCTCCCCCATCCACCCGTACCGGCTGGTCAGCGAGATCAACGACTTCCTCACCGAGGACTCGGTCTACATCGGCGACGGCGGCGACATCGTCACCTTCTCCGGGCAGGTCGTGCAGCCCAAGTCACCGGGCCACTGGATGGACCCGGGTCCGCTGGGCACACTCGGCGTCGGCGTCCCCTTCGTGCTGGCCGCCAAGCAGGCGCGGCCCGACAAGGAGGTCGTCGCCCTCTTCGGCGACGGCGCCTTCTCGCTCACCGGATGGGACTTCGAGACCCTGGTCCGCTACGACCTCCCCTTCATCGGCGTCGTCGGCAACAACTCCTCCATGAACCAGATCCGCTACGGCCAGGCCGCCAAGTACGGCAAGGAACGCGAGCGGGTCGGCAACACCCTCGGCGACGTGCCGTACGACCAGTTCGCGCGCATGCTCGGCGGCCACGGCGAGGAGGTCCGCGATCCCGCCGACATCGGCCCCGCGCTGCGCCGGGCCCGCGAGTCCGGCAAGCCGTCCCTGGTCAACGTCTGGGTCGACCCGGACGCGTACGCCCCCGGAACCATGAACCAGACGATGTACAAGTGAGGTGACCGCCCATGACAGCCAAGGCTCTTGAGGGCATCCGCGTCCTGGACATGACGCACGTCCAGTCGGGACCCTCGGCGACCCAGCTCCTCGCCTGGCTCGGCGCGGACGTCGTCAAACTGGAGGCGCCGAGCGGTGACATCACGCGCAAGCAGTTGCGTGATCTGCCGGACGTCGACTCCCTCTACTTCACGATGCTCAACTGCAACAAGCGGAGCATCACCCTCAACACCAAGACCGAGCGCGGCAAGGAGATCCTCACCGAGCTGATCCGGCGCTCGGACGTCATGGTCGAGAACTTCGGCCCGGGCGCGGTCGACCGGATGGGTTTCACCTGGGACCGCATCAGGGAGATCAATCCACGGATCGTCTACGCCTCCGTCAAGGGGTTCGGCGAGGGCCCGTACACCGCCTTCAAGGCGTACGAGGTCGTCGCGCAGGCCATGGGCGGATCGATGTCCACCACCGGCTTCGAGGACGGACCACCGCTGGCGACGGGGGCCCAGATCGGGGACTCGGGCACGGGCGTGCACGTCGTGGCGGGCATCCTCGCGGCGCTGTACCAGCGGGAGCACACCGGACGCGGTCAGCGGGTGAACGTGGCCATGCAGCACGCGGTGCTCAACCTCTGCCGGGTGAAGCTGCGCGACCAGCAGCGCCTGACCCGTGGTCCACTCGCCGAATATCCCAACGAGGACTTCGGCGACGAGGTTCCCAGGTCCGGGAACGCGTCCGGCGGCGGGCAGCCGGGCTGGGCGGTCAAGTGCGCGCCGGGCGGTCCGAACGACTACGTGTACGTCATCGTCCAGCCGGTCGGCTGGCAGCCGCTGAGCGAACTCATCGGCCGGCCCGAGCTCGCCGAGGACCCCGAGTGGGCGACGCCCCAGGCCCGGCTGCCGAAGCTGAACAAGATGTTCCAGCTCATCGAGGAGTGGTCGTCCACCCTCCCCAAGTGGGAGGTGCTGGAGCGGCTCAACGCGCACAACATCCCCTGCGGGCCGATCCTGTCCACCAAGGAGATCATCGAGGACCGGTCCCTGGTCGCCAACGAGATGGTGGTGACCGTCCCCCACCCCGAGCGCGGCGAGTTCGTGACCGTCGGCAGCCCGCTCAAGCTCTCCGACTCCCCTGTGGAGGTCATCAGTTCGCCGCTGCTCGGCGAGCACAACGAAGAGGTCTACGTCGGCGAGCTGGGCCTCGGCGACGAGGAGCTGCGCCTGCTCAAGTCGAACGGGGTGATCTGAGGTGACGACCGAGGACCGGGTGGCGCGGGTGCGCGGGCTCCTGGACTCCGTGCGGGCGAAGGGGCGCACCGCGCTGACCGCTCCCGAGGGCAAGGTGCTCGCCGACGCCTACGGGATCGCCGTGCCGCGCGAGGAGCTGGCGCGGGACGTCGACGAGGCGGTGGCGTGTGCGGCGCGCTTCGGCGGACCGGTCGTGATGAAGATCGTCTCCCCGGACATCCTGCACAAGACCGACGCCGGCGGAGTGGTCGTCGGGGTGGCGGGGGCGGCGGACGTACGGGCCGCGTTCTGCCGGATCGTCGACAACGCGCGTGCGTACGACGCGTCGGCGCGCGTCGAGGGTGTGCAGATACAGGAGCTGCTGCCGCGGGGGCAGGAGGTCATCGTCGGCGCGGTGACCGACCCGACGTTCGGGAAGGTGGTGGCGTTCGGGCTCGGCGGGGTGCTGGTCGAGGTTCTCAAGGACGTCACGTTCCGGCTCGCGCCCGTGGACGCCGACGAGGCACTGTCCATGCTGGACTCGATCCGGGCGGCCGAGGTGCTGCGCGGGGTGCGCGGGCAGGCCGGGGTGGACCGGTGGGCGGTGGCGGAGCAGATCCGCCGGGTCTCCGAACTCGTCGCGGACTTCCCGGAGATCGCCGAGGTGGACCTGAACCCGGTGATCGCCACGCCCGACGGGGCGGTCGCCGCCGACATCAGGGTGATCCTCGCGACCGAGACGCCCAAGCAGCGGCGCCGGTACACGCGCGAGGAGATCCTCACCTCGATGCGCCGGCTGATGCAGCCCTCGTCGGTCGCGGTGATCGGCGCCTCCGGTGAGCCGGGGAAGATCGGCAACTCGGTGATGCGCAACCTCGTCGACGGCGGCTTCGCGGGCGAGATCCATCCGGTGAACCCCAAGGCCGATGACATCTTGGGCCGCAAGGCGTACAAGAGGGTCACCGACGTTCCCGGTGAGGTGGATGTGGCGGTCTTCGCGATCCCCGCGCGGTTCGTGGCCGGGGCCCTGGAGGAGGTGGGGCGCAAGGGGATCCCCAACGCGGTACTGATCCCGTCCGGCTTCGCGGAGACCGGTGAGCACGCCCTCCAGGACGAGATCGTGGCGATCGCCGAACGGCACGGCGTCCGGCTGCTGGGCCCGAACATCTACGGCTACTACTCCACGTGGCAGGACCTGTGCGCCACGTTCTGCACGCCGTACGACGTCAAGGGCGGTGTCGCGCTGACGTCGCAGTCGGGCGGTATCGGGATGGCCATCCTGGGCTTCGCGCGGACCACTAAGACCGGTGTGTCGGCGATCGTCGGCCTCGGCAACAAGTCGGACCTGGACGAGGACGACCTGCTGACCTGGTTCGGCGAGGACCCGCACACCGAGTGCATCGCGATGCACCTGGAGGACCTCAAGGACGGGCGCGCGTTCGTCGAGGCCGCGCGGGCGACGGTGCCGAGGAAGCCGGTCGTGGTGCTGAAGGCGGGGCGGACCGCGGCGGGGGCGAAGGCCGCCGGCTCGCACACCGGGGCGCTCGCCGGGGACGACGCCGTGTACGACGACATCCTGCGGCAGGCCGGGGTCGTCCGGGCGCCCGGCCTGGGCGAGATGCTGGAGTACGCGCGCGCGTTGCCGGTGCTGCCCGCCCCCATTGGCGACAACGTGGTGATCATCACCGGGGCGGGCGGCAGCGGGGTGCTGCTCTCGGACGCGGTGACGGACAACGGGCTGTCGCTGATGGAGATTCCGCCGGACCTGGACACGGCGTTCCGGGCCTTCATCCCGCCGTTCGGGGCGGCGGGCAACCCGGTGGACATCACCGGGGGCGAGCCGCCGTCGACGTACGAGGCGACGATCCGGCTCGGTCTCGAGGATCCGCGCATCCACGCGTTGGTCCTCGGCTACTGGCACACCATCGTCACTCCCCCCATGGTGTTCGCCGAACTCACCGCGCGCGTGGTGGCCGAGTTCCGCGAGCGCGGCGTCGAGAAGCCCGTGGTGGCATCCCTCGCGGGCGACGTGGAGGTGGAGGAGGCCAGCCAGTACCTCTTCGAGCACGGGGTCGTGGCGTACCCGTACACCACCGAGAAGCCGGTGGCCGTACTCGGCGCGAAGTACCGCTGGGCGCGGGCGGCGGGGCTGTTGGGGGGCGGTTCATGAGCTGAGCGAGCACGGGACCGGCCGACGGTGCGCGTCGGCCGGCCCCAGGACCCGCGCGCGCACGAAAGGAAATGGACAGGGGGCGCTGGCCAGATCTTTCGAACGCTAGGGGTGCGAGACGACATGACAACGACCGACCTGCGGACCTCGGTTCCGTACCGAGAGGTGACCGACGCCAACGGACGCGTCTACCGCCTCGGTGAGACCGACATCGACATCATGGGCCGCAAACGCAAGTGGATGGTCATCCTGCCCTGGATCGGCATGATGGGCATCAGCTCGGCGGAGTACGCGTTCGCGTCCGCCGAGGACACCCTGCACACGGCCCATAGCTGGAGCAGCGCGCACATCTTCTGGATGCTCGGTGTCTGGGTCTTCTTCCAGGCCGCGGTGGCCTTCCCGGCGGGCAAGCTGCGGGAGAGCGGCAGGTTGCCGGCCCGCTGGGCGATGATGTGCGGCGCCGTCGGCACGCTGCTGGGATATCTCTCGCTCGCGTTCGCGCCGCATGTGATCGTCGCCTACATCGGGTTCGGCATGTTCAGCGGCATGGGTGCCGGCATGGTGTACGCGACCAGCGTGAACATGGTCGCCAAGTGGTATCCGGAGCGCAAGGGCGGCAAGACGGGCTTCGTCAACGGCGGATTCGCCTACGGGTCCGTGCCGTTCGTGTTCATCTTCACCGGCTACATGGACGGCACCAACTTCCGCTGGGTGCTGGTCTCGGTGGGTGTGTTCCTGGCGGGGGTCGTCGCGTTCGCCGGGTTCTTCTTCAAGGACCCGCCGAAGAACTGGTGGCCCGCGGATGTGGACCCGCTCAAGAAGCCCACCGACGCGCGCACCCGGCGCGCGCTGGAGAAGAACCCGCCCGCCGTGCACCAGTACACCCCCATGGAGGCGTGGCGGACCGGACGTGTGGCCCTGATGTGGTTCTGTCTGCTGTGCACCTCGGGCGTGAACATCTTCGGTATCGCCTTCCAGGTTCCGTTCGGTGACGAGGCCGGCTTCGCGGGCGGCATCGTGGCGACCGCGATGTCCCTGAAGGCCATCGTCAACGGCACGGGCCGCGGTGTCATCGGCTGGCTGTCCGACCGCTACGGCCGCAAGCAGTGCCTGATCTTCGTCTGCATGGTCCTCGGACTGTCGCAGTACGGCATCCTGCTCTCCGGCAACATGGGCAACCTGCCGCTGTTCCTGGTCTTCTCCTCGATCTCCGGTTTCGGCGGCGGCGCGATCTTCCCGATGTTCGCCGCGATGACCGCCGACTACTTCGGGGAGAACAACAACGCCACCAACTACGGGCTGGTGTACTCCTCGAAGCTGGTCTCCGGTCTGCTGGGCTCGGGCATGGGCGCGGTCGTGGTGGGCGCCTGGGACTACTCCGGGGCGTTCGTCCTGGCCGGGTCGATATCGATCTTCGCGGGCTTCGTGGCGCTGTTCCTGCACCCGCCGGGACGGCCTCGTGCCAAGCGCATCACGCCCAACCCGCAACCGCTCGGCGAGGAATCGGCATGACATGACGTTGCCGTGCGGCCAGGGGTGCCCGGGCGGCGGGCACGCCGGCGGCACGGCGGTACGGCGGCGGCCGTTCCCGCGAGGATGTCTCACGGGAACGGCCGCCGCCGCGCCGCCGTGCGGGACGGTCAGCGGCGCCGCTTGCGCAGGGCCGCCAGGTTGTCGTAGCTGATCTTGGCCTCGCGCAGCGACTGCGCGGGGTCGGTGGCGCTCGGGGAGTTGTCGTCCTCGATCATCGGGTTGTGGTAGTTCCGCTGCCCGACCCGCGAGAAGAACGTCGTGTAGTCGATGACGCCGGTCCCGAAGGGCACCATGTCGTAGCCCATGCCGTTGGTCGTGCTGACGACGCCGTCCTTGGCGTGGAACAGCGGGTAGCGCTTGTTGTTGCGGGCGACCAGGCCGGCCGGGTCGAAGACGTCCTTCCGGGTGGAACCGTCGTGGGCGGTGTAGGTGTGGAACTTGTACTGGGCGACGTGCGCCCAGAAGATGTCCATCTCCAGCCAGACGACCCTCGGGTCGGTGATCTTGAGGAAGTACTCCAGCTTCCGGATGCCGGAGCTGCGGGTCGGCCGCCCCTGGTCGTCCAGCGGGCCTCCGTCGAGCAGGAAGCCGTAGGCGCTGTCGTGGTTGTGGGTGTAGAGCTTGACGCCCTCCCGGCGGGCTATCGCGCCGAGGGCGTTCCACTTGTCGGCGGCCACGTCCCAGTCGTCGCGGTACGAGCTGCCGGTGGGGTCGCCACCGGTGCCCATGTGGTCCAGCCCGAGGATGTTGGCGATCTCCAGGTGCTTCTTGAAGGTGTCCTTGTCGGCCGTGGTCAGCGGCCAGGAGGACGGGATGAAGCCGTGGTTGCCCTGGGCGCGCAGACCGTACTCGTCGAGCCAGCAGCGCAGCAGCTTGGCGCCCTTGACCGATTCCAGGTCGGCGCCGCCGGGCGCGTTGGGGTGCTGGCGGTAGCCCGCGAACTCGACCTGGCGGTACCCGTGCCGGGCGAGCTGCTTGAACACCTCGCGGAAGCCGGAGGGCAGGTCGGTGGCGAGGGGGTCGCGGCCGGTGGCGTCACGGACGGTGTACAGGATGATGCCACGCTTGTCCGCCGGGACGAGGACGTGCCCGCCGTGGCCGTGGCCGTGGCCGTGGCCGTGGCCGTGGTCTCTCCCCCGGTCCTGGGCGAGGGCGGGGGCCGCGCCGAAGACGGGGGCGGCCGCCACGGCTCCGGCCGCGACGGCTGTGCAGGTGCTGAGGAAGCGGCGCCGGTCCACCCCGAGGGTGCGGCGCAGGCCTTCGCCCGGGCCGTCGACGGCCGGGTCCGAGGAGGCGTCGGTGCGGGCGGACGGGTCGGAGAACAGGGTCACGGGTGCCTGCCTTCTGGGTCGTGGCCTGCCCCGATGCGGCTGGGGCGGACCGTTGTCAGTGCCGTGTGTTTCACTCTCAGTAGCTGGAAATCGGCTGGATCGCGTGCCTTGACCGATGGTGCGTCAGCCGAGCCCGGCGAGCCGGAGCAGGAGTTGTTTCACGTCGGTGGCCGCGACGCGGTCTCCGACAGCGCGGGGGGTGGAGCAGATGAGGAGCGGACCGTCGTCGTCGCTCGCGGGGAGGCGGCCATGGCTGCCTCGAATAGGTGAGGGGTCCAGGGGCACGACCGCCATGCGGTAGCGCATGCCGAGTTTCTTGCGGGCCAGGGCGCCGGCCGCCTTGACCTTGACGTAGGGGTCGAGTGGGTCCATGAACAGCTCGACCGGGTCGTAGCCGGGTTTGCGGTGGATCTCGACGAGCTGCGCGAAGTCGGGCGCGCGGTCGTCGTCGAGCCAGTAGTAGTACGTGAACCAGGCGTCCGGCTCCGCGACGGCGACGAGCTCGCCGGCGCGTGGGTGGTCGAGGTGCTGGGCCTTCTTGCCCTCGTCGTCGAGGAGCTGCTCGATACCGGGCAGCCCGTCGAGGGCGGCGCGGGTGGCGTCGAGGTCCTCGGGGCGGCGCACGTAGACATGGGCGATCTGGTGGTCCGCGACCGCGAAGGCGCGGGAGGCCATCGGGTCGAGGTACTCCATGCCGTCCTGCGTGTGCACCTCGAGCAGGCCGGCGCGGCGCAGGGCGCGGTTGATGTCGACGGGCCGGTTCACGCGGGTGATGCCGTACTCGGACAGCGCGACGACGGTGCGGCCCTCGGCGCGGGCGTCGTCGAGGAGCGGTGCCAGTGCCGCGTCCAGGTCCGCCGCCGCCTTCAGGGAGCGCGGGTCGTCGGGGCCGAAGCGCTGCAGGTCGTAGTCGAGGTGAGGGAGGTAGCACAGCGTCAGGTCGGGGTGCCGGGTGCCCATGATGTGCCGGGTCGCGTCGATGATCCACTGGCTGGAGACCAGGTCCGCACCGGGTCCCCAGAAGTGGAAGAGCGGGAAGGTGCCGAGTCTGTCGGTGAGTTCGTCGTGCAGGGCCGGGGGCCGGGTGTAGCAGTCGGGTTCCTTGCGGCCGTCGGCGTAGTAGACGGGACGGGGGGTGACGGTGATGTCGGTGTCCGCGCCCATGGCGTACCACCAGCAGATGTTGGCGACGGTGTAACCGGGGTGCGCGCGGCGCGCGGCGTCCCACAGCCTGTCGCCGGCGACGAGACCGTTGTGCTGGCGCCACAGCAGGACGTCACCCAGTTCGCGGAAGTACCAGCCGTTGCCGACGATGCCGTGCTCGGACGGATGGGTGCCGGTGAGGAAGGTGGACTGGGCGGCGCAGGTGACGGCGGGCAGGACGGTGCCGAGAGGCGCACGGGAGCCGGACTGGCCGAGCTTCTTGAGGTGGGGCATGTGGTCGAGGAGACGGGGGGTGAGGCCTACGACGTCCAGGACGAGGAGGGGGGTGGGGCCGTCCGGGGAGGCCGGGCCGTCGGAGGGAGTCGGGCCGTCGGAGGGGAGCGGTCGGGTCATGGCAGTTCCTTGAGGCCGAGGTCCGTCAACAGGTCGCGGGCGAGGGTGAGCTCGGCGGCGATGCCGTCGGTGAGCTGGGCCCGGGCGCGGGGCCGCAGCTCGGGCGGGAGGGCCTGCCAGGTGTAGGTCTCGACCTCCAGGTGGCGGGTGAGCGGGTGAGGGCCGCCGACGAGCCGGGCCAGCGTTGCCTCGAGCACGGGGAGGGTGGAGGTGAGGGGCGCGGCAGGGGCCGCGTGCAGGGGGACGTGGAAGTGGGAGCGCCAGGGCACGGTGGCGGGCAGGGGGCCGCCGTCCGCCAGAGCCTCGTCGAGGTCGTCGGTGCCGTGCAGGCCGGCCGAGGTGGCGGCGCGGGTCTGGTGCAGGAACCGGGGTTCGGCGAAGTCGGCGAGGGCCTCGCCGACCTCGGGAAGGGAGGGGTGTTCGGCGTGCAGGGCGGCGGAGAGCTGGGACTTGACGACGGGGACCCGGGCGTCGGTGAGGGCGTCCAGAGCGGTGTGCGGGTCTTCGAAGGAGGTGGCGAGGTGGCAGGTGTCGACGCAGATGCCGATGCGGTCGTGGCCGATCGCGGTGAGCGGGGCGATGGCGTCGTGGGTGGTCTCCACGACGCAACCGGGCTCGGGTTCGAGGCCGACGCGGATGGAGCGGCCGGTCAGTTCCTCGAGGGCGTCGAGGCGTTCGGCGAGGGTGACCAGGGCGGTGCGGGCCTTGTCGGCGCGGGTGTCGTCGTACGCGGTGCGCCAGGCGAGCGGCAGGGTGGAGATGGTGCCGTCCGCGACGTCGTCGGGCAGCAGACCGGCGAGGACGCGGGCCAGGGAGGTGGTGTGGTCGAGGCGTTCGGGGTCGGCCCAGTCCGGCTTGTAGACGCGGTACTTGACCTCTCCGGCGCCGAAGCCCTCGTAGGGGAATCCGTTGAGGGTGACGACCTCCAGGCCGCGCCGGTCGAGTTCGGTGCGCAGCCCGCGCAGTGCGGCGGGGTCGGTGACCAGGGCGTGGGCGGCGTCGCGGGCGAGCCACAGCCCGATGCCGAGGCGGTCGCGGCCCAGGCGGCGGCGGACCGGCTCGCAGTGGTCGCGGAGCTGGGCGAGGACACCGTCGAGGGTCTCGGCCGGGTGCACGTTGGTGCAGTAGGCGAGGTGGACGGTGGAGCCGTCGGGGTGCCGGAAGCGCATGGCTCACTCCCCGCCGCGCAGGATGGAGTTGCCCTCGTGCGTGGCGTCGGCCGAGGTCACGTCGAGGACCAGCCGCCCGCTGAGCCCGTAGAAGGCGACGGGGTTGCGCCACAGCACCCGGTCCACGTCGTCCTCGGTGAAACCCTCGGCGAGCATCAGGTCGCCGACCTTGCGGGTCTTGAGCGGGTCGCTCCTGCCCCAGTCGGCGGCGGAGTTCACCAGGACCTGTTCCGGGCCGTACTCGCTCAGGAGGGCGACCATCCGGGCCTCGTCCATCTTGGTGTCCGGATAGACGGAGAAACCGAGCCAGGCGCCGCTGTCCTTGGCCTCCTTGACGGTGGTCTCGTTGAGGTGGTCGACCAGCACCCGGTCGGTGGGCAGCGCGGATTCGCGCACGACGTCCAGGGTGCGCCGCAGGCCGGCGAGCTTGTCCCGGTGCGGGGTGTGCACGAGGGCGGGCAGACCGTGGTCGGCGGCGAGCTGGAGCTGGGTGGCCAGGGCGGTGTCCTCGGCCGGGGTCATCGAGTCGTAGCCGATCTCACCGACGGCCACGACGCGGTCCTTGACGAGGTAGCGGGGCAGTTCGTCGAGGACGGGGAGGCACCGGGGGTCGTTCGCCTCCTTGGGGTTGAGGGCGATGGTGCAGTGGTGGGCGATGCCGTACTGGGCCGCGCGGAAGGGCTCCCAGCCGAGCAGGGCGTCGAAGTAGTCCCGGAAGGAGGCGGGCGACGTGCGGGGCTGGCCGAGCCAGAACGAGGGCTCGACGACGGCGCGGACACCCGCGGCGTGCATCGCCTCGTAGTCGTCGGTGGTGCGGGAGGTCATGTGGATGTGGGGGTCGAAGATGCGCATCAGGACTCCTTGCCGTGGGGGCCGGCCGTGCCGTGCGAGGAGTGCGCGGGCTCGGTCAGGGCCAGGACGCGGTGCAGGTCTTCGGGGACCGGGCGGCCCGCGGCGGTGCGTTCGGCGGCGTAGTCGGCGAGCATGCGGGCGAGTTCCGCGTCGCCGCCCGCCCGGCGGTCGAGGTCCGCCACGCGGTCGACGGGGACGCCGGTGAACAGGCACTTCAGTACGGCGTGCCGCCACTGGTGCGGATCCAGGTGCCGGGCGGCGTACGGGCCGAGGGCGGCGGCCACCAACCTGGTGTCGTTGGTGCGCAGGGCGTCCTCGACGAGCGGGAGGGCGTCGGGGCCGGGCACGAGGTGGGGCAGGGCGTACAGGACGGCGCGGCGTTCGTCGGCGGTGCCCTGGAAGTAGACCCGGGTCAGCGCGTCCGTGTCGGCGCGGGCCGCGTGCAGGACGAGGACGCGAGCGGCGTCGGCGTGGGCGGGGCCGCAGCGGCGGCCCGCCTCGGCGAGGCGCAGCTCCCAGACGGAGATGGGCCCGTGGCCGCCGGGGTGGGCGGCCGCCTCGTCCAGGGCCTGGTCCAGCCAGGCCCGGGCGGCTCCGCCGAGCTCGGCGGTGAGAGCGGCGCGCAGGTCGGCCGGCGGGACGTGGGCGGGGGTGGTGCCCTGGGGGTCCTGCCCGGCGGCCGTGCCGTCCACGCCCTGGGTGGCGGGGGTGGTGACGTGGGTGGCGGGTGGCTGCTTCATGGGTGTGGCTCCCTTCAGCGGGTGGCGGAGGGCTCGCCCGAGCGGTTCGTGCGGGGGGACGCGGCCGCTGCCGCGGCCCTGCGGAGGAAGGGCAGGGAGCGTTCGGCGAAGTGTGGGCCCGCGTGGGAGTGGCGCGGCAGTTCGACGACGGTCAGGCCCTGGTAGCCGGTGGCGGCGAGGGCCTCGAGAACGGGCGGGAAGTCGATCTCGCCGTCACCGAAGGGGAGGTGTTCGTGGACGCCGCGGCGCATGTCCTCGATCTGTACGTGGCGCAGCCAGGGGGCGGCGGCGCGCACGCAGTCGGCGGGAGGGAGGGGTTCGAGGCACTGGCAGTGGCCGATGTCCAGGGTGAGGCCGAGGTGCTCCCGGTCGCCGAGGGTGCGGCGCAGTCGGTGGAAGTCGGCGAGGGTGGCGAGGAGGTGGCCCGGTTCGGGTTCGACGGCCAAGGGGACGCCCTCGCCGGCGGCGACGTCCAGGACTGGGGCGAGGGACTCGGCCAGCCGCTGCCACGCCGTGTCCTCGTCCGTCCCGGCCGGGGTGATCCCGCTGAAGCAGTGCACCGCGTGGGCCCCGAGGTCGGCGGCGACCCGGACGGCGCGGACCAGGAGATCGGCGCGGCGGGCTCGGTCGTCCGGGTCCGGGTCGAGGAGGGAGGGTCCGTGCTTGCGGCGCGGGTCCAGCACATAGCGGGCGCCCGTCTCCACGGTGACGCCCAGGCCGAGCGCGTCCAGCCGGTGTGCGACCCGGCGGGTGCGGGCGGCCAGGTCGTCGGCGAGCGGGTCGAGGTGCATGTGGTCGAGGGTGAGACCGACGCCGTCGTAGCCGAGGTCGGCGAGGAGGGCGAGGGCGTCGTCGAGACGGAGGTCGGCGAGGCCGTTGGTGCCGTAGCCGAAGCGGAGAGGGGACGGGGGGACACCGCCCGGGACCCTCCGCGAGCCCGCGGACGCGGAGGCGGCCATGGGCGGGGCCCCGGAGGCAGGCGTCGAGGCAGCCGCGGACGCGGCGGCGGAGACCGAGGCTCCCGCGGACGTGGAAGCCCGCTCGACCGCGAGGGTCGCGGCGGACGCGGCTATGGACGTGGACGCGGAGTCAGGGACAGACCGGGAGGCGGATACTGGCGCGGCCGTGGACGCGGAGGCGGACACGGACTCGGAGGCGGGGACTGGCGCGGCCGTGGACGCCGACGCGGGGACGGACACGGACTCGGACGCGGAGGCGGGGACAGGCCCGGCCGTGGACGCCGACGCGGGGACGGACGCGGAGGCAGGCGGGGCCATGGACGCTGTGGCGGAGGCGGGGACAGACACGGACGCGGACTCGGAGGCGGGGACAGGCCCGGCCGTGGACGCCGACGCGGGGACGGACACGGACTCGGACGCGGAGGCGGGCGGGGCCATGGACGCTGTGGCGGAGGCGGGGACAGACACGGACGCGGACTCGGAGGCGGGGACTGGCGCGGCCGTGGACGCCGGCGTGGAGGTCGGCGTGGAGGTGGTCGCGTTCGGCCCCCGGTGGGGGTTCCGGCTCATGTGATGCTCACCTTCCTCATGCCGGCCCGCCTCGCGAACATCCGGCCGGCCGGGGCCAGGGCCGCGGCCACGAGGGCCGTGGCCACCGCGCCGGAACGGGCGGCGAGCGCGGCCTGGAGCGGGATCGTGGCCCGGATGCCGCCGCCGACGGCGCGTTGGGTGAGCGGCGGTGAGGGGTTGAGCGTGGCGTGGAAGTAGGGGCGGGCGGCCGTGGCGGCGTACGCGGCGGTCAGGGCGGTGACCAGGGCGCCACCGGTGTCCCAGGACCGGCCCTCGGCGGGGGTGGAGCCCGGCAGGCCGGGGGCGGCTGCTGCCCGCCGGCCTGCCGGGGGTCGGGTGCGGCGGTGGGTGACCAGCCGGGCCAGTACCCCCGTCGTCGCGAGGGCCGCCAGCGGGGCCAGCGTCGAGCCGCCGGTGGTCTCCTTGCGGGAGACGGCCGTGACCGCGAGGGTGTGGCTGCCGAGCAGCGCGGCGGAGGGCAGCGCGGCGCGGGTGCCGCCGCCGGTGGCGGCCGCGCCCAGGAGCAGGTCAAGTCCGCGGGCGGCGGCCATGGCCACCGGCCCGGCGGGTGTGTGCTTCAGCGCCAGGTCGTAGGCCCAGACGGTCGCCGCCAGCGGCGCGGCCACCGCGAGGGCGGGCCGGCCGGCACGGGCGGCGAGCAGCAGACCGGCGCCGGTGAGGCCACAGGCCGCGGTGAGGGCGGCGGCCGGTCGGACGCGGCCGGACGGCAGTGGGCGGTGCGGGCGCTCCACGGCGTCCTCGGCGCGGTCCGCCCAGTCGTTCAGGGCCATGCCGGCCTCGTACAGGCACAGGGAGGAGCCGATGGCGAGCAGCGTGCGGGGCCCGGGACGCGCGCCGGCCGCCGCCGCGCCGGCCAGGGCGTCACCGGGGACGGTGAACAACGCGGGCAGGCGCAGCAGTTCGGCCCAGGCACCGGCGTGGCCGGAGCGGGGACGGTGGGCGTGGGGCGCGGCGCCGCGGGAGGGCGGGGCGATGCCTCCCGGCGCGGGGGCGTCCGCCGCCGGCGACCCGGCCGGCGCGGGCGTGCCCCGCGTCGTGGCGACCGTGCGGCTCACCGCTGCGCCCCGCGACCGTCGGCGCCGTCCCGCAACCGCTCGGCGAAACGCAACAGCTCCGCGTACTGTCCGGCCAGTGACGACGGGCCGTCCCCGACCGGGTCCTTGAAGTAGAAGCCCAGTTCGCTCAGCGGGCCGGACAGGCCCCGCTCCTGGGCGCGGGCGGCCAGCCGGGCCAGGTCGAGGACGAGCGGCGCGGCGAGCGCGGAGTCGCAGCCCTGCCAGGTGGTCTGCAGGAACATCCGGGCGCCGAGGAAGCCGTCGAAGGCGATGTGGTCCCAGGCCGTCTTCCAGTCGCCGAGCGCGGGCACGTCGTCGATGTGGACCTCGCCCTCGACGGGCGCGCCGAGGGTGTCGGCGAGGACGCGTTCCTTGCCGGCGTTCTTGGCGGCGGCGGCCGCGGGGTCGGCGAGGGCAGCGCCGTCGCCGCCGCCGAGGAGGTTGGTGCCGGACCAGGCGCGTACGGTGAGCGCGCGCTGCGCGAACATCGGGCCCAGCACCGAGCGCAACAGGGTCTGGCCGGTCTTGCCGTCCCGGCCCGCGTACGGGAGGCCGGCCGCGGCCGCCCGGGCGGCCAGCTCGGGGTGGTGCAGGCCGGTCGACGGGGTGAAGTTGACGTACGGACAGCCGGCGCGCAGTGCCGCGGCCGCGTACAGCGAGCTGGCCGGCAGGGTGCGGCCGGTGGGGGCGGGCTCGGTGGAGGCCACGTTCACCACTACCGCCCGGTCTGCCCCCGAGCGTCGTACGAAGTCGGTGATGTCCGCGGCGAAGGCGGCGATCAGTTCGTCCTCGTCGCGCGTGTCGCCGGGCAGGGGGCCGCCGGGGCGGATCTCGCGGTCGGCGGCGGCCAGTTCGGCGCCCACGGCCGAGGGCAGTCCGGGCGGCAGCACGCCCCCGTCGGCCAGGGCCTCCGCCCGCTTGGGCAGAGGGCAGTCCACGGTGTCGTGGCCGCCGAAGACGAGGGACGACAGGGCGGGCAGCCCGGTGTCGGCGAAGTCGGGGGTTTCGGTGACCATGCCGGTCGGCGGGTGCAGTCCCGCGGTCACGGCGGCGCAGCCCGCCACCACCGTGGTGGCGACGGAGCCACGGGCTCCGATCAGCCAGACACCGGTGCGGGAGCCATGGGAACCAGAGGGGGACGCGGACATGGGCAGCCTCCTTGTCGAGCGCGTCGAACACACACAAGCGCCAGTACTCTCAAGCGGTCGAACAGACACAAGCGGTCGCACACACGCCGGCCCTCACACTCGGACGCGATCGCGCACATGGGCGATCGCGCACGCGCAAGCCGACGTGCACCCCCCGGGGAGCGGCGGGCGGAGGTCCGGCGTCCTCCGCCCGCCGCCGTTCTAGTGGCCCTTGGCGGGCAGTTCCTTCAACTGGATGTCGCGGAAGGAGACCTGGTCGTCGGCGCCGTGGTTCTGCAGGCCGATGTAGCCGTCGGTCAGGCTCCGCTCGGGGTCCTTGTTGGTGAAGTCGTTGATCTTGACTCCGTTGAGGAACACCTGGAGGCGTTCGCCCCGGACCTTGATCTCGTAGGAGTTCCACTGGCCGGGCGGCCGCAGGACCTGGTCACGGGCCTTGATGTTCGCCGACTTGAACGAGTAGACGGAGCCCGTGGTGCGGTCGGGCGCGTCCGTGGCGTCGATCTGGATCTCGTAGCCCTTGTTCACCGCGGACCAGGGGTCGTCGGAGGCCGGGAAGCCCACGAAGATCCCGGAGTTGTCGTCGCCCCGCATCTTCCAGTCGAGCTTGAGGGAGTACGACTCCAGCTCCTTGGCCTGGTACCAGAGCAGGCCCATGCCGCCCTCGGACACCATGGTGCCGTCCTTGACGACGAACTTGCCGGGGCCGGCCTGCTTCCAGCCGTCCAGGGTCTGGCCGTTGAAGATGTCCCGGTAGCCCTTGCTCGGCTTGCAGTCCGCCTTCACCTGGCCGGTGGCGTACCGCATGCCGCCGAGCAGGTGGCTGCGGAAGGCCTCGTCGGCGTACGACTCCTTGGTGTGGCCGCCGCCGGTGTAGAAGGAGCGGCCGCCGCCGTAGCTCTGGCACCAGGCGATCGGGTGGTCGCCCTTCATGGTGCCGCCCTCGTAGGTGGTCTCGTCGAGGGTGGCGAGGACCTTGGCCTGCTCACGCGGGTTGGTGCGGTAGTTGTACCACTCGTCGGTGCGCTCCCAGGTGTCGCCCAGGTGCGCGGTGGACGGGTGGTCGTGGTCGTGGACACGCACGGTGGCCTTCTGGATGGCCGGGTGCGAGTCGAAGTAGGCGCCGACGAGGCCGCCGTAGAACTCCCAGTCGTACTCGGTGTCGGCGGCGGCGTGGATGCCCATGTAGCCGCCGCCGTTCTCGACGTAGTCCTCGAACGCCTTCTGCTGGTCGGCGCCCAGGACGTCGCCGGTGGTGGACAGGAAGGCCACCGCGTCGTACTTGGCGAGGTTGGCCGTGGTGAACTGCCCGGCTTCCTCGGTCGCGGTGACCGAGATGCCGGCCGGGGCACCCAGCTCCTTCAGGGCGGCGATGCCCTGCGGGATGGAGTCGTGGCGGAAGCCGGCCGTCTTGGAGAAGACCAGGACCTTCTTGCCCTTCTTGAACGGCTCCTTGGAGAATTCGAAGTCGTCCACGTCGTACAGGGCGCCGTCGCCGCCCCGGAAGACCAGGTAGATCTCCGTGGTGCGCTTGGGCAGCGAGCGCAGCGGCACGTCGACGTTCTGGAACGTCTCCCAGCTCCCGGTCGGCGGAATGTACGCCGAGCCGTGCAGCTTGCCGGTGGGTGAGCCGGTGCGCAGCTCGAGGAAGCCGCCGGCGCCGCCGGAGGAGGCCCGGACGGTCAGCTTCTTCTGCCCGTCGAACTTGTAGGGGCTGAAGGAGATCCAGTCACCGTCGTGGATGTCGCCGACGGTCTTGCCGCCGTTGGCGCCGGTCTTGTCGATCGCCGCCACGCCGGACTGGGTGGTGAAGTGCTCGGCCTGGCGGTGCAGCGGCTGGATGACGGTGCGCGCGGTGCCGGTCAGGGCCTCCTGGCCGTTCGCCCCGCCGTCGGTGTAGCTGGCGCCGACCACGCCGTAGATGTCGGCGTTGGGGTCGTGACCGCCGTCGCCCGGGGGCGGGGTGAGGGTGCCCTCACAGCCCATCTCGCTGGTCAGCTCGTGGGCGTGGGAGTCGTGGCCGAGGCTGTAGGCGACCTTGACCCTGGAGCAGTCGACGGTCTCCTCGGGGTCGGTGACCTTCACCTTGAAGGGAACGGGCTCGCCGAAGGCGGCGAGGCTGCCGTTGCCCGGGATCTCGATCTTCACCTTGGGCTCGGTGTTGCCCACCACGATCCGGACACTGGCGTTGCCGGTGTTGCCCTCGGGGTCCTTCGCGGTGAAGGTCGCGGTGTAGGTGCCGACCTTCTTGTACTTGTGGGTCGGGGTGAGGCCCTCGCCCTTGGTGCCGTCGCCGAAGTCCCAGCTGTAGGTGAGGTCCGGGGAGTCGGCGTCCTTGGCGGAGGCGGTGAACTTGACCTTCAGGCCGGCCGCGCCGGACGTCTTGTTCGCGCTCACCTCGGCGATCGGCGAGAAGCCGTCCTCGGCGTTCTCGATCCGGTACAGCGCGGAGTTCTCGTCGCCCTGGAACCAGGAGACGCCGTAGTCGAGGACGTAGAGCGCGCCGTCGGGGCCGAACTCCATGTCCATGATCTGGGTGCCGGTCCACGGGAAATCGTTGATCTTCGCGACCGTGCCGTCGGCGTTCTGCTCGATCCGCTTGATCCAGCGGCGGCCGAACTCGCCCGCGAAGAAGTCGCCGTCGTACTCCTCGGGGAACTTCACGGAGGAGTCCAGCTCGGGGTCGTAGCGGTAGACCGGGCCGGCCATCGGGGACTCCGAGCCGCTGCCGAACTCGGGCACGCTGCCGTCGTCGTACGGGATCCACGCGGCCTGCGCGGGCGGCAGGTCGACGAGGCCCGTGTTGTGCGGCGAGGTGTTCTTCGGGGCGGCGCAGTCGAACTTGTCACCGGAGGTCTTGGTGGCGAAGTCGTAGTCGACGTAGGCGTCGTTGTCACCGGTGCAGAAGGGCCAGCCGAAGTTGGCGGGCTTGGTGACCTTGGCGAACTCGACCTGTCCCGCCGGGCCCCGGTTCGGGTCGGCGGCGCCCGCGTCGGGGCCGTAGTCGCCGACGTAGACCGTGCCGGTCTCGTCGTCGACGCTCATGCGGAACGGGTTGCGAAAGCCCATCGCGTAGATCTCGGGACGGGTCTTCTCGGTGCCCGGGGCGAAGAGGTTGCCCTCCGGAACGGTGTACGAGCCGTCCTCGGCGACCTTGATGCGCAGGATCTTGCCGCGCAGGTCGTTGGTGTTGCCGGAGCTGCGGCGGGCGTCGAAGGCCGGGTTGCGGCCGGGGCGGTCGTCGATCGGCGTGAAGCCGTCGGAGGCGAAGGGGTTGGTGTCGTCGCCGGTGGACAGGTAGAGGTTGCCCTCGGCGTCGAAGTCGATGTCGCCGCCGACGTGGCAGCAGGTGCCGCGGGAGGCCGCGACGTCCAGGACCTTCTTCTCGCTGGCCATGTCCAGCGTGCCGTTGGGGTTGAGGACGAAGCGGGAGAGGCGGTTCACGCCGTCGAACTTCTTGAAGTCCTCGGCGGTGCCGGTCTCGGGGGCGTCACCCGCGGGGGTGTCCAGCGGCGGGGCGTAGTAGAGGTAGATCGCCCGGTTGTTCTCGAAGTCCGGGTCGATGCCGACGCCCTGCAGGCCCTCCTCGTCATGGCTGTAGACGTCGAGCTTGCCGGCGACCTTGGTGACGCCGCCCTGGTCGGTGAGGCGCAGCGTGCCGTCGCGCGAGGTGTGCAGGACGCTGCGGTCCGGGAGCACGGCGAGCGACATCGGCTCGCCCATCTCGGGCTCGCCCTTGGCCAGCGGTACCTGCTGGAACTGGCCTTCGGCGGCGGCCGGTTCGTCGGCCGACGGCTGTGCGCCGGCTACGGTCGCCGGGGTGCCCACGGCCAGCATCAGACCGGTGAACAGGGCGAGGGTGGTGCGGAGCCTGGGACGCCTCTTGGCGCTGGTGCTGTTGCCGGTGCTTTTGAGTCTGCTTCTGTGCACGAAGTCCCTCCGGGAACGGGTGGGCCGTACGGAACGGGTGCGAAGACTGCGATGCGGCGGGCGCCGGGGTGCGCCGTCACCCCGGCGGTGTGGGTGTCCTGAACACTTCAGGGACGGTAACCGCGTTCTTCCGGGGCGAACACCCCTTGGATCAGAAACGGTTGAACTTTTTCCCAATACAGGACAAAGCGGGGTCGGGGCAGGCCGGACCGGGGACCGGCGGACCTTCCGGTCCCCGGTCCCCGACCCGCCGCCGGCGCGCGGGCCGGCGGCCGGACGCGCAGCCGGACCAGCTTCCCGACGCGGTGGCGAGCAGCTTTTGGACGCGCCGCGGATCAGCTGTTGAACGCGGCGTCGAAGGACGCGCTCGGCGGCTCGAAGTCGAAGGCCTTGAGGCGGGTGAGGGCCTCGGGGGCGCCCTGGAGCCGGTCCATGCCGGCGTCCTCCCACTCGACGGACACGGGGCCCTGGTAGTCGATGGAGCGCAGCATGCGGAAGACGTCCTCCCAGGGGACGTCGCCGTGGCCGGCCGACACGAAGTCCCAGCCGCGGCGCGGGTCGCCCCACGGCAGGTGGGAGCCGAGCCGCCCGTTGCGGCCGTCGAGGCGCTTTCGGGCCTCCTTGCAGTCGACGTGGTAGATCCGGTCGCGGAAGTCCCACAGGAAGCCGACCGGGTCGAGGTCCTGCCACACGAAGTGGGACGGGTCGAAGTTCAGACCGAAGGCGGGCCGGTGGCCGACCGCCTCCAGGGCCCGCTGGGTGGTCCAGTAGTCGTACGCGATCTCACTGGGGTGGACCTCGTGGGCGAACCGCACGCCCTCGGCGTCGAAGACGTCGAGGATCGGGTTCCAGCGGTCCGCGAAGTCCTGGTAACCGCGTTCGATCATCGACTCGGGGGCGGGCGGGAACATGGCGACCAGGTGCCAGATGGCCGATCCGGTGAAGCCGATGACGGTGTCGACGCCGAGGCGTGCCGCGGCCCGTGCGGTGTCCTTGATCTCGGCGGCGGCGCGCTGCCGCACGCCCTCCGCGTCGCCGTCGCCCCAGATGCGGGCGGGCAGGATGGCCTCGTGGCGTTCGTCGATGATGGCGTCACAGACCGCCTGGCCGGCCAGGTGGTTGGAGATCGCCCAGCACTTCAGCCCGTACTTGTCGAGCAGTTGATGGCGCGATTCCACGTACGAGGGGTCGGCCAGGGCCTTGTCGACCTCGAAGTGGTCGCCCCAGCAGGCGAGTTCGAGACCGTCGTAGCCGAAGTCGCGGGCGAGGCGGCAGACCTCCTCCAGAGGCAGGTCCGCCCACTGACCGGTGAAGAGAGTGAAGTTGCGTGGCATGTCGCTGCCGGCCTCCTCAGGGGGCGATCGGGGTGTAGACGGAGTTCTTCTCGGCGCTCTCCTCCACTGCCGCCAGCACGCGCTGCACCTGCAGCCCGTCGGCGAAGGACGGCTCGGGCCGGCGGCCCTCGGCGACGGCGTGGACGAGGTCGCGCACCTGGTGCACGAAGGTGTGCTCGTAGCCGAGTCCGTGCCCCGGCGGCCACCAGGCGTCCAGGTAGGGGTGCTCGGGCTCGGTGACGAGGATGCGGCGGAACCCGGCGTGCTCCCCCGGCTCGGTACCGTCGTGGTAGGACAGCTCGTTGAGCCGCTCCAGGTCGAAGGCGAGCGAGCCGCGCTCGCCATTGAGTTCGATGCGCAGGGCGTTCTTGCGGCCGGTGGCGTACCGGGTGGCCTCGAAGGAGACCAGGGCGCCGGAGGTCAGGCGGCCGGTGAACACGGCGGCGTCGTCCACGGTGACCTGCCCCGTTACCCCGTCAGCCGAGCCCGCCGACAGTCCCCGGGCGGCGCCCTCGGGCAGCGGGCGTTCCCGTACGAAGGTCTCGGTGAGGGCGGAGACGCCCGCGATCCGCTCCCCCGTCAGGTACTGGGCGAGGTCCACGATGTGCGCGCCCAGGTCACCGAGGGCTCCGGACCCGGCCAGCTCCTTGCGCAGCCGCCAGGTCAGCGGCGCCTGGGGGTCCACCAGCCAGTCCTGGAGGTACGTCACCCGCACGTGCCGCAGCCGGCCGATGCGGCCCTGGCCCACCATCCGGCGGGCGAGCGCGGTGGCCGGTACCCGGCGGTAGTTGAACCCGACCATCGCCAACTGGCCGCGCGCGCCCGCCTCGTCGGCCGCCCGGGTCATCGCCTCCGCCTCCGCGACGGTGTTGGCCAGCGGCTTCTCGCACAGGACGTGCTTCCCGGCGGCGAGCGCGGCCAGGGCGATCTCGGCGTGGCTGTCGCCGGGGGTGCAGACGTCGACGAGGTCGATGTCGTCCCGCTCCACCAGGGTCCGCCAGTCGGTCTCGGTGCTCGCCCAGCCGTGACGGTCGGCCGCCGTGCGGACGGCGTCGGCGTCCCGGCCGCAGATCGCGGACATGACCGGGTTCAGCGGCAGGTCGTAGACCCGGCCGGCGGTGCGCCAGCCCTGGGAGTGTGCGGCACCCATGAAGGCGTAGCCGACCATGCCGACGCGCAGCGGCGGTCTGGTCGCGGATGCCCCCGTCGCCCTGGTGCCGGTCCCGCTGTCGGTACCGGTTCCGGCGGCTGATGCCTCCGCCCCGGCCCCCTCGGGCTGCTGCGGCTGTCCCATGCGGATGTCCTCCTCGTCGTGGTGGCGCGGTGGGGGTGGGCCCCGCCCCGGCAGGCTGGTCAGGCCGCTGCCGGGGCGGCGCCCCTCACTTGAAGCCCGTGGACATGTACTGGTCGACGTTCTCCTTGTCGACGACGGCCGAGTAGCAGGTGACGGTCGACGGGATCTCGAACTCGGCGAGGCCGGAGACTCCCTTGCCCTGTCCGAGGGCGCGGGCCAGGTCGATCGCGGAGGCGGCCATGGTCGGCGGGTACAGCACGGTCGCCTTCAGGACGCCGCTGTCCGCCTTGATGGCCTGGAAGGCGGAGAGCGCGCCCGCGCCGCCGACCATCAGGAAGTCGTCGCGCCCGGCCTGCTCGATGGCGCGCAGCGCGCCCACGCCCTGGTCGTCGTCGTGGTTCCACAGGGCGTCGAAGTCCGACTGGGCCTGGAGCAACTGGGCCATCTTGGCCTGGCCGGACTCGACCGTGAACTCGGCGGCCTGGCGGGCCACCTTCTGGATGTTCGGGTAGTTCTTCAGGCCGTCGTCGAAGCCCTGGGTACGCTGCTTGGTCAGTTCCAGGTTGTCCAGGCCGGCCAGCTCGATGACCTTGGCGTCCGGCGTGTCCTTGAGCTTCTCGCCGATGTAGTGGGCGGCGTTGAGGCCCATGCCGTAGTTGTCGCCGCCGATCCAGCAGCGGTAGGCCTGGGGGCTGTTGAAGATGCGGTCGAGGTTGACGACGGGGATGCCGGCGCGCATGGCCTTCAGCCCGACCTGGGTGAGGGCCTTGCCGTCGGCGGGCAGCACCACCAGGACGTCGACCTTCTTGTTGATGAGGGTCTCGATCTGGCCGATCTGCTGGGCCGTGTCGTTCGAGCCCTCGGTGACCTCCATGGTCACGTCCGAGTACTTCTCGGCGCGCTTCTGGGCGTTGTCGTTGATGGCGTTGAGCCAGCCGTGGTCGGCCTGCGGGCCGGCGTAGCCGATGGTGACCTGCTTGCCCGGCTTGTCGTCGGCGACCGGCTGGTCGTTGGCGGACGCCTTGTCGCCTCCGTCGTCGGTCTCGTTGCTGGTGCACCCGGTGAGGACGGCACCGGCGGACACGGCGGCGGCTCCGAAGAGCAGTCCTCTGCGACTCGTGAGCTTCGTCATGACGGTGAACCCTTTCCTCAATGCGTGCTTGCGGTACGTCGCTGGACCAGCACGGCGGCGACGATGATCGCGCCCTTGGCGATCTGCTGGACGTCGCTCTGCAGGTTGTTCAGGGCGAAGATGTTGGTGATCGTGGTGAAGATCAGGACGCCGAGCACGGAGCCGAGGATGTGGCCGCGCCCGCCGGTCAGGAGCGTTCCGCCGATGATCGCCGCGGCGATGGCGTCGAGTTCGTAGAGGTTGCCGTTGGTGTTCTGGCCGGAGCCGGCCAGGACGATCAGCAGGAAGGCGGCGATGCCGCAGCAGAGCCCGGACAGCAGGTAGAGGTAGAGCCGCTGGCGGCGGACGTCGATGCCGGCGAGCCGGGCGGCCTCCGCGTTGCCGCCGACGGCCACCGTGCGGCGGCCGAAGGTGGTCCGGTTGAGCACCAGCCAGCCGATGACGGTGACGGCCGCGAACACCAGAACCAGGGGAGGGATGCCGAGCACGTAGGCGTCGCGCTCGCCGAGGTCCAGGACGCTGGGGACCGTGACGACCTGGGTCCGGCCGTCGGTGATCTGCAGCGCGAGACCGCGCGCCGAGGCCAGCATGGCGAGGGTGGCGATGAACGGCACCATCTGGCCGAACGCGATGAGCACCCCGTTGACCAGTCCGCAGCCCACACCGACCACGATCGCCGTGAAGAGGATGCCGACGAAGCCGTACTCCTGGGTGGCGACCGTGGTCGCCCAGACCGAGGCCAGGGCGACGATGGCGCCGACGGACAGGTCGATGCCGCCGGAGACGATGACGAAGGTCATGCCGACGGTGACGACGCCGATCACGGACGCCTGGGTGAGCACCAACTGGAGGTTGCGGGTGTCCAGGAACGCGTCGGGCTGGGTGATGCCGCCGATCAGGACCAGTGCGGCGAGCACCCCGAGCAGGGTGAGGGTGCGGACGTCGGCGCGGCCCAACTGGACCCGCCAGGCGGGCGGACCGTCCACCGGAGCCGCCTTGCCGGTGCCGTCCCGCGGCGGGGAGACGTGCTGCGTCATGACGCCGGGCTTCCTTCCATCACGAGGTCGAGTACGCGGTGTTCGTCGAGTTCGCGGGCGGGGGCCTCGTGCACGACTCGGCCCTCGCGCAGCACCAGCACCCGGTCGGCGAGGCCCAGTACCTCGGGCACCTCGCTGGAGACCAGCAGGACGGCGAGGCCCTCGTCGGCGAGACGGCGGATGACCGCGTAGAGCTCGGCGCGGGCGCCGACGTCGACGCCGCGGGTGGGTTCGTCGAGCAGCAGGACCTTGCAGCCGCGCAGCAGCCAGCGGGCGAGGACCGCCTTCTGCTGGTTGCCGCCGGACAGGGTGCGCACGGGCGCGGAGGGGTTGTCGGGCCGCAGCGACAGCTCGCGGGTCGCCTCGCGGGCGGCCCCCAGTTCCGCGCCGCGGTCGATCCAGCCGCCGCGCGAGAAGCGGGACATGGCGGAGACCGACACGTTGCGAGTGACGGACTCCAGCATCAGCAGGGCCTGTGCCTTGCGTTCCTCGGGGGCGAGCCCCAGGCCGGCGCGGACCGCGGCGCGCACACTGCCGGGGCGCAGCGGCCGTCCGCCGACCAGGACCTGGCCGGTGGTCGCCTTGCGGGCTCCGTAGACCGTCTCCAGGATCTCGGAGCGGCCGGAGCCGACGAGGCCGGCGAGGCCGACGATCTCTCCGGGGCGGATCTCCAGGTCGAGGGGTGCGAACTCGCCCTCCCGGGACAGGCCCCGCACGCTCAGCACGGGCTCGGCCGAAGGCGGTGCGGCCGGCCGGTCCGGGAAGACGTACTCCACGTTGCGTCCGGTCATCAGCGCCACCACCTCGCTGGTCGGCGTCGACTCGGCGGGCAGCCCGCCGGCGACGGCCCGGCCGTCCTTGAGGACGGTGACCCGGTCGCCGATGCGGCGGATCTCCTCCAGGCGGTGCGAGATGTAGACGACGGCGACGCCCTCGGCGGTGAGGTCGGCGACGATGCGGAAGAGGTTGTCGACCTCGTCCGGGTCGAGCGCGGCGGACGGCTCGTCCATCACGATCAGCCGTACGTCGTGCGAGAGTGCCCGCGCCATGGACACGATCTGCTGCTGTGCGGCGGAGAGTTCGCCGACCAGTCGTCCCGGATCGACCTCCGGGTGTCCGAGTCGCTTGAGCAGCCGGGCTGTCGACGCCTTGGCGGCCTTGCCCCGTACGACGAAGCCGGCGGCGGTCGGCTCGTGGCCGAGGTGGACGTTCTCGGCGACCGACAGGTGCTCCACCAGGTCGAGTTCCTGGTAGATGGTGGCGATGCCGAGGCGCATGGCCGCGATGGGCGAGCGCAGGGTGACGTCCTCGCCGCGCCAGCGGATGGTGCCGGTGTCGGGCTGGTGGGCACCGGCCAGCACCTTGATGAGCGTGGACTTGCCGGCGCCGTTCTGGCCGAGCAGGCAGTGCACCTCGCCGGCCTGGACGTCGAGGTCGACGCCGTCCAGGGCCCGGACTCCGGGGAACGACTTGGTGATGCCGGACATGCTGAGCAGCGGTGGTTCTGGTGCCATGTGAGGTCCCCTCGGCGGGCATGCGGGCCGGTGTCAGGGCAGAGCAGGGCGGGGCGGGGCGGACGGGAGAGGGCAGGGTGGGGCGGTACAGGGCAGGGCGGGGCAGAGCACTGTGCTGATGGAGATCGGGAACCGCTTGGTGCCTGCGCGGGTCGCCGGTGACGCCTGCGCGGGTCGCGGGTGGTACCGGTTTGCGGGTGGTGCCTAGGCGGGTGAGAACAGGTGGTCGCTGATCAGCCGGGCCCCGCCGATGACTCCGGCGGTGGGACCCAGCTCCCCCAGTACGATGGGCAGGTTGCCGGTCGCCAGGGGCAGCGACTGGCGGTAGACCTGAGTGCGGATCGCGGCGAGCAGGTTGTGGCCGAGGCCGGTCACCCCGCCGCCGATCACCACCAGGCCCGGGTTGAAGAAGCTGACCAGGCCGGCGATGACCTGGCCGGTGCTGCGGCCGCCCTCCCGGATCAGGTCGAGCGCGGTGGCGTCCCCCGCGGCGGCCGCGGCGGCGACGTCGGCGGCGCTGAGGTCGCCGTTCGTCTCCAGGCGGCTCGCGAGTTCGGCCGACCGGCCCTGCTGGGCGGCCTCCGTGGCGTCGCGGGCCAGTGCCGCGCCGCTGAAGTGGGCCTCCAGACAGCCGCGGTTGCCGCAGGCGCACGGGCGTCCTTCGGGCACGGCCTGGATGTGCCCGATGTCGCCCGCGCTGCCCGTCGTCCCGCGGTAGACGTCACCGCCGACGACGATGCCGCAGCCGATACCGGTGCCGATCTTGACGACGAGGAAGTCGTGCACGGTGCGGGCGACGCCCGCGTGCTGCTCCCCCAGCGCCATCAGGTTCACGTCGTTGTCGACCATGACCGGGCAGCCGAGTTCCTGACTGAGCGCCTCCCGTACGGGGAAGCCGTCCCAGCCCGGCATGATCGGCGGAGCCACCGGCACACCCTCGGGGAAGCGGACCGGCCCCGGGACGCCGATGCCGGCGCCGTCGAAGCCCTCCGCGAGCCCCGAGGCCCGCAACTTGGCGGCCATGGACAGTACTTGCTCGAAGACCGCGACCGGACCCTCGCGTACGTCCATGGGCTGGTTGATGTGCCCGAGGATCTCCAGTTCGGCGTTGGTGACGGCGACGTCGACCGAGGTCGCGCCGATGTCGACGCCGAGGAAGCGCAGTTGTGGGTTGAGACGGATGTTGTGGCTGCGGCGCCCGCCGCGCGAGGCGGCGAGCCCGTCGGCCACGACGAGTTCCGTCTCCAGCAGCCGGTCCACCTCGACGGCCAGCTTCGACCGGGAGAGGTCGACCTGGTCGCCGAGCTGGGCACGGGAATTGGGCCCTCCGTCACGCAACAACTGGAGCAGTCGCGCTTGGTGGGCGTTCGCGGGTCGTGCCGTCATGCGTCTCACGAGCCCCTCCCCGCCTCAATCGGCCTCGAGTGTGCCGGTTCCCGGCCACGTCCAGTGGCTTGCTTTCGAAGGGAACGTAGCAGTGGGCGCCGGGTGTGGGAAGAAGTCACGCACGAATTGCTGCGAACTTTCTCCACTGAGTGGACAAAGAAGTGTGGGGCGCTCGGCTCCGTGAAACCCGCACGGGCCGCCAGTCCGGTGTGCCGGACGGCGTGTGAACAGCCTCTGACCTTACGATTCTCCGCGCGCGTGGTACGAACGGCGCGTGTGTTCGGTGTGCTCGCGCATCAGCCGCGTCGCCGCCTGTTCGTCCCGGCCGGTGATGGCGGCGATCAGGCCGCGGTGCTCGATCCACGACTGCCGGCCGCGCTGCCGGGCGATGGGCGTGTAGTACCAGCGGACCCGGCGGTCGACTTGAGCGGCGAGCTCGGCGAGGACGGCGTTGCCGGCCAGCTCCATGATCTTCGCGTGGAATCTGGCGTTGACGGCTACGGCGGCGTCCACGTCGTCGGCGGCGACGGCCCGTTCCCCCTCCTCGCACAGCTCCTCCAGGGCGGCCACGCCCGCGCTGTCCGCGTCGGCGGCGGCGAGCCGGGCCGCCTCGGCCTCCAGGAGCGTACGGACCGTCAGGAGCTGGTCGGCCTCCTCCTCCGTCGGCTCGTGGACGAACGCGCCCTGCGCGGGCCGCAGATCCACCCAGCCCTCGGTGTTGAGCCGCTGCAGGGCCTCGCGCACGGGCTGTCTCGACACGCCGAGGTGACCGGCCAGCTCGCTCTCGACGAGGTGCTGGCCGGGCTGGAGGGCCCGGGTGGTGATCAGTTCGAGCAGCGCCTCGTAGACCCGGTCACGCAACGGGCCGGGCCGTTCGAGCTTGGGCACCGCGCCCTGCGGCAGTCCTGCGGACAACATCGGTCCCCCCTCGAAAGCGGCCCAACGAACGCGACACGACGCACACGACACGACATACGCGACATGACACACGCGACATGACACAAGCGGTACGACGCACGCGGTACGGCCGAAGCGATACGACCGCTAGGCCGAGTATCGATTGTCTTTCGTCTACAGTCTACGGCGCGCACGGGTGGGAGGACCGGGAGTAGCCCACGTCACACCCGGCCGCACCGAGGCCGCCGCCGAACCGTCCGGGGACCGCTCAGGGACAGCGGACGACCTGTCCGGCGTAGGAGAGGTTCCCGCCGAAGCCGAAGAGCAGCACCGGGTCCCCGCTGGTGATCTCGTTCCGCTCCACCAGCTTGGCGAGCGCGAGCGGGATGCTCGCCGCCGAGGTGTTGCCGGACTCGACGACATCGCGGGCCACGACGGCGTTGACGGCGCCGATCTTCGCGGCGAGGGGTTCGATGATGCGCAGGTTCGCCTGGTGCAGGACGACCGCGGCGAGGTCGGCCGGTGCCAGCCCGGACCGCTCGCAGGCCTGGCGGGCGATGGCGGGCAGCCGGGTGGTCGCCCAGCGGTAGACGCTCTGCCCCTCCTGCGCGAAGCGGGGTGGCGTGCCCTCGATACGGACCGCGTTCTTCATCTCGGGCACCGACCCCCACAGCACGGGGCCGATCCCCGCCTCCTCACCGGGCGCGCAAGCCTCCACGACGGCGGCCCCCGCCCCGTCGCCGACGAGCACGCAGGTGGTGCGGTCGGTCCAGTCGGCCACCTCGGACATCTTGTCCGCGCCGATCACCAGTGCCCTGCTCGACGCCCCGGCCTGTACGGCGTGGTCCGCGGTGGCCAGGGCGTGGGTGAAGCCCGCGCACACGACGTTGACGTCCAGCGCGGCGGGGCCCGGGATGCCGAGGCGGGCCGCGACGCGGGCGGCGGTGTTCGGGGAGCGGTCGATCGCGGTGGAGGTGGCGACCACGACCATGTCCACGTCGGTGGGCGTCAGCCCGGCCGCCGCGAGCGCCTTCGCCGCGGCCTGGCCGGCCAGCTCGTCGACCGGCTCGTCGGGCCCGGCGATATGGCGGGAGTGAATGCCCACCCGGCTTCTGATCCACTCGTCGCTCGTGTCGACCATGCCCGCCAGGTCCTCGTTGGTGAGGACCCGGGCGGGCTGGTAATGGCCGACGGCGCTGATGCGGGAGCCGCGCATGGGTGGAGTCCTCAATGCCTTGGGTACGGGATCCACCAGTGTGATCAGTGACCGACGGGTACGACGGCAGGTGATACGACAGTAAACGGGCGCACGCCTTGTCGGCTTCGGTCAGCATCCCCGGCGCCCCTGGTGCGTCACCCGGTGAAGAGCTGGGTCGCCTTCCGGACGAGTTCGTACAGCCCATAGGCGAGCGGCGCGCCCACCCAGAGCCAGGTGAAGGCGATCAGCGGCCGCTGGCCGGGCAGGTCAGGCGGACTCTGGCTGCTGTCGTCGGACATCGGTGGCCTCCTTCGGCGGCTGGGCGGCGGAGATGTGGTGGCGGGCGTGGACCGGACGGACGAGTTCGTTGGCGACGAGGCCGACGGCCAGCAGTCCGATCATGATGACGAAGGACGTCCCGTACAGGGCCGCGCCGTGCCGCCCGGCCTCCTCCTGCCGGTCGGCGATCCAGTTCACGATCAGCGGTCCGAGGACACCGGCCGTCGACCAGGCGGTGAGCAGCCGCCCGTGGATCGCGCCCACCTGGTAGGTGCCGAAGAGGTCCTTGAGGTAGGCCGGGATGGTGGCGAAGCCGCCGCCGTAGAAGGACAGGACGACCAGGGCGCACAGGACGAACAGCGGTTTGGAGGAGTCGCCGAACAGGGCGATCAGCGTGTACATCAGCGCGCCGACGCCGAGGTAGACGCGGTAGATGTTCTTGCGTCCGATCAGGTCGGAGGTCGAGGACCAGCCGATCCGGCCCGCCATGTTGGCCGCCGAGAGCAGGGCGACGAACCCCGCGGCGGCGGTCGCCGACACCGGCGTGGAGGTGTCGGCGAAGAAGTCCGTGATCATCGGCGCGGCCTTCTCCAGGATGCCGATGCCGGCCGTGACGTTCATGCAGAGCACGACCCAGAGCAGCCAGAACTGGGGCGTGCGCATGGCACCGCGCGCCGAGACCTGGACGCCGTCGAGCACCACCGGCCCTCCGTCCGCCCGCTCCTTCGGCCGCGGCACCCGTACCAGCAGCACACCCAGCAGCATGAAGACGGCGTACGTCAGTCCGTGCACGAGGAAGGCCAGGGCGATCCCGGAGCTGTCGGAGCCGAAGGACTTCAGCATCTGCGCCGACCAGGGCGAGGCGATGAGCGCGCCGCCGCCGAAGCCCATGATGGCGATGCCGGTGGCCATGCCGGGCCGGTCCGGGAACCACTTGATCAGCGTGGAGACGGGTGAGATGTAGCCGATGCCGAGGCCGATCCCGCCGACGAAGCCGTAACCGAGGACGATCAGCCAGTACTGCTCCACGGCCGCGCCGAGCGCGGAGAGCAGGAAGCCGGACGAGAAGCAGACCAGGGCGACGGTCATCGCCCAGCGCGGTCCGTGGCGCTCCACGAGCGTGCCGCCGAACGCGGCCGACAGTCCGAGCATGACGATGCCGAGCTGGAAGGGGAGCGCGCTCTGCGTGCCGCTGAGGCCGAGCGCGGACTCGAGGGGCGGTTTGAACACGGACCAGGCGTACGCCTGGCCGATGGAGAGGTGGACCGAGAGGGCGGCGGGGGGAACGAGCCAGCGGCTCCAGCCCGGGGGTGCGACGGGGGGACTCATGAGTCCCCAACCGTAGGGAGGGGGACAGCGGTTGAGAAGACAGTTGAGCAGACAACCACTGTCCTTGCACAAAGCCTTGCTGAGCCAACCTCCATACTGTAGACAATATTTCGTCGACAGAAGCGAACGGCCGACGGAGCGTCGGAGCCGGGTTCGGTCGGCGGTTCCGCGGTATCCCTCGACCGAACGGAGCTCCCCCGCCATGAAAGTCGCAGTCCTCGGCGCCGGGGCGATCGGCGCCTACGTCGGCGCCGCGCTCCACCGTGCGGGCGCCGACGTGCATCTCATCGCCCGTGGACCGCACCTGGCGGCCATGAGGCGGGACGGAGTACGGGTGCACAGCCCGCGCGGCGACTTCACCGCGCACACCCACGCCACCGACGACCCGGCCGAAGTCGGCCCGGTCGACTACGTGTTCCTGGGCCTGAAGGCCAACTCGTACGCGGCGTGCGGGCCGCTGATCGAGCCGCTGCTGCACGACACCACGGCGGTCGTGGCCGCCCAGAACGGCATCCCCTGGTGGTACTTCCACCGGCACGGCGGGCCGTACGACGGACGCCGCCTTCAGAGCGTGGACCCGTCCGGCGCGGTCAGTGCGGTGCTCGCGCCCGAACGGGCCGTCGGCTGCGTCGTCTACGCGGCCACCGAACTGGCGGGGCCGGGCGTCGTGCGGCACCTGGAAGGCACCCGCTTCTCGATCGGTGAGCCCGACCGGTCCGTCTCCGCGCGCTGCGCGGCGTTCAGCGAGGCGATGCGTACGGGCGGTCTGAAGTGCCCGGTCGAACCGGACCTGCGCAACGACATCTGGCTGAAACTGCTCGGCAACATCTCCTTCAACCCGATCAGCGCCCTGGCCCGGGCCACCATGCGGCAGATGTGCGCGCACGGCGGCACCCGCCAGGTGATCGGCACCATGATGGCCGAGACCCTGTCGGTCGCCGAGGCCCTCGGCTGCGAGGTCGGCGTCTCCATCGAACGCCGCCTCGCCGGCGCCGAGAAGGTCGGCGACCACCGCACCTCCACGCTCCAGGACCTGGAGCGCGGCAAGCCGCTCGAACTCGACGTGCTCCTCGCGGCCGTCGTCGAACTGGCGGAGATCACCGGCGTGGAGGTGCCCACCCTGCGCACCGTGCACGCCATCTCGGACCTGCTCGCACTGAGGAGCGCCGCATGAGGAAACGGCAACCGAAGACCTACAACCGCCTCACCCACCCGCTGGTGCGCGACTCCCGCGACGCGCCGTTGCGCCGGGCGACCTGGGACGAGGCCCTGGACCGGACCGCACGGGGCTTGGCGGCGGCGCGCGGCGCGTTCGGGATGTTCTCCTGCGCCCGCGCGACCAACGAGATGAACTACGTGGCGCAGAAGTTCGCCCGGGTCGTCATGGGCACCCACAACGTCGACTCCTGCAACCGCACCTGCCACGCGCCGAGCGTCGCGGGCCTGTCGGCCGCCTTCGGCTCGGGCGGCGGGACCTCCTCGTACGAGGAGATCGAGCACACCGACGTGATCGTGATGTGGGGCTCCAACGCCCGCTTCGCGCACCCGATCTTCTTCCAGCACGTGCTGAGGGGCATCCGGGGCGGCGCCCGCATGTACGCGGTCGATCCGCGCCGCACCCCCACCGCCGAGTGGGCGGAGAGCTGGCTCGGCCCCAACGTCGGCACGGACATCCCGATGGCGCACGCGATCGGCCGCGAGATCATCCACGCCGGACTCGTCAACGAGGCGTTCGTCGGGCGCGCGACCACCGGTTACGACGAGTACCGGGCCCTGGTCGAACCGTGGACGCTCTCCCTCGCGGAGAAGGTGACGGGCGTACCGGCCGCCGCGATCCGCGACCTCGCGCACGCCTACGCCCGCGCCGAGCGGGCCCAGTTGTGCTGGACCCTCGGCATCACCGAGCACCACAACGGCACCGACAACGTCCGCGCTCTGATCAACCTCTCCCTGCTCACCGGCCACGTCGGCCGCTACGGCTCCGGGCTCCAGCCCCTGCGCGGCCAGAACAACGTGCAGGGCGGCGGTGACATGGGGGCGATCCCGGGCCGGCTGCCCGGCTTCCAGGACGTGCTCGACCCCGAGGTCCGGCTGAAGTTCGAGACGGCCTGGGACACGGTCGTCCAGCCGCACCACGGCCTCACCCTGACGGAGATGTTCGAGGCCATGGACGACGGCACCCTGCGCGCCGTCTACTGCATCGGCGAGAACCCCGCGCAGTCGGAGGCGGACGGCGAGCAGGCCGTACGACGGCTGCGGGCGCTGGACTTCCTCGTCGTGCAGGACATCTTCCTGACGAAGACCGCCGAACTGGCCGACGTGGTCCTCCCGGCGACCGCCGGCTGGGCCGAGACCGACGGCACCACCACCAACAGCGAGCGGCGCGTCCAGCGCGTCCGCAAGGCGGTGACCCCGCCGGGGGAGGCCCGGGAGGACGTCGACATCCTCTGCGACCTGGCGGCCCGCCTCGGCCACGACTGGAAGTACGCCGACGCCGAGGCCGTCTGGAACGAACTGCGCTCCCTCTCACCGGACCACCACGGGATGACCTACGCCCGCCTGGAGGAGCACCAGGGCATCCAGTGGCCGTGCCCGAGCACCGAGGAGCTGGAACCCACCTACCTGCACGGCCGTCTGTGGGAGCCGGACCCGGCCCGACGCGGTCCGCGCGCGCCCTTCGGCATCGTCCGGCACGACCCGCCCGTGGACCTCACCGACGAGGAGTACCCGATCAGGCTGACCACGGGACGGCGGCTCGACTCCTACAACACGGGTGTGCAGAGCGGGAGTTACGCGTCCCCACTGCGACGCGGCGAGTCCGTCGAGCTGTGCCCGGAGGACGCCGAACGCTACGGAGTGGCAGTCGGTGAGGAGGTGCGGGTGACCTCGCGGCGCGGGTCGCTGGTCGCGCCCGTGTGGGTCGACACCGCGCTCCGCCCCGGGCTCGCCTTCATGAGCTTCCACTTCCCCGACGAGGTGGACACCAACCGACTGACCATCGAGGCCAACTGCCCGATCGCCGGGACGGCGGAGTTCAAGGCCTCGGCGATCCGGATCGAGAAGGTGAGCACCGGTGGACCTGCGCTTCGGTGACAGCGAGCCGACGGACGAGGAACGCGCGGCCGTCGACGCCCTGCTCGGCCCGCCCGAGTCGTCCTGGGAGGGCGCCGCCCGCGACGGGACGGACGCCGCCGACCTGCGCTGGGCGCGCGGCGGACGCGAGGCACGGGACCGCCGCGACCTGCTGCTGCCGGGACTGCACGCCCTCAACGACCGGATCGGCTGGATCAGCGAGGGCGCCCTGGACTACCTGTGCCGACGCCTGACGGTGCCACCGGCACAGGCGTACGGGGTCGCCACGTTCTACGCGATGTTCTCGGTGCGGCCGCGCCCGGCGACGGTCCTCCACGTCTGCACCGATCTGGCGTGCACGGCGGCCGGGGCGACGGATTTGAGTACGGACGTCGAGGCACGCCTGGGCCCGGAGAGCGGCGTACGGGTCGAGCGCGGCCCGTGCCTGGGCCTGTGCGAGCGGGCACCGGCGGCACTGGTGATACGCGCGGGTGACTCGGCCCGTCCGGCGTGTGAGGGCGGGACCGTCCAGGCCGTGAGGGGGTCCGGGGGCGCGGCCCCCGGGGACGGGAAGGAGCGGCGGGGGAGAGACACCCCGCGCGCCACCGCCGTATGCGCCCCCGCGACCCCGGACGCCGCCGTCCGGGCGGCCACCGCACCCGAGAACGCCCCCGCCGAGCCCGCCCCCGCTCTCGCCGTCCCGCAGGCCGGCGACCCCGCGCTCACCCTTCTCGAGCGCGTCGGCACCGCCGACCCCACCTCGCTCGACGACTACCGCGCCCACGGCGGCTACACGGCCCTGCGCCGCGCCTTCGCCCTCGGCCCCGCCGGCGTCATCCGCGAGGTCACCGACGCGGGCCTGGTCGGCCGCGGCGGCGCCGCCTTCCCCACCGGCCGCAAGTGGCAGGCCACGGCCGCCCAGCCCGACCACCCGCACTACCTCGTCTGCAACGCCGACGAGTCCGAGCCCGGCACCTTCAAGGACCGCGTGCTCATGGAGGGCGACCCGTACGCCCTCGTCGAGGCGATGACGATCGCGGCGTACGCCACCGGCGCGCACAAGGGCTACCTCTACCTCCGCGGTGAATACCCGCGTGCTCTCACCCGCCTCACCCACGCCATCGCGCAGGCCCGCAACCGCGGCCTGCTCGGCGACGACGTCCTCGGCCAGGGTTACGCCTTCGACATCGAGATCCGGCGGGGCGCGGGCGCGTACATCTGCGGTGAGGAGACGGCCCTGTTCAACTCCATCGAGGGCTACCGGGGCGAGCCCCGCTCCAAGCCGCCGTTCCCCGTGGAGAAGGGCCTGTTCGGCAAGCCGACGGTGGAGAACAACGTCGAGACACTGGTCAACGTGCTGCCCATCCTCACCATGGGCGCCCCGGCCTACGCGGCGATCGGCACGGCGGCCTCCACCGGCCCCAAACTGTACTGCGTGTCGGGAAGCGTGGACCGGCCCGGCGTCTACGAGCTGCCGTTCGGCGCCACGCTGGGCGAGCTGCTCACGCTCGCCCAAGTACGCGCGGGGCTGCGGGCGGTACTGCTCGGCGGCGCGGCGGGCGGCTTCGTACGCCCCGACGAGCTCGACATCCCCCTCACCTTCGAGGGCACCCGCCAGGCCGGCACCACGCTCGGCTCCGGAGTCGTCATGGCCTTCGACGACACGGTGCCCCTCCCCCGGCTGCTGCTGCGCATCGCGGAGTTCTTCCGTGACGAGTCGTGCGGGCAGTGCGTGCCGTGCCGGGTCGGGACCGTGCGCCAGGAGGAGGCGCTGCGCCGGATCGCGGACCGTACGGGTGCCGCCGCGGCCGGTGACATCGACCTGCTGC
The DNA here is from genome assembly GCF_002005225.1 of Streptomyces pactum. Taxonomy (NCBI): domain Bacteria; kingdom Bacillati; phylum Actinomycetota; class Actinomycetes; order Kitasatosporales; family Streptomycetaceae; genus Streptomyces; species Streptomyces pactum. Next base: position 1,479,140 of record NZ_CP019724.1, read on the forward strand.
GGGAGGTCGGGCGGGCGATGCGGGACGCCTCGATCTGCGGTCTCGGGCAGACCGCGTGGAACGCCGTGGAATCCGCCATCGACCGTCTGGGGGCGTACGAATGACCGCGATACCGCTCGGAGTGCCGCGCCGGCTGGTGGAGTTCACCCTCGACGGGCAGGATGCCCGGGTCCCCGAGGGGTCGACGATCCTCGAGGCCTGCCGGGCCGCCGGGAAGGACGTCCCGACGCTGTGCGAGGGCGACACGCTCACCCCCAAGAACGCCTGCCGGGTCTGCGTGGTCGAAGTAGAGGGCGCCCGGACCCTCGCCCCCGCCTGCTCGCGCCGGGCGGAGCCGGGCATGGTGGTGCGCACGGACACCGAGCGCGCCCGGCACAGCCGCAAGGTCGTCCTCGAACTGCTCGCGTCCTCGGTCGACCTCTCGACGACCCCGTCGGTCGCGCGGTGGATCAAGGAGTACGAGGCGAAACCGGACCGCTTCGGCCCGGACGCGGCCCGCGTCGACGAGGAGCCGAGGGTCGACAACGACCTGTACGTACGCGATTACGGCAAGTGCATCCTCTGCTACAAGTGCGTGGACGCCTGCGGCGACCAGTGGCAGAACACGTTCGCGATATCGGTCTCCGGCCGCGGCTTCGACGCCCGGATCTCGGTCGAACAGGACGCCCCGCTGACCGACTCGGCGTGCGTCTACTGCGGCAACTGCATCGAGGTCTGCCCCACCGGGGCCCTGTCGTTCAAGTCGGAGTTCGACATGCGCGCGGCGGGCACCTGGGACGAGGCGCGGCAGAGCGAGACGACCACGGTGTGCGCGTACTGCGGAGTGGGCTGCAACCTCACCCTCCACGTGCAGGACAATGAGATCGTGAAGGTCACCTCGCCGCACGACAACCCGGTGACCCACGGCAACCTCTGCATCAAGGGCCGCTTCGGCTACCAGCACGTACAGAACCGGGACTGACCGGCACAAGGGGCACGGACCATGGGACGAGTCACGGAACGACGCAAGGTGATCCGCGTACGGGACGGCGCGGTCTCCACCCGCCCGGACACGCTCGTGGCCGAGGAACCGCTGGAGATCCGGCTGAACGGCAAGCCCCTCGCGATCACGATGCGCACTCCGGGCGACGACTTCGCGCTGGCGGCCGGGTTCCTGGTCAGCGAAGGAGTCCTCGCCGAGCAGGGCGACCTGCAGAACATCGTCTACTGCGCGGGCGCCACGGATGGGGGCACCTCCCGCGCGAGCGCAGCCGAGCGTGGGGGAGGCTCCAACACCTACAACGTCGTCGACGTGCGGACGGCCCCCGACGTGCCGGTCCCCGACATCACGCTGGAGCGGAACGTCTACACGACCTCCTCCTGCGGGCTGTGCGGCAAGGCGAGCCTGGACGCGGTGCGCACGACGGCCCGCTGGCCCATCGCCGACACTCCCCCGGTCCGGGTCACCCCCGAACTGCTGGCCGACCTGCCCGACCGGCTGCGCGCCGCCCAGCGGGTCTTCGACCGGACCGGCGGCCTGCACGCGGCGGCCCTGTTCACCGAGGACGGTGAACTCGTGGACGTGCGTGAGGACGTGGGTCGGCACAACGCGGTCGACAAGCTGGTCGGCCGCGCCCTGCAGAACGGGGACCTGCCGCTGTCCCGGTCGGTTCTGCTGGTGTCGGGACGGGCCTCCTTCGAGCTGGCGCAGAAGGCGGTGATGGCGGGCATCCCGGTGCTGGCCGCCGTGTCGGCCCCGTCCTCGCTCGCGGTGGACCTGGCCGCCGAGACCGGGCTGACGCTGGTGGGCTTCCTGCGCGGCAGCTCCATGAACGTGTACGCGGGTGAGGGCCGCGTCGCCCTGCGGGCCGCGGCCGCCCAGGGCTGACCCGGTTCCCGCGGCACGGCGGCGGGGCCCCGACCGGCGGGGAGCGCCCCCTGCGCCGCAGGGGCCCCGCCTCGGTCCCCCTTTCCCCGGCGCCGCCCTGGGCGCCGTCGGGCGACACGCGCGCCGCCGTCCGGGCCGCCGTCGGGCGACACGCGGGAGCAAACGGGGCGTATCAGGCATGGCGCGTCCTGCATGTAGTGATGTCCTGAAGACCGGCTCCCGTCCAGCCGCCCGAAGGGCGGACCGTTCCATGCCGTCACCTCCCCGCAGGCGTCCGCGCTCCCCCCTGCTCGCCCTCGACTCCCTGTTCGCCCTGGCCGCCTCCTCGCTCCCCGCCCACGCCCACGCCGGCGGGCGGCTGAGCCAGCCCGGCGGGCTCAGTGGCGTCCGCTGCCGACCGCCGTGCGCCCCGGAGCGCCGGGCTCCGCCGCGGTCACCGCCTCCGGGTCGTGCGACCGGCGCTTGGCGATGACCGCGCACACCATCAACTGCATCTGGTGGAAGAGCATCAGCGGCAGTACGGCCAGTGAGGCCTGGGCGCCGAACAGGACGCTCGCCATCGGCAGTCCGGCGGCGAGGGACTTCTTCGACCCGGCGAACTGGATCGCGATCCGGTCCGCCCGCCCGAAGCCCAGCACCTTCGCCCCGTACCAGGTCAGCAGCAGCATCACGGCCAGCAGTACCGCCTGAACGGCCAGCAGGCCGGCCAGCCGGACCGGGCTGACCTGGTGCCAGATGCCCTGGACCATGCCCTGACTGAACGCCGTGTACACGACGAGGAGGATCGAGCCGCGGTCGACGAGCCCGAGGACCTTCTTGTGGCGGGCGACGAAGCCCCCGATCCAGCGGCGCAGCAACTGCCCGGCGACGAACGGCACCAGCAGTTGCAGCACAATCCCGGCCACCGAGTCGGCGGAGAACCCGCCCCCGCCGCCGAGGAGGGCGGCGGCCAGCAGCGGCGTGACGACGATGCCCACCAGGGAGGAGAAGGAGCCCGCGCAGATCGCGGCGGGCACGTTGCCGCGGGCGATGGAGGTGAAGGCGATCGACGACTGGATGGTCGACGGGACCAGGGTGAGGAAGAGCAGCCCCTGGTAGAGGGGGTCGGTCAGGAAGACCGGGACGAGTCCGCGGGAGGCCAGCCCCAGCAGCGGGAAGACGACGAAGGTGCAGGCCAGCACGGTGACGTGCAGCCGCCAGTGCCGCAGGCCGTCCACCGCCTCCCGGGTGGAGAGCCGGGCGCCGTAGAGGAAGAAGAGGAAGGCGATCGCGGCGGTGGAGGCTCCGGAGGAGACGTCCGCGCCCGTGCCGCGGGCCGGCAGCAGCGCCGCGAGACCCACCGTCCCCAGCAGCAGCAGGATGTACGGGTCGATCGGCATCCAACGCGGCCATCGCAGGCGTGTCACGGTGCTCCACTTGCTCGTTCACTGTCGTCCGGCGGGGTCCCGGGCCCGGGTCACGCTTCGGGTCACGGGTCCCCGCCCCATCCTGCTCCCTCACCCGGCGATCGGGAATCCCGTACACCGCTCTGACTGTCATCACGTTCCGCGATAGGCTGGGGGGATGTACGACCCGTCCCACCTGCGCACCTTCCTGTCGGTGGCCCAGACGCTGAGTTTCACGCAGGCCGCCCGGCGGCTCGGGCTGCGCCAGTCGACCGTGAGCCAGCACGTGCGACGGCTGGAGGACGCCGCCGGGCGACCGCTGTTCAGCCGCGACACGCACTCCGTGGAGCTGACGGAGGACGGGGAGGCGATGCTCGGGTTCGCGCGCCGGATCCTGGAGGCGCACGAGCAGGCGGCGGCCTTCTTCGCCGGCACCCGGCTGCGCGGGCGGCTGCGGTTCGGGGCGTCCGAGGACTTCGTACTGACCCGGTTGCCGGAGATCCTCGAGGGCTTCCGGCACGATCACCCCGAGGTCGACCTGGAGCTGACGGTGGAGCTGTCGGGCACGCTGCACGAGCAGCTCGCCGCCGGGAAACTCGATCTGGTGCTGGCCAAGCGGCGGCCGAAGGACCCCCGGGGCGAACCGGTCCGGCGCGACCGGCTGGTGTGGATCGGCGCGGAGCGGCTGCGCCTGGACCCGGACCGCCCGGTGCCGCTGATCGTGTACCCGCCGCCGGGCATCACCCGCGCGCTGGCCCTGGACGCCCTCCAGCGGCAGGGCCGCGAGTGGCGCGTCGCGTGCACCAGCGCCAGCCTCAACGGCCTGATCGCCGCGGCCCGTGCGGGTCTCGGCGTGATGGCCCACTCGCAAGGGCTCATCCCGCCCGGCCTGGTGCGGGTGCCGGAGCGGGCCGGGCTGCCCGAGCTGGGCCGCGTCGACTTCGTACTGGTGCACGGCCGGCGCCGCCCCTCGGCGCAGGGCGCGGCGGACGCCCTCGCGTCGGCGATCCTGGCGGGCGGTGACCGGCTGCACCGGCCTCGGCGCACGGGTCTCGGTGAGCCGGTGTGACGGAATCCGCGGCGCCCGCGCTGAAGGAGTGGACGGCGGCCCAGGTCGCCCGTACCGGCGGTAAGCGGCTCGTACAGATTCGGTGGAGATTACGGCACCGAAGCTTACTCAACGGTCAGGAATGTGTCCGACCCTTCCCCATGTGAGCGCATTTTCTCGTGCTGACCAGCGCGAACATGAGCGCTGTTCGATTTCTGCACCCCTCCCGCCCCCGCCCGGGGTGGGGTAGCTTTCACCGCGCTGTACGGGGGGTCACCAGAAGCGGGGAGCGGGGTTTGCTCGAGTTCACCAGTCCTCCGTTGCCGTTGGCACCACCGGTGGGCGGTCTGGCCGACGTCGTCTTCCGGCATGCCCGGGAGGATCCGCGGCACATCGCGCTCGGCCGCAAGGACGACGCCGGGAAGTGGCGGGACGTGACCGCCGGCGCCTTCCGCGACGAGGTGCTGGCCCTCGCCAAGGGCCTGCTCGCCCAGGGCATCCGTTTCGGCGACCGGGTCGCCATCATGTCCCGCACCCGCTACGAGTGGACCCTCTTCGACTTCGCCCTGTGGACGATCGGCGCGCAGGTGGTACCGGTCTACCCGACCTCCTCGGCCGAGCAGTGCATGTGGATGCTGTACGACGCCGAGGTGACCGCCGCGGTCGTCGAGCACGAGGACCACGCGATGACGATCGCCACGGTCATCGACCGGCTGCCGCACCTGCGCGGTCTGTGGCAGCTCGACTCCGGCGCCGTCCAGGAGCTCTACGACGCGGGCGCCCACCTCGACGACGAGGTGGTGCACCGGCACCGGCAGGCGGTCACGCCGGACACGCCCGCCACCGTCATCTACACCTCGGGCACCACCGGCCGCCCCAAGGGCTGTGTCATCTCGCACGGCAACTTCATGTACGAGGCGGACACCGTCATCGAACGGTGGGAGCCGGTGTTCCACTCCAGGAAGGGGGACGAGGCGGCGACCCTGCTCTTCCTGCCGCTGGCCCACGTCTTCGGCCGGATGGTCGAGGTCGCGGCGATCCGCGGCCGGGTCCGCTTCGGCCACCAGCCGCAGCTCAACGCCGCCGCCCTGCTGCCCGACCTGGCGGCCTTCCGACCGACCTTCATCCTGGCCGTGCCGTACATCTTCGAGAAGGTGTTCAACGCGGCTCGGCGCAAGGCCGAGAAGGACGGGAAGGCGGGCCCCTTCGAGAAGGCCGTCGACGTGGCCGTGAGGTACGCGGAGGCGGCGGAGGCGAAGGCCTGGGGCACCGGACCCGGCCCGTCGGCGGGCCTGCGCATGCAGCACCAGCTCTTCGACAAGCTCGTCTACACCAAGGTGCGGGACGCGATGGGCGGACGCATCCGCAACGCCATGTCGGGCGGCTCGGCGATGGACCGGAAGCTGGGTCTCTTCTTCGCGGGCGCGGGCGTGCAGATCTACGAGGGCTACGGGCTGACCGAGTCCACGGCCGCCGCCACCGCCAACCCGCCCGAGCGCACCCGCTTCGGCACCGTCGGGGTGCCGGTCCCGGGTGTCACCGTGCACATCGCGGACGACGGCGAGATCTGGCTCAGCGGCGACAACGTCTTCCAGGGCTACCTGAACAACCCCAAGGCCACCGACGAGACCCTGCAGGACGGCTGGCTGGCCACCGGTGACCTGGGCGCCCTGGACGAGGACGGCTACCTCACCATCACCGGCCGCAAGAAGGAGATCCTGGTGACCTCCGGCGGCAAGAGCGTCTCCCCCGGCCTGCTGGAGGAGCGCGTCCGGGACCACCCGCTGGTCAACCAGTGCATCATCGTGGGCAACGACCGGCCCTACGTCGCCGCGCTCATCACCCTCGACCAGGAGGCGGTCGAGCACTGGCTGACGATGCGCAACAAGCCGCGGATGCCCCCGGCCGAGCTGGTGCACGACGCCGATCTGGAGACGGAGGTGCGGCGCGCGGTCGTCGCCGCGAACACGCTGGTGTCGCAGGCCGAGTCGATCCGGACCTTCCGCATCCTCGCCCAGCCGTTCACCGAGGAGCACGGGCTGCTGACGCCGTCGCTGAAACTGAAGCGCAGGGCCATCGAGAAGGCCTACGCCACGGAGGTCGAGGCGTTGTACACGGTGTGAGTCCGCCGGTCAGGAATGCGTCGCGGTCCGTGATCGTTGACGATGTGAGTACCACCTGACCACAACCGAAGGATCAAGAGCTCGTGAGCAGCAAGGTCTCCCCGATCATCCTGAACAACGGCGTCGAGATGCCCCAGCTTGGCTTCGGCGTCTGGCAGGTGCCGGACGACGAGGCCGAGACGGCCGTCGCCCACGCCCTGGAGGCCGGGTACCGCAGCATCGACACAGCGGCGATCTACGGCAATGAAGAGGGCACCGGCAGGGCGATCGCCGCCTCCGGCGTCGCCCGCGAGGACCTCTTCGTCACCACCAAGCTCTGGAACACGGACCAGGGATACGACTCCACCCTCCGGGCCTTCGACACCTCGCTGGCGAAGCTCGGCCTGGAGTACGTCGACCTGTACCTGATCCACTGGCCCATGCCGGCCAAGGAGCGGTACGTCGACACGTACAAGGCGTTCGAGAAGCTGCACGCCGACGGCCGGGTCCGGGCCATCGGCGTCTCCAACTTCCTGCCGGAACACCTGGAGCGGCTGATCGGCGAGACGTCGGTCGTCCCGGCCGTCAACCAGATCGAGCTGCACCCGCACCTCCAGCAGCACGCCGCCCGCGAGTACCACGCGGAGCAGGGCATCGCCACCGAGGCCTGGTCCCCGCTCGGTTCCGGCAAGGGCATCCTGGAGGTCCCCGCGATCGTGGCGATCGCCCAGAAGCACGGCCGCACCCCGGCCCAGGTCGTGCTGCGCTGGCACCTCCAGACCGGCAACGTGGTGATCCCCAAGTCCGTGACGCCGTCGCGGATCAAGGAGAACATCGACGTGTCCGGCTTCGCCCTGGACCCCGAGGACCTCGCGGCGATCAGCGCGCTGAACGAGGACCGGCGGCTGGGCCCGGATCCCGCGGGATTCAACGGGGAGTGACATGTCCGCGTGCGAAGGGGCCCGGCCGGTGCGGCCGGGCCCCTTCGCACGTCTCGGTCGGGCTGCCCCAGCGGCCGTACGACCCACGGTGTCGACGTCGCCCACTTGGAGCGCCCTCGGAGTCAAGTGCCCCGGTCAGGAGGGGCGTCGGGCCGTGTAGACCGTGTGCGCGACCAGCACGAACGCGTCCTGGCGCCGGTGCAAGCCCGCCTCGTCCCCGGGGTCGAGCAGTCGGTCGAGCGTGGCCCGGTCGGTGGCTTCCAGGTCGTCCCCGATCCGGTCGCGCAACCGGGACAGTGAGCTGGTGACGTACGCACGGGCCTCATCGGTGAGCGGCGCGGGCAGGTCCAGCAGGAAGCTGCGGGTGCCGGTGTGCTCGAGGCCCGCCGAGGTGAGCAGCGCCGGCCAGTCCTCGCTCTCCGCCACGGAGCCGGGCAGACTCGCGCGCATCTTCGCGAACGAGTCCTCCTCCACCGCGTGCATCCTGGCCTGCAGCCCGGGACGCCCGATGCCGATGTCGCGGGGCAGGAACCGGGCGGGCAGCCCGCCCTCCAGGATCGCCAGGGTGCCGCCGGGGGCGAGGTGCCCGGCGAGCGCGACGAGGGCCGCACGCTGGTCGCCGAGGTGGTGCAGGCTCTGGCTCGCCCACATCAGGTCGGCCGGGTACTCCAGCTCGCCCAGTACGCCGGGCAGGTCACCGGTGAGGGTGCCGAAGCGGTCGGCGACACCGAGCCGGGCGGCGCGGTCGCGGGCCCGCTCCAGCAGCGGTCCGGCACCGTCGGCGGCGACTACGCGGGCGCCGGGGAAGGCGTCGGCGAACAGGCAGGAGACGACGCCGGGCCCGCTGCCGACGTCGACGACCAGACCGGGCTCGGTCACCTCCCGGGCCAGCCAGGTCATGGCCTGGCGGTACAGCGGCGTGTACAGCTCCGCCTGTGCCTCCAGGAGCGGGGCCATCTCGGCCCAGTCCATGTCGGTGTGGTCGTGTCCGTGTCCGAGTCCGTGCTCGGGTACCGGGTGGTCGTGCTCGTGCTGCCGGTGCTGGTCGTGCGCCATGGTGGTAAGCCTCCCGTTCGCGATGCCGTCAGGGTGCGACGACTCACCGCGCACGGGCAACTTCCGTTGCCGCAATCGCAAAAAGCAACAGGGCCACCGGGGCCCGGCCCGAAGGCCGGACCCCGACGGCGTCACCTATGCCGGAACCCGCTCAGGACAGCGGCGGATAGGCGTTCTTCATCAGCTCCTGGAACTGCGCGGAGAACCAGTGCCCGGACACCGGGGCGTCGCCCAGGGCACCCGACGGGTTGTTGCCGTTGCGCGCGTTGCCCTCGTAGGTGGGGTCGCACATCCGGTCGAACCCCTTGCCCTCGTCGTTGTCGATCGGCTCGCTCGCGCCGTCGGACTCGCCCGGGGGCTTCATCCACACGTACGCGTCGATCCCGGCGGCGGGGCTGGCCTGCGGGCGCTCACCGAGGCCGGCACCGGACTGGTTGCACCAGTTGCCGAGGTGGATGCGGCGGTCGTAGCGTCCGCCGTCCACATAGGCGTCGACACTGGTCTGCGGGCCGGGACCGGCGGGCCGCGCCGCGCCGCCCCAGCCGTTGCGGGAGGTGTCGATGAGCATGCCGAGGTTCTGGTCGAAGCCGATCGAGACCAGTTGGTCGCGCATGGCCTGGGCGTAGGACAGCTCGTCGGTGTAGCGGTTCCAGTCGACCCACTTGGACTGCCGCACGGAGGTGCCGTTCACGGAGTCCGAGATCTTGAAGTGCTCCTCCTTCAGGGCACTGTAGTTGGCGGTGTTGACGATGAAGCCGTGCACGTCGGCGACGGTCGCCCCCTCGGTGTTGGCGGCGGTCTTGAACATGTCGGCGGAGGCGCCGAAGTTGTCGTCCCAGCCGAGCCAGCCGTGGTGGCCGGCGTCGACGTAGTTGTAGACGTTGCCGACGTCGCCGAGCTTGTTCAGCGCGTATCCGACGCCCTTCTGGTAGTTGCCGTTGGCCTTCATCACGTCGCAGTTCTCCGTGGCGGTCGGCCGCGGCGTGACGTTGGTGACGAGGTTGGGCAGCGAGTCGATCTCGACCGTGGTGACGATCCTGAGGTCCGCGTACTTCGGGTCGGCGAGGATCGCGGCGATCGGGTCGATGTACTCGGTCTTGTACTTGCCGATCTCCGTCGGGCCCAGCTCGCCGTTGGAGGCGAGGGCCGAGCAGTCACGGCCGGGCAGGTTGTAGATGACGAGCTGGATGGCGAGTTCGCCGGAACCCTTCTGCGCCAGCGCCTCGTCGAGGTGGTCGCGCAGCCCCATGCCGCCGTTCACGCCCTCGATGGCGGCGGTCCGGTCGAGCCACACCCCGGTGGGCTGGTCGGCGATGCGGTCACCGCCGGGTTCGGCGGCGGCCTTCTCGGACCACTCCGGGTTCACGTAGACCTTGGCGCCGTCATAGGGGTTGTCCACCCGGTCGGAGGGGCCACCGGGGTCCGGCGGGTCGGTCGGGTCGGGGGGATCGGTCGGTCCGCCGTCGTCGACGTTGCAGGTCACGCCGTTGAGGGTGAAGGTGGCGGGAATCGCGTTGCTGCCGCTGTAGGTGGCCTGGAAGCCGAAGCTCGCCGAACCGCCCGTGGGCAGGGTGCCGTTGTAGGACTCGTTGGCCGCGGTGACGGCGGCACCGCTCTGACTGACCTTCGCGTTCCAGCTGTTGGTGACCTTCTGGCTGCCCGCGTAGGTCCAGCCCAGCGACCAACCGGAGGTGGCGGCGCCGTTGTTGGTGACGGTCACGGCTGCGGTGAAGCCGCTGCCCCAGTCGTTCTGCACCTCGTAGTCGACGGTACAGGGGACGGCCGCCGCGCCGGCGTTCGCCGACTGGGCGGCGAAGGCCGTGCCGGAGGCCCCGGCGACCAGCGCCAGGGCAGCGAGCATCGCGGTTCTGCTACGGGTCATGAGTGCGGGTTCCTTCTTTCGTGGGGGTGCGGGTGCTGTCGTCCCGGGCCGCGCGCACGCCGGGCGCGGCCCGCTGCCGGACGGCATGGGGGTGCCGTCGTGATCGGGGGTCAGGAACGGCCCGCGGGCACGGTGGGACCGCCCGGGGGATGTACGGGCCGGCAGGCCGGCCGATGACGCGTGGGACAGGCCGCGACCGCGGCTAAAAGTCCTGAACGCGGAAGGTGGAGCGCGGGGTGTCGCATGAGCGACTCCTTGCAGTTCGGGCGCGCCGTGACGAACGCGTCGACTGATGGAACCGCTCCCACTGGTGCCAGTGAAGGTAGCGCCAAGTGACGGCAAAGAACAGGGGAGTCACCGACTTTCTCCCGACGCCACCTGTCGAATCTTTTCGACTCTCCACACATCTTGACCGCACTGGGCCCCCTCCTCACTATGGGAGCGCTCCCACTGGTTCAAGGCTTGTTGCTCCTCCCCCACCCTCCCCGAGCCGCAAGGAGGAACCAGCACCATGCATCCCGGACACAGACGCAGACGCCGCACCGCGCGGCGGCTGTGGACGGCCGCACTGGCGGCCCTCGCGCTGCCTCTCACCATGGTGGGCACCGGCTCGACTCCCGCTCAGGCGGCGGCAGTTCAGTGCAGCGTGGACTACCGGACCAACGACTGGGGCGCCGGCTTCACCGCCGAGCTGACGCTCACCAACCGCGGCGCCGACGCCATCGACGGCTGGACGCTGACGTACGACTACGCGGGCAACCAGAGGCTGACCAACGGCTGGAACGGCACCTGGTCCCAGTCCGGGCAGACCGTCACCGTGAAGAACGCCCCGTACAACGCGCGGATCGCCGCGGGCGCCGCCGTCTCCACCGGCGGGCAGTTCACCTACAGCGGCGCCAACACCGCCCCGACGGACTTCGCGGTCAACGGCACCGCCTGCGCCGGTGCGCACCAGCCGCCGATCACCGTGCTGACCAGCCCGGAGGCGGGCGCGGTCTACTCGCAGGGCGAGGCGGTCCCGCTGGCGGCCACGGCGGCCGCCGCCGACAACGCCACGATCAGCAAGGTGGAGTTCTACGACGACACCACGCTGCTGGGCACCGACAACAGCTCGCCCTACACGTACTCCGCCTCTGGCTTGACCGTGGGCAGTCATTCCCTGGTGGCGAAGGCGTACGACAGCATGGGCGCCTCCGCGGACTCGACACCGGTCGGCATCACGGTCGCCTCGGGCCCGACCGTGGTGGCCACGCCCGCCCAACTGGGCGTCCAACAGGGCGAGTCGGGAACATACGAGGTCAAGCTCTCGAAGCAGCCCGCGGCGAACGTCGCGGTGACGACGGCTCGCGTGAGCGGGAACACCGGCCTGACCGTCCTGGGCGGGGCGACGCTCACCTTCACCCCGTCGAACTGGGCCACCGCCCAGCGGGTGACCATCGCGGCCGACGCCTCGGGCACCGGCTCGGCGGTCTTCGAGTCGACGGCCCCCGGTCACGGCAAGGCCACGGTCAACGTGACCCAGCTCGCCGCCGCGAAGGACTACGACGCCCGCTTCCTGGAGCTGTACGGGAAGATCACCGACCCGGCGAACGGCTACTTCTCGCCGGAGGGCATCCCGTACCACTCGGTGGAGACGCTGATCGTCGAGGCACCGGACCACGGGCACGAGACCACGTCCGAGGCGTACAGCTACCTGCTGTGGCTCCAGGCCATGTACGGCAAGGTGACCGGCGACTGGACGCGGTTCAACAACGCCTGGGAGATCATGGAGACGTACATGATCCCCACGCACGCCGACCAGCCGACCAACTCGGCCTACAACGCCTCGAAGCCGGCGACGTACGCGCCCGAGCTGGACACGCCGAACGAGTACCCGGCCCCCCTGGACGGCGCGGTCTCCGTCGGCCCGGACCCGATCGCCGGTGAGCTGAAGTCGGCGTACGGCACCGACGACGTCTACGGCATGCACTGGCTCCAGGACGTCGACAACACCTACGGCTACGGCAACTCGCCCGGCAAGTGCGAGGCGGGCCCGTCGGACACCGGCCCCTCCTACATCAACACCTTCCAGCGCGGCGCGCAGGAGTCGGTGTGGGAGACGGTGCCGCAGCCGACCTGCGACGCGTTCAAGTACGGCGGTCCGAACGGCTACCTGGACCTGTTCACCGGTGACGCGTCCTACGCCAAGCAGTGGAAGTTCACCAACGCCCCGGACGCCGACGCGCGCGCCGTGCAGGCCGCGTACTGGGCGGACATCTGGGCCGAGGAGCAGGGCAAGGGCGACGAGATCGCCGGGACCCTCGACAAGGCCGCCAAGATGGGCGACTACCTGCGCTACGCCATGTTCGACAAGTACTTCAAGAAGGTCGGCGACTGCGTGGGGCCGACGAGCTGCCCGGCGGGCACCGGCAAGGACTCCTCGCACTACCTGCTGTCCTGGTACTACGCCTGGGGCGGCGCGGTGGACACCTCGGCGGGCTGGGCCTGGCGCATCGGCTCCAGCCACACCCACGGCGGCTACCAGAACCCGCTGGCCGCGTACGCGCTGAGCACCTACGACGACCTGAAGCCCAAGTCGGCCACCGGTGCGTCCGACTGGGCCAAGTCCCTCGACCGGCAGGTGGAGTTCTACCGCTGGCTGCAGTCGGACGAGGGCGCCATCGCGGGCGGCGCGACCAATAGCTGGGCGGGCCGGTACGCGACGCCGCCGGCCGGTACGCCGACCTTCTACGGCATGTACTACGACGAGAAGCCGGTCTACCACGACCCGCCGTCCAACCAGTGGTTCGGCTTCCAGGCGTGGTCCATGGAACGGGTCGCCGAGTACTACCAGCAGAGCGGCGACGCGCAGGCCAAGGAGGTCCTGGACAAGTGGGTCGACTGGGCGCTGTCGGAGACCACGGTCAACCCGGACGGCAGCTTCCTGATGCCCTCGACGCTGAAGTGGTCGGGACAGCCCGACACCTGGAACGCCTCGTCCCCCGGTGACAACGGCGAGCTGCACGTCACCGTCGCGGACTACACCAACGACGTCGGTGTGGCGGCGGCGTACGCCAAGACCCTGACGTACTACGCCGACCGCTCGGGCGACACCGAGGCGGCCGCGACCGCCAAGGCGCTGCTCGACGGCATGTGGGAGAACAACCAGGACGCGCTCGGCATCGCCGTCCCGGAGACCCGCGCCGACTACAACCGCTTCGACGACCCGGTGTACGTGCCGAGCGGGTGGAGCGGCACCATGCCGAACGGCGACACGATCGACGCCTCGTCGACCTTCTCCTCGATCCGCTCCTTCTACCAGGACGACCCGGCCTGGTCGAAGATCGAGAGCTATCTCGCGGGCGGTGCCGCGCCCACGTTCACCTACCACCGGTTCTGGGCGCAGGCGGACATCGCCCTCGCCATGGGTTCGTACGCGGAGCTTCTCGAATAGTCCCCGCCGGACGCTCCGAGGATCGGACGGTCGTTCGACTGCGGGCCGGTGTGTGGCCGGTCGCGCGGTCCCCGTGCCCCTTCAGGGGCGCGGGGGGCACCGTCTCGTCCACGGCGACGTCTGACGGCTCCGTGTGCACGGTTCCGCCACCGGACGGCGGGACCACCTGCCGGGCGGCCCTCGTCCACGCCGAGGGACCGCCCGGTCCTCGCATGTTCCCCTCCTGACGGAAGGACGGTTCCCCACCGTGCGAAGAACCCGGATCCTCACGGCTCTGCTGGCCCTGGCGGCGGGCCTGCTCACGGGCGGTCCGCCCGCGGCCCTGGCCGCCGAGTCACCCAGGGCGGCGGCCGTCACCGCCGACACCTACACCTGGAAGAACGCACGTATCGACGGCGGCGGTTTCGTCCCCGGCATCGTCTTCAACCGCACCGAGAAGGACCTGGCCTACGCCCGCACCGACATCGGCGGCGCCTACCGCTGGCAGGAGGCGAGCCGGACCTGGACGCCGCTGCTGGACCACGTCGGCTGGGACGACTGGGGTCACACGGGCGTGGTCAGCGTCGCCTCCGACGCCGTCGACCCGGACCGGGTGTACGCGGCGGTCGGCACGTACACCAACGACTGGGACCCGGGCAACGGCGCGGTGCTGCGCTCGGCCGACCGGGGCGCGACCTGGGAGAAGGCGGACCTGCCGTTCAAGCTGGGCGGCAACATGCCGGGCCGGGGCATGGGCGAGCGCCTGGCCGTCGACCCGCACGACAACGACGTGCTGTACCTGGGCGCGCCCAGCGGCAACGGCCTGTGGCGCTCGACCGACGCGGGCGCGACCTGGTCCGAGGTGACGGCCTTCCCGAACCCGGGGAACTACGCGCAGGACCCGAGCGACACGAGCGGCTACGCCTCCGACAACCAGGGCATCGTCTGGGTCACCTTCGACGAGTCCACGGGCACCGCGGGCACTCCCACGAAGACGGTCTACGTCGGGGTCGCCGACAAGGAGAACGCCGTCTACCGCTCGACCGACGCGGGCGCGACCTGGCAGCGGGTCACCGGGCAGCCCACCGGGTACCTGGCCCACAAGGGCGTCCTGGACGCGGAGAACGGCTACCTCTACCTCGCCTACAGCGACACGGGCGGCCCCTACGACGGCGGCAAGGGCCGGCTGTACCGGTACGCGACGGCGACGGGCGCCTGGACGGACGTCAGCCCGGTCGCGGAGGCGGACACCTACTACGGCTTCAGCGGCCTGACCGTCGACCGGCAGAACCCCGGCACGGTGATGGCGACGGCGTACAGCTCCTGGTGGCCGGACACGCAGATCTTCCGCTCGACGGACAGCGGCGCGACGTGGACGCGGGCGTGGGACTACACGTCGTACCCGACCCGCGAGAACCGCTACACGATGGACGTCTCGTCGTCGCCGTGGCTGACCTGGGGCGCCAACCCGACACCGCCCGAGCAGACGCCGAAGCTGGGCTGGATGACGGAGGCGCTGGAGATCGACCCGTTCGACTCCGACCGGATGATGTACGGGACGGGAGCGACGATCTACGGCACGCAGGACCTCACGAAGTGGGACTCGGGCGGCAAGTTCGCCATCGAACCGATGGTGCGCGGCCTCGAGGAGACGGCGGTCAACGACCTGGCCTCGCCCCCGTCGGGCGCCCCGCTGCTCAGCGCGCTGGGCGACATCGGCGGTTTCCGGCACACGAGCCTGACCGAGGTGCCGTCGATGATGTTCACGTCCCCGAACTTCACCTCCACCACGAGCCTGGACTTCGCGGAGTCGAACCCGGACGTCGTCGTGCGGGCCGGCAACCTGGACGCGGGGCCGCACATCGCGTTCTCGACGGACAACGGCGCCAACTGGTTCGGCGGGACCGACCCGTCGGGCGTGAGCGGCGGCGGCACGGTCGCGGCGGGCGCGGACGGCAGCGGCTTCGTGTGGAGCCCGGACGGCGCCGGTGTGCACTACACGACGGGCTTCGGCACGTCCTGGCAGGCGTCGGCCGGCATTCCGGCCGGGGCGGTCGTCGAGTCCGACCGGGTCGACCCGGACACCTTCTACGGCTTCGAGTCCGGGAAGTTCTACGTCAGCACGGACGGCGGCGCGACCTTCACCGCGTCGGCGGCGACCGGCCTGCCCGCCGGTGACAGCGTCCGCTTCAAGGCGCTGCCGGGCGGGGAAGGGGACATCTGGCTGGCCGGCGGGGCGGCGGAGGGTCCGTACGGCCTGTGGCACTCGACGGACGGCGGCGCGAGTTTCACCAAGCTCCCGGGCGTCGAGGCGGCCGACACCGTCGGCTTCGGCAAGGCGGCACCGGACGCGACCTACCAGACCCTCTTCACCAGCGCGAAGATCGGCGGTGTCCGCGGCATCTTCCGCTCCACCGACGAGGGTGCCACCTGGACCCGGGTCAACGACGACGCCCACCAGTGGGGGTGGACCGGCGCCGCCATCACCGGCGACCCGCGCGTGTACGGGCGGGTGTACGTGGCGACGAACGGGCGCGGGGTCGTCTACGGCGACACCGCCGGCACCGGTCCCGGCCCGGGACCCGACCCGACGCCGACCGGCGCCTGCGCGGTGACGTACACGGTCACCAACCAGTGGACGGGCGGTTTCCAGGCCGACGTACGGCTCACCAACACGGGCACCTCCGCCTGGACGGGCTGGTCCCTGGGCTGGTCGTTCGGCGGCGATCAGAAGGTGACGCAGATGTGGAACGCCGGGCACACCCAGTCGGGTACGACGGTGACGGCTGAGAACGTCGGCTGGAACGGCAACGTGGCACCCGGCGCGTCGGTGGGCTTCGGCTTCACGGGGAGCTGGTCGGGGACGAACGCGGAACCGACGTCGTTCAGGCTGGGCGACCAGGTCTGCGAACAGGCGTGATTCTTCGGGAGGGCGCGTACCGGCGGCGCGTCCTCCCGTCTCCGTGACCAGTGCGCCCGTTTCACGCCCTTGTGGCCCTGCCGCGCTTCTTCGACCGTGGTGTGAGCGGGGGTGGTGGCGAGGACAGGGGGCGCCGCATGGCGCGGACGTGGGAGGGCGTGGCGGGGCGGCTGTCGCTCCAACTGGCGGTGCTGCTGCACCGGACGGTCACGGGCAGGGCCGCGAAGAAGAGACACCAGCACTGGCGGGACGCCGCTCTGCGCGCCGCGCACCGGCGGGGCGTACCGGTGGAGGTGATCGCCTCCCGGACGCGGCTGACGCAGAGACGGGTCAGGACGGTGGTCACCGGCGGGAAGCCCCCGCCGGTGGACGAGGCCGCGTGAGGCCTCGCGGACGGATCAGGGCGTGTACACCGTGGGCCTGGGTGCCGTCGCCATGCCGTCGCCCAGGAAGAAGCTCGGGTGCGGCGGCTGGTTGTAGGCGGTGTTCTGCCAGGCCAGGGCCGTGCGGTACTGGGTGTCGTGGAGGAGGGTCGTGATCCTGCGGTCCGTGTCGTGCGGGGTGGAGTAGATACGGAGCGCGGTGTTGTTGCTCGTGCGCCAGACGACCTCCTCGCGCCAGTCGCCGAGGATGTCCCCGGCCAGGACCGGCGTGGCCTTCGTGCCGTTGTTGGAGGCGACGCCGGAACCGGTGAGCAGGCGGGTGTCGCCCGAGGTGCCGTACTTGTCGACGCGGGTGCCGTCGAGGAGTTCGCGGACGGGGTCGCCGTCCCACCAGGACAGGAAGTTGGCGCCGGCGGGCTTGCGGCTGTGGACCACCGTGCCCTTCGGGTTGCGGATGCCGCTCTCCGCCGACGACCAGGACTCGGCGCCCGCGCTGCCGGACCAGATGTCGGCGGAGACGCCCCGGCCGTTGTCGCCGCCCGCACCGGTGGACCAGATGATCTGCCCGGTGCGCGCGTCCGCCATCCACGACGACGGCTTCGAGCCGTCCTCGTCGACCTTGAACTCCTCCAGGCCCGCGCGGGACGGGTCGAGGTCGCCGACGTGCATGGCGTCGCCGTGGCCGTTCCTCGTGGTCCACAGGCCCCAGCCGTTGTCGTCGACGGCCATCGCGCCGTAGACGATCTCGTCCTTGCCGTCGCCGTCGACGTCCGCGACGGACAACTGGTGGTTGCCCTGGCCGTCGTAGCCCTTGCCCGCGTTGGTGGAGGAGTTGGTGTCGAAGGTCCAGCGGCGGGTGAAGCGGCCGTCGCGCCAGTCCCAGGCGGCGATCACCGAGCGGGTGTAGTAGCCGCGCGCCATGATCAGTGAGGGACGGGAGCCGTCCAGGTAGGCCGTGCCGGCCAGGAAGCGGTCGACGCGGTTGCCGTAGGAGTCGCCCCACGAGGAGACGTTGCCCCGGGCGGGGACGTAGTCGACGGTGCCCATGGCCTTGCCGGTCTGCCCGTTGAACATGGTCAGGTACTCGGGACCGGACAGGATGTAGCCGCTCGAGTTGCGGTGGTCGGCCGAGGAGCTGCCGATGACCGCCCCGGTGCCGTCCCTCGTGCCGTCGGCGGTCTTCATGGCCACCTCGGCCGTGCCGTCGCCGTCGTAGTCGTAGACCTGGAACTGCGTGTAGTGGGCACCGGAGCGGATGTTGCGGCCCAGGTCGACGCGCCACAGCCGGGTGCCGTCGAGCTTGACGCCGTCCACGATCGTGTTGCCCGTGTAGCCGGACTGGGAGTTGTCCTTGGCGTTGGTCGGCTGCCACTTGAGGACGATGTCCAGCGCTCCGTCGCCGTCGAGGTCGCCGACGGAGGCGTCGTTGGCCTCGTAGGTGTAGGAGACGCCGTCGGGGGTGGTACCGCCGGCGGGCGGGCTGATGGGGACGTCCTTGTAACCGGCCCGGAACTGGACGGCGTGGACCGAGTCGCCCTGTTCCGTGCCGTTCACGACCGCGCGGACCGTGTAGTCGGCGTGGGAGGGGGCTCCCGGGTGGAAGTAGGTGGTGGTGCCGGTGACCGGGCCGGAGTTGACCCTCGTGCCGGCCCGGTAGACGTTGAACGAGACATTGTCCGGGTCGGTGCCGAGCCAGCGCCAGCTCACCAGGTTGCCGTCACCGGTGTGGACGCTGACCACTCCCCGGTCGAGGGCCTCGACCTGCCGGGCCGTGGCGGCCTCGGCGCTGTCGGCGGTGAGCGTCGTCAGACCCGCGCCGACGAGGCCCGCGGCGGCGAGGGCCGCGCCGAGGACCAGGGGGCGTCTGCGGTACTTGTGGGGGTGCCTCACGGGACGAACCTCCTTGAGGACGGATGGGTTCCGTCTCTCAGTCGCCGCCCGGGGCAGCCGGGTTGCCGCTCTCGGCCCGCTGCTTCCTACGGCTTCGCGAACGCCCTCAGCGTGAAGACCGGGTCGGGGCGCGGCCGGTCCTGGTCGGGCAGGGCCGCGAGCCGGGTGGCGAAGTGCTCGGCGCGCGGGTCACCCGGCGGCAGCGTGACGAACCAGCCGCGCCGCAGGTCGGCGACGGTGCGGCGGGGGCTGCGGCCCTGGCCGTGGCCGGTGAAGCGGGCCTGCCCCGCCGGGACCAGGCCGTGCGCGCGGGCATGCTCCCGACGAGGCCGGCGGCGTCGTGGGCGGTGCTCGGCGGACGGGAGGCCAGCACCGCGTCGATGTCGCTGCCCACGTTGTGCGAGGCGCCCTTGTCGACCGTGGTCACGTACACTCCGCCGGGCCGCAGGACCCGGGAGCACTCGCCGACGATCGCCCGCACGTTCGCGTCGCCGCCGGCCAGGTGCAGCAGCCACACGCTGCTGACCGCGTCGAACTCCCCGTCGCGGAAGGGCAGTCGGCGGCAGTCGGCCAGCACGACGGCGCCGGGCAGCCGGGCGGCCGCGTAGCGGGCCATGGCGGGGGCGAGGTCGGCGCCGGTCACGCGCATGCCCTCCCGCGCGGCGGCGAACCGCCGGGTGACGATGCCGGTGCCGCAGGCGATGTCGAGCAGGCTGCGCGCGTCCGGACGTACGAGGCTCAGTACGGCCCGTGCCGCGGCTTCGGCGCGGGGCTCGCCGCCGCGGGAGGCGTCGTACCGCTCCGCTTCCTTGTCGTAGTCGAGCACACCGTTCAGTGTGCCCCATGGCCGGCGGCCAGGTCCTCCACCCTGCGGGCGAGCCCGACGTCCTTCTCGGTGACGGCACCGCCCGCGCTGTGGGTGTGCACGGCCAGGGAGACCGTGTTGTACCCGAGGGTCAGGTCGGAGTGGTGATCGAGCTCCTCCTGCACCTGGGCGATGTGGACGACCATCGCGGTGGCCGCGAAGTGCGAGCCGAGCCGGTAGGAACGCGTGAGGCGGCCGTCGTCGAGGGACCAGCCCGGCAGCTCGGCCAGCCGCTCCTCGATCTCCTTCTGCGACAGCGGTTCGACGGGCATGGGCTGCGCTCCCTTCCTGGGCGGTACCTGTGGGTATCTCCTCGGTCCCCTTCAGCCTGCCACAGCACGGCCGCCCGAGCCCTGGTCGGGAGGGTCGGCCGGTCCCGCCGCGGAAGGCCGTCGGTTACCGTTCGGCGTATGACCGCACTCGTGACCGGCACCGCTCCCACCGCCGCCACCGCACAGGGCGTGGGCCCGCTGCTGCGGGCCTGGCGGGAGCGGCGGCGGGTCAGCCAACTGGAGCTGGCGCTGCGCGCCGACTCCTCTGCCCGGCACATCAGCTTCATCGAGACGGGCCGCTCCCGGCCGAGCGAGGAGATGGTGCTGCGGCTCGCCGAGCACCTGGACGTCCCCGTACGGGAGCGCAACGCGCTGCTGCTCGCGGCCGGTTACGCCCCGCACTATCCGGAGACGCCGCTGGACGACCCGGCGCTGGACGCCCTGCGCGAGGGCATGGAGCGGCTGATCCGGGGCTACGAGCCGTATCCGGCGCTGGTCGTCGACGCGACGTACCAGGTGCTCGCCGCCAACCGGGGCATCCTGATGCTGATGGACGGCGTACCGGAGCATCTGCTCGAGCCGCCGCTGAACGCGATGCGGCTGACCCTGCACCCGCAGGGCCTGGCGCCGCGCATCCCCAACCTGCGCGAGTGGCGCGGGCACCTGCTGGAGCAGATGGAGCGGCAGATCGCCCTGCACCGCTCGGAGCCGCTGCGGGCGCTGTACGAGGAGGTGGCGGCGTATCCGGTGCCGGACACGGCGCGGGGCGAGGAGCCGGCCGAGGCGGTGCCGTACTTCGCGCTGCCGATGCAGATCGAGCACGAGGGCCGGACCCTGTCGTTCATCTCGTCCATCTCCACCTTCAACACGCCGATGGACGTGACCGTCGCCGAGCTGGCCATCGAGACGCTGCTCCCGGCCGACCCGGCGACGGTCAAGTATCTCCACTCGTTGCTGCCCTGACGCCGTCCCGGCGCGTCCGGGCCGGCGATCGCCCGCGCGGCGTGCCCGGACGGGTCCGGTTCGCCGCACCGAGCTCAGCCGAAGCTGCGCAGTCGTGCGGAGAGGTGGGCGGCGGCGCCGTCCATCAGGGCGTCGGCGATCGCCTCCACCGTGCGGGCACGCCACGGGTGGAGTTCGGTGTCCGCGACCACCTGGTTGAAGGCGCCCATGGCGGGGCCGCAGTGCACCAGGTAGTCCACCCGGGAGCCCTGGTCACCGCGCACGGCGAGGCGGAAGCCGCGTGTGAAGTAGCCGCGGAACACGGCCGCCAGTTGCTGCTCGGGGGTGCTGCCCGCCGCCACGGGCGCCGGGGCCTCGCCGCCCAGGTACCGGTCGAGAACCTGACTCCTGGTCTCGTCGTCCAGCTCGGCGAGCGAGCCGTGCCGGCGCCACAGCTCGTGCAGCCGGGACGCCCGGGCCGGGAAGAACAGCCCCCGCTTGAGGTAGCGGGCCTGGACGCCCAGGTCGAACAACTCGCCCCAGGGCGCGGTGTCCACGTCGTACTCGCGGGCCTCCTGGAGGATGTCCTTCACCTCCGCGCTGGTGGCCGCCTCCACGGAGCACTGGTTGACCGAGCCGGTCAGCACGAAGTCGGCGCCGAGCAGGAACGCGGCCCCGGCGGCCTCGGGGGTGCCGATGCCGCCCGCGCACCCCACGTGCACCCGGTGGCCGCCCGTCGCGGTCGTGTCGCGCAGCCGCAGCACGGCGGGCAGCAGGGTCAGCAGGTCGGCCGTGCTGCTCAGCCAGCCGCCGTCGGCCTCCACGCACAGATCGTCCGCCATCGGCCGTCCGGCCGCCGCGCGGGCCTCCTCCGCGGTGACCTCGCCCGCCTCCAGCAGCCGGGTGACCAGCCGCTCGGGCGGCGGGGCCAGGAACTCGGCGGCCACGTCCGTGCGGGACACCTTGGCGATGATGCGGCCGCCCTTGAGGCGGAACCGGACCAGCGCCGGGGTGATCAGCGGGAAGCCGGACGCCTCGACCAGGTCGACGCCGTGCCGCAGGAGCAGGTCCACGAGGGCCGACTCCTCATCGGGGGCGCCGTGCCGGTACAGCAGGTTGACACCGAAGGAGCCGCCCAGGCCCAGGTCCCCGGCCACGTCGCCCAGCAGGGCGTCCACGTCGTCGAGGCGCAGCCCGCCGGTCCCCAGGAAGCCGAGGAGCCCTGCCTTGGCCGCCGCGCCCAGCATCTCGCGGCCCGAGATGCCGCCGTACAGGGCGCCCAGCAGGTACGCGCGCCGCAGACCGTACCGCTCGCGGAAGGTGGCGGCTCCGAGGGTGTCGGCCGTCGGGGCGGCGGAGGCCGCGGGCCCCATGGGCGGCGGCGACTGGACGGCGGGCAGCGGCTCGACGAACCGATCCGCCGCTGCCGGCGCGGGCAGTGGTGCAATGAGGCGTTCCTCCGCTGCCGGCGCGGGCAGCGGCTCCGCATTCTTTCTGATCTTGGTGACCAGATTGGTCAGGACCCGGCCCGGGCCCAGCTCCACGAACTCGAAGTCGCCGTGGCCCATCAGCCGACGCACGGTGTCGGTCCAGCGGACCGGGGAGGCGATCTGCGCGGTCAGGGTCGACTTGACGGCGCCGGGGGCGTACGGCCGCGCGTCCACGTTGGCGAGCACCGGGACGGCCGGGTCCCGCAGGGTGAAGCCGTCCAGGAAGCGGGCGAACTCCGCGGCGGTGTCCCGCATGAGGCGGGAGTGGAAGGGCGCGCTGACGTTGAGCCGGACGGCGCGGACGCCGGCCGACTCGAAGGCGGCGCGGGCCGCGTCGACGTGCTCGGCCGGGCCGGACAGCACGAACTGGTCGGGGGCGTTGTGGTTGGCCAGGTCGAGCTCGTCGATGCCGCGGTCGGCGAGCACCCGCAGCACGGTCGCCTCGTCGCAGCCGACCACCGCGGCCATCCCGCCACCGCCGGCCTCCGCCATCAGGGCGCCGCGCCGCCGCACCAGGCGCAGCCCGGTTTCGAAGTCGAAGACGCCGGCGGCGAACAGGGCCGCGTACTCGCCGAGGCTGTGGCCGACCAGGTAGTCGGCGGGCTCGGCATCCTCGGCGAGCCGGTCGAGGTAGGTCAGGACGCTGACGACGTAGAGCGCCGGCTGTGTGTACTCGGTGCGGCCCAGGCGGCGCTCCGGGTCGTGGACGCACAGCTCCTCGGTCGAGTAGCCGAGCACGCGGTCGGCGATCGCGGTCTCCCGCGGGTACCTGGCGAACAGCTCCTTGCCCATACCCCGCCGCTGGGACCCCTGACCTGGGAAACCGTAGACCTTCATGCCGTGTGCCTTCCTTGCCGTCTCCGCTGTCACCAAAGTCGGATGCGGATGTCTGATCGCAGTGGTGGAGGGGGTGCTCAGGGTGGAGCGGGTGGAGGCCGGTGCCGCGAGTGCCCGGACCTGGTCGAGGTTGCGTGGGTCGTGACCGAACGGACTGAGCAGCGGCAGTGAACGCGAGCGGTCGCCCGCCGGGAGGTTGCCGCGGACGAAGTTGTGCAGGGTTCCCGAGGGGCCCAGGTCGAGGTAGAGGAAGTCCCCGCGGGCACGCATCGCGGCCATGGCCCGCTCGAACTCGATGGGTCTGCGGGCGACCTGCCAGAAGTGGTCGGCACCGGGCCGCTCGACGAGCCGTCCGTCCACGCACGACACCCAGGGGATGCGCGGCGGGGCGAAGGCCACCCCGTCGAAGACGGCCCGGCACTCGGTGAGGACGCCGTCCATCAGGCTGGAGTGGTAGGGGTACTCGACCGGTACCCGCTGGTACAGCACGTCGGCCGCGCGCAGGGCCGCCTCGGCCCGGTCCAGGTCCGCGTCGGCGCCCGCGACCACGATGTGGCCGGGGTAGTTGCGGGCGGCCACCTCGCAGCCGGGCAGCTCGGGGATCCGGTCCCGGCCGTCCGGGCGGGTGATGACCGCGAGCAACCCGCCGCGCGGGCCCCCCGGCAGCCCCTCCGCCTGCCCGACGAGCAGCCGCAGGCACGTCTCGGCGTCGATGCTGCCGGAGACGACCGCGGCCGCGTACTCGCCGAGGCTGGAACCGAGCAGGTAGTCCGGCTCGACGCCGGCCGCGCGCAGGGTCTCGGCCAGCGCGAGCTCGATCATGACGATCGCCGGGTGGGTGAGCCGGGTGTCGATGAAGGGGTCGTTCTTGCGCCGGGCCGGGTCGAACACCCGGGCGAGGACCGACTCACCCAGCAGCCCGGCGGCGACGGTGTCGTACCGCCGCAGGGCCGTACGGAACACCTCGTCGGACTCGAAGAGTTCCTCGCCCATGCGGTAGTACTGCGAGCCCTGCCCGGAGAACATGAAAACCACGGGCAGGCGCCCGGTGGGCGTCTCGGTGACCGGGGGCGTCCCGGTGGCCGCGGTCACCGGTACGTGTCCCAGAACAGGCCGGCCGACGGGGCGGGCGCGTCGGGCGCCGCGGCGGCGGTGCCCCGGATGACGACCGTGCGCTCCGACGGGGGCCGCGGCAGCGGCGCCCGGGCGGCGCGGTGGTCCGCCGGGGCCGGGGCGAGCAGCAGGTGCGCGTTGGTGCCGCCGTCGGCGAAGCAGTTGAGCGCGGCCCGGTCCGCGCCCGCGGCCCACGGGCGGGCCTGCCTCGGGAAGTACATCGCGGAGGCGTCCAGGTCGAAGTGCGGCAGAGGCTGCTGTCCGGAAAGGAAGGGGACCTGCTGCCGGTGCCGCAGCATCAGGACGACCTTGATGAGTGCGGCGATGCCCTCCGCGGCCAGCGGATGACCGATGTTCGGCTTCACCGAGCCGAGCGCCAGCGGGGTGGAACGGGCCGGGCCGGCACCGTAGACACCCTCGATCGCCTTCAGTTCGAGCAGGTCGGTGACGGTCGAGCCGGAGGCGTTGGTCTCCACCCAGCCGACGTCCTGCGGCGCGCGGCCGCTGAGCGCCAGCGCCTGGGCCATCACGTCCTTCTGGGCCCGCAGGTTGGGGGTGGCGGGTCCGGCGGTGCGGCCGTCGTTGTTGATCGCGATGCCCTCCAGTACGGCGAGCACCCGGTCGCCGTCCGCCCGGGCCTGGGCCAGGGGCTTGAGGACGACGACGCCGACCCCCTCCCCGAGCACCAGGCCGGCCGCCCGGCCGTCGAACGCGTGGAACCGGGAGCCGGGGTTGAGCAGCCCGCGCTGCCCGAACACCTGGTGCGCCCGGTCGTCGGCGAGCAGGCTCACACCGGCGACGACGGCCGACTCCACGGAACCCGCGCGCAGTGCCTGTACGGCCATGTCCATCGCCACCAGGGCGGAGGAGCAGGCGGTGTCCACCACCAGGCTCGGTCCCTGGAAGTCGAAGAACTGGGAGATGTTGGCCGCGAGGTAGTTCTGGCCGGTGACCACGACCGGGTTCCTGGCCCGCTCCAGGGCCGCCGGGTCGGGGGTGTGGGTGGCCCGGCCGCCGACGTAGACGCCGACCCTGCGGCCCTTGAGGTCCGCCGGGTCGTAACCGGCGTGGTGCACGGCCCGGTCGACCTCCTCCAGCAGGAGCAGCGCCTGCGGATCCATCGCCTCGACGTCCTCCTCGGACAGCAGGAACCGCTCGGGGGCGAACCGCAGCACCTCCGGCAGCAGCCCGGCGTGGTAACCCAGCGAGCGGCCGAAACGGGTGTCCGGGACGGGGCGCAGAGCCGTACGGCCGTCTCGCAGCAGCTCCCAGTACGCGTCGGCGGAGTCGGCGTCGGGGAAGCGGCAGGAGAGGCCCACCACGGCCATGGAGTCGGATCCCGGGTCGGGAGTCCGGGCGGCGGTGCCGGCCTCGCGGGGGGCGGAGGCGGTCGGGGCGGAGGGTGTGTCGAAGGCCCAGACGGGTGCCGGGGGCGCGGACTGCGACGGTGCCGGGGGCGCGGACGCCGGTGGCGCCGGGGCCGGGGTCTCAGGCGGTGTGTCAGCCTCGGCTTCGGGTACCGGGCCGCCGGTCTCCGGGCCTGCGTTCTTCGCGTCGCCGGTCTGCGGGTCGCCGGTCCCCGGGCCTGCGGACTTCGGGTCGCCGGTCTCCGGGCCGCCGAACTCGGCGAGCAGTTCCGCCCGGTGCTCCTCGCCGAGATACGCCGCGAAACCGTCCACCGTCGGGTGTTCCAGCAGGGCCGACGGGTCGACCGAGACGTCCAGGCGCTGGGCGACGGTCTGGACGAGCTGGGAGACCATGATCGAGTCCATGCCGTAGTCATGGACGGGGACGTCGCCGGCCAGCTTGGCGCGGTCGAAGCGCAGTTCCGCCGCGAGCCGGTCGAGCAGCCAGGAGGCGGCCGCCTCGACGGCGGCACGCACGTCCGCGCCCACACCCGTGCCCGCACCCGCGCCGGCCACCGGTCGTGGCGCCGCGGCCGGTGCGGTGCGCGTACCGGCCGGTGCGCCGGGCGGGTTCTCCAGGCGCCGTGCCGTCAGGCGCTCGGCGCTGAACCCGGCGCCGGGGCGCGGCAGTACGGGCATCACGACCCGGGCGCCGCTCTCCAGCGCGCGGTCGAGCAGGTCCAGCCCCTGTGCGTCGGTAAGCGTGGCGAGGCCGGAGGCCTGGTAGGCGGCGCTGCGGGCCTCCCCCATGCCGGTGTCCTTCCAGCTCGGCCACTGCACGCTGACCAGGGGCAGGCCGTACGGGCGGGCCTCTGCCACCGCGTCCAGGTAGGCGTTGGCCATGGCGTAGTCGCTCTGGCCGACCGCCAGGGCGGGAACGGCGGCGGCGACCGACGAGTACAGCACGAACAGGCCGAGCGGCTCGTCCCGGAAGCATTCCAGCAGGGCGTCCAGGCCGAACACCTTCGGGGCGAGGACGCGGGTGATGCCGGTCTGCGGCTTGCGGACGAACGCCGGGTTCTCGAAGTCGGTGAAGCCCGCGCTGTGGATCACGCCGCCGACCGGGCCGAGCCGCAGCCTGACGTCGGCGAGAACCTTGGCGAGCGCCTCCTTCTCCTCCAACGGCACGGCTACGGCCTCGAGTTCGACACCCTGGGCGGCCAGTTCGGCGAGCGGACGGAGCTTTCGGCCCAGCGGGCCGTCCTCGGCGATGTGCGCGGCCCACTCCGCGCGCGGCGGCAACTCCTCGCGGCCGGTGAGAACCAGCTTGCGCACGCCGTGCCGGGCGACGAAGTGGCGCGCGGTGAGCAGCCCGAGGCCGCGCGTGCCGCCGGTCACCCACAGCACGTGGTCCGCCGGGAAGCCGAGTCCGGCGCGCTGCGCCCGCGGGGGCTCGGCCAGCGTCGCCAGGTGGCGCACTCCCCCGCGGTAGGCGACCTCGGCGGGCTCGCCGTCGGTGGACAGCTCCTCGGCGACCCAGCGGCACAACTGCTCGTCGGTCGCGGTGCGGTCGGTCTCCACGTGCCGGGAACGGACGTGGCGGTACTCGCTCTGCAGCATCCGGTACAGGCCCACCCGGACCGCTCCGCCGAGGGCGGGCGCGCCCCGCGAGACGAGCAGGGCGCGCAGGTCCCGGCGGCCGAGGTCGACCAGGTGCTGGAGCCAGCGCAGCCAGGAGGGCAGCGCGGCGTGCGAGGGCGGCAGCTCGGGTCCGGTGCAGCCGGCCAGGTCGACCACGGAGTCGAAGCGGTCCCAGCGGGTGCCGGCGTCGGTGAGTTCCGCGTTGATCCGGTCGGCGGTGAGCACCTCGGCGGCCGGCAGCACCGCCGCGAGCCGGGCGGCCAGCGCCTCGGTACCGGGTGCGGCGAGCACGGCGGTCAGGGCGGGCGGCGCCGAACGGGTCCCGGGCGGGGCGGGGCGCCACTGCCGGGTCAGCAACAGCCCTTCGGCGTCGCGTCGGGCGGCGGGGGCGGTGTGACTCGCACCGGGGGCGGTGTGACTCGCACCGGACGCGCCGCGGTCGGCGCCCGGTGCGCCCCGGTCGCCACCGACGGCAGCACGCCCGGCGCCCGGTACGCTCCGGCCGTCACCGAGGGCGTCACGCCCGGCCCCCAGGACCTCACGCCCGCCACCAAGTGCGTCACGCCCGGCGCCGAGGGCGGCCAGTTCCGCGTCGGCCGCGGCCAGCCAGACCCGGTCTCCTTCGAAGGGATAGCCGGGCAGCGCCACCCGGGCGGGCCTGCCCCCGGGGTGCAGGGCGGGCCAGTCGACCTGCTGTCCGCCGGTCCAGGCGGTGGCGTACGCGCCGGGGTCGGCGGGGAGCCGCTCGCCCGGGACGGGCCGGCGCGGGTCGACCACGCCGGTCCAGCTACCGGCCGGGGTGCCGCCCGCGGCGAACTCGTCGAGGCGCGCGGAGAGTTCGGGCAGGTCGTGGAAGAGGACGGCCAGCCGGTGGGCCATCGCCTCTCGGCCCGTCTGCAAGGTCCAGGCGACCTGCGCGGGGGTCGTGGCGGTGTCCTCGGCACGCAGGTGGCCGGCGAGCCGCCGGGCCTGCGCGGCGAGCTTGCCGGCGTCGCGCGCGGAGAGCACCGCCAACTGGGGACCGGCCGGGGCGGCACCGGCACCGGCCCGGTCGCCGATGTACTCCTGCAGGATGATGTGGGCGTTCGTGCCGCCCGCGCCGAAGGAGCTCACGCCCGCCGTCCTCGGCCGTACCCCGCCGTCCGCCAGGACGCGGCGGGGCCAGGGGGCCCGCTCGCGCTGGACCTCGAACGGGGTCGCCGTGAAGTCGATGTTCGGATTGAGGCGGTCCGCGTGCAGGGACGGCACCAGCTCGCCGTGCCGCATCTGGAGCAGCACCTTGGTGATCGCGGCGATGCCGGCGGCCGACTCGGCGTGCCCGATGTTGGACTTGACCGAGCCGATGGGCAGCCGCTCGGGCGGCTCGTCGCCGAAGGCCCGCAGCATGCCGGTGATCTCCACCGGGTCGCCGAGCGCGGTGCCGGTGCCGTGCGCCTCCAGGTAGTCGAGGTCGGCGGGCGCGAGGCCGGCCCGCTCCAGCGCCGTACGCACGAGGTCGCCCTGGGCCTTGGGGTTGGGGACGCTGTAACCGGCGCCGGCGCCGCCGTGGTTGACGGCGGACGCCTTGACCACGGCGAGGATCCGGTCGCCGTCGGCGAGGGCCGCGTCCAGGCGCTTGAGCAGGACGGCGCCCGAGCCCTCGGCGGGCACGTACCCGGTGCCGCCCTCGCCGAAGCTGCGGCAGCGCCCGTCCTCGGCGAGGAAGCCGCGCTGGGCGAGCTGGAGGAACTTCACCGGGTGGCTGGAGATGTTGACCCCGCCGGCCACGGCGACGTCGCAGTCGCCGTTGCGGATGGCGAGGCAGGCCTGGTGGATGGTGACCAGCGACGAGGAGCACATGGTGTCCAGGCCGACGCTGGGGCCGGTGAAGTCGAAGAAGTACGAGACCCGGTTGGCCACCGAGGCGTACGACGAGGAGGGCGCGAAGCCCTCGCCGCGCAGCGCCTCCTGGACGCCGTAGAGCTGGTAGTGGCCGTACATCATGCCGACGAACACGCCGGTGCGGGCGCCGCGCAACTGCTCGCGGGTGTATCCGGCGTCCTCCAGCAGATGCCAGACGGTCTCCAGGAACACCCGCTCCTGCGGGTCGGTGTGCTCCGCCTCGATCTGCGACATCCGGAAGAACAGCGGGTCGAAGCGGTCGGCGCCGGGTACGAATCCGCCCCACTTGCCGTAGGTCTTGCCGGTGGCGGACCTGTCCGGGTCGTAGAACGGACCGTGGGCCCAGCGGTCGGCGGGGATCTCCTCGACGCTGTCCCGGCCGGCCCGCAGGTTGCGCCAGTACTCGTTGACGTCGCCGGCCTGGGGGTAGCGTCCCGCGACACCGATGATGGCGATGTCGGCGTCCCGCGGGGCGGGCGCGACCGGCTCGGCCGGCTTCGCCGCGAGCGCGGTGGCCGCGGGGGCGGTGGCCGCGGGGGCGGCGGTGTCCGGGACGGCGGCCGGGAACGCGCCGGGGTGGGCCCCGGCCAGGTGGCCGGCGAGGTCGCGCACGGTCACGTACTCGAAGAGCAGGGTCTTCGAGAGCGGTCCGACGTGTTCCTCCAGGCGGCGGATGAGGCTCATGGTGATGAGCGAGTCCACGCCGTACCGGTCGAAGGGTTCGCAGACGGCGATCTCCGCCTCGGGCAGCCTCAGTTCCTCGGCGAGCAGCCGCAGGACCAGTTCCTCGGCGCGCTCGTGCGCTCCGGGAGCGGCGGTGGCGGGCCCGTCCTCGTGCGGCTCGGCGCCGTCGAGGGCCTGGAGGATGCGGCCGGGGTCGCCGGCGGCCAGGAGCAGGCGCGGTGCGCCGTGGGCGAGGGCGTGGTCCAGGGCCCGCAGGGCGGGGGCGGTGCGCACCGGGCGCATGCCGAGCACACGCTCCATGTAGGCCTCGGCGTCGGCGTCGACGCGCATCCCGCCGTCGGCCCAGACCGGCCAGGCGGCCGCGAGGGTGCGGCCGTGCCGGGCGCCGTCCCGGCGGCGCCGCTCGCGCTCGTCGGCGAAGTGGTCGAGGAAGGCGTTGGCGAAGGCGTAGTCGCTCTGGCCGGCGTTGCCGAAGGCGGCGGCCGCCGAGGACAGCGCGACGAAGTAGTCCAGCGGTTCGTCGGCCGTGGCCTCGTCGAGCAGCACGGTGCCGTGCACCTTGGCGGCGAGGACGGCGTCCGCGTCCGCACGCTGCTTGGTGCGTATCAGCCCGTCCCTGAGGACGCCGGCCGCGTGCACGACGCCGCTGACCGAGCCGTGTGCCCGGCGGGCCTCGGCCACCAGGTCGCGTACGGCGGCCGGGTCGGTGACGTCGGCGAGCACCACCCGGGCGCCGAGGGCCTCGGCGCGGGCCCGGGTCTCGGGGCCGGGGGCGGTGCGCGCGACGAGCACGATGCCGCCGCCGGTGACACCGGCGGCCCGCCGCGCGGCGGCGATGTGCTCGGCGACGAGCAGGCCCAGGGCGCCGGTGCCGCCGGTGACGACGTGCGCGCCGGCACCGGTGAACGCGGCCCCCGGCGCGGCCGGGAGGCTCACCTGTCGCCAGGCACGGCGGGCCCGGCCCGCCGCGTCCGTGCGCACCTCGGGGCCGCCGTCCGTACCGAGTTCGGCGACGACGGCCTCGGCGAGCGGGCGGCCCGGGGCGAGGGCCAGGACGCCGAGGGCGACCGACGGTTGCTCCAGGCGCACGGTGCGGGCGAAGGCGGCCATCGCCGGCTGGGCGGGCGACGGGGCCGGCTCGGCGTGGACGTACAGGTAGCGCAGGGCGTCGCGGCGCTCGCGCTGCCAGGCCCGCAGGAAGGCCAGGGCCGCGTGGAAGCCGTGTTCCACGGAGTCCTCGGCGGTGCGGTCGCGTCCGGCCAGGTGGACGACGTGGACGGGTCCGACTCCGGCTCCGGCTCCGGCGGCGCGCACGGCGGCCTCGGCGTCGAAGCCGTTGCCGCTCCCGCTCCCGCTCCCGCTCCCGTTCCCGTTGCCGTTGCCGTTGCCGTTGCCACTGTCGCTGTCGCCGCCGAGCCGGATGCGGCGGACATGGGCGCCCCTCGCCGTGAGGGCGGCGGCCACGTCGGCGGCGTCGGTGGCGGCGGCGGGCTCGAGCAGCAGGACGCTTGCTCCGGCGGGGAGTCGGCCCTGCGGTGCGGGCGCCGCCTCCCAGACGGGCTCGAAGGCGTGGACGACGTCGGCGGCGGGCACCGCCCGCGTCCCGGACGCGGGCGCGGTGTCCACCGCCCGCGCCCCGTCGGTCGGGCGCAGCGCCCTCAGTGTGAAGGACTCCAGCGTCGCGGCCACCTGCCCGTTCTCGTCGAGCAGGGCGACGTCGAAGGCGAGGGAGCCCGCCGGGGCGGGACGCCGGGCCGGGGTGGCGTACGCGTAACCCCGCTCGGGCAGCGGGGCGTACAGCCGGACCGAGCCCAGGGAGAACGGCAGGTACGGTGTCGGTCCCGCCGGGTCCCCGGCGCCGGGGACGAGCCGGCCCGCGGTCTGCAGGGCGGCGTCCAGAAGCGAGGGGTGGAAGGTGTACGCACCGGCGTCCGCGCGCTGCGGCTCCGGCAGGCGCAGCGTCGCCAGCGCCTCCCCGGGGCCCTCGGCGATCTCCTCGATCACCCGGAACGCGGGACCGTAGGCGAAGCCGAGCCGGACGAAACCGTCGTAGCAGTCGGCCCCCGCCTCGACGCGGGTGCAGCGGGCGCGCACGTCCGCCGGGGCGACGGGGGCGGGCCGGGGACCGGGGTCGTCGAACCGCAGGGTGCCGCCGGCGTGCACCGGCGCGTCCTCGGCGGTGCCGCGCACCTCGAAGGCGGCGCGGGAACGGTCGCCGGTGACGCGGACCAGCAGCGGGTGCCCGGCGTGGCCGGAGGCGAGCCGGACCGGCGCCGCCCACACCAGGTCGTCGACGCCGCGCACCGGCGCTCCCCCGGCGGCGAGCTCGCCCGACAGGCGGCCCATCTCCAGATAGGCCACGCCGGGCAGCACCAGGTCGCCGCCGACGACGTGGTCGCGCAGGAAGAACTCCTCGCCCGTCAGCGTCTTGGCGAACCGCTGCTCGCCGAAGGTGGAGACGTTGGCGTCCAGGAGGGTGGGGTGCAGGCGGGGGCCGGGCTCCGCGGCGCGCCCACCGGGGGCGACCCAGTGCCGGGGGCCGGCGAACGGGTAGGCGGGCAGGTGGACGCGGCGCGGGGCGGCGCCCTCGTGCAGCGCCCGCCAGTCGACGTCGGTGCCGTGCAGCCAGGCGGCCGCCACGGCGTCGAGGTCGCGCCGGTCCGGGGAGACGGAGTCGCCCGTCCGGGGAGCCGTCACCTGGGCGGTGCGGACGGCGGAGGGGCGCCCGGCCAGGTATGCGGTGAGCTCGGCGCGCAGGGCCGCGGTGCCGTCGGCGACGACGGCGAGCCGGTGCGCCATCGGCTCCCGGCCCGTCTGCAGGGTGTGGGCGAGGTCCTCGGCCGGGACGTCCTGGCGCCCGAGGTGGTCGGCGAGCCGGGCGGCCGAGCGCCGGAGCGCGTCGCCGTCGCGGGCCGAGAGCACGAAGACCTGCTGGGCCGCGGGCTCGTCGCGGGTGTCCGGCATGTGGGGTTCCTCCAACACGATGTGCGCGCCCGCCCCGCCGAAGCCGAAGGAGCTGACGCCGCCGCGGCGGGGCAGCTCGGCTCCGTGAGCGGCCCGGGGTCGCTGCCAGGGCCGGGCGGTGCCGGCGACCTCGAAGGGGCCGCCGTCGAGTTCCAGGTAGGGGTTCTGTTCGAGGAAGTGCAGGCTTGCCGGGATGGTGCCGTGCCGCATCGACAGGACCACCTTGAAGAGTCCGGCGATACCGGCGGCGGCCTCCAGGTGGCCGATGTTCGTCTTGACCGAGCCGATGGCGCAGGGAGCGGACCCGCCGGGCGCGTCCTGCCCCGCCCGCAGCCGCCGGAACGCGGTGCTCAGGCCGGTGGTCTCGATCGGGTCGCCCAGAGCGGTGCCGGTGCCGTGCGCCTCGATGTAGCCGACGGTGTCCGGGTGGACGCCGGCCGCCTGGTAGGCCTCGACCAGCAGGTCGGCCTGGGCGTCGGGGTCGGGAGCGGTGAGCGAGGTGGTCCGGCCGCCGTGGTTGAGCGCGACGGCCTTGATCACGGCGTGTACGGCGTCACCGTCGCGCTCGGCCCGCTCGTGCGGCTTGAGCAGAACGACGCCCGCGCCCTCGCCGCGCACATAGCCGTCGGCGCGGCTGTCGAAGGCCTTGCAGCGGCCGTCGGGGCTGAGCATCTCGCCCTGGCTGAGGGCCTCGTAGACGCCCGGGGCCAGGATGAGGCTGACGCCGCCCGCGATGGCCAGGTCGCAGGTGCCGTCGCGCAGGGCGGCGCAGGCCTGGTGGACGGCGGTGAGGGAGCCGGAGCAGGCGGTGTCGACGGCGATGCTGGGGCCGCGCAGGTCGAGCACGTACGACACCCGGTTGGGGACGATCGACAGGGCGGCGCCGGTGAGGGTGTGGCCCTCCGTGGCGCGTCCGGCGGCCCGCTGCACCTCGTGGTAGTCGGAGTTGGTGACGGCGATGAACACGCCGACGCGCTTCCCGGCCAGCTCGGAGGGGCGGTAGCCGGCGTCCTCGACGGCCTGCCAGACGGTCTCCAGCAGCAACCGCTGCTGCGGGTCCATCAGTTCGGCCTCGCGGGGCGAGATGCCGAAGAACGCGGCGTCGAACCGGTCCACGTCCGGGGCGAAGCCGCCCCAGCGGGAGCGGGAGCGCGGGTGGTCGCGCCAGTCCCAGCGGTCGGCGGGGATCTCGCCGACCAGGTCGTCGCCGGCGGCGAGGTGGTCCCAGAACTCCCTGAGGTCCATGGAGCCGGGCAGACGCCCGGCCATACCGATGACGGCGACCTCACGGCCGGCGGGGGCCACCGGGGTCCCGGACCCGGCGGGAACACCGGACGTCCCGGACCCGGCACGAGCACCGGACGTCCCGGACCCGGCGGCGGGAACACCGCCGGCCTCCGACGCGGCGGGGGCCGCCGCGGCCTCGGCACCGGCCCAAGCGGCCGGTCCGGTGACCGCTGCCTGCGGGGCCGCCCCGTAGCGGGCCGTGAGCGCGGCCGCGTGGTGCTCCCACAGGTGCTCGGCGAGCGCGTGCAGGGTGCCTCGGCGGTAGAAGAGGGTCGGGTACTCGGTGATGCCGTAGGCCTTGCGCAGTTCGGCGCTGAGCGCGGTGAAGCTCACGGAGTTCATGCCGGCCTCGCCGAGCGGCGTGTGCGCGCCGATGTCCTCGGGGCGCAGGTCCACCAGGGCGGCGACCATGCGGGCCAGCTCGGCGACGAGGGCCTGAGTGCGGCCGCCGGCGGCGCCCGCCGGGGCGCCGGCGCGGGCCGCGGGCGGGGACCCGGCGCCGAAGCGGGCGCGCAGGTCGGCAAGGGGCAGCGCGGCCAGGGTGGTGCGGTCCGTCTTCCCGTTCAGGGTGCGCGGGAAGCCGGTCACCCGGACCAGGGCGTCGGGCAGCATGTGGTCCGGCAGCCAGGCCGCCAGCCGCTCGCGGTCCGGCTCGGCCGCGCCGTCCTCCAGGACGTAGCAGGCGAGCAGGGTGTGCGAGCCCGCCGCCTGGCCGCGGGCCACGACGACGGCCTCGCGGACGCCGTCGAGCCGGCGCAGGGTCGCCTCGATCTCCTCCAGCTCGACCCGGTAGCCGCGCACCTTGACCTGGGAGTCCAGCCGGCCGAGGTACTCGATCGTGCCGTCGGCGAGCCGTCGCACGAGGTCGCCCGTGCGGTACATGCGGGCCTCGGCGCGCGCCGCGAACGGGTCGGGCAGGAAGCGCTCCGAGGTCAGGTCGGGGCGGCCGAGATAGCCGTCGGCCACGCCGTCCCCGCCGATGTACAGCTCCCCGGTGACGCCGGTGGGGACGGGCCTGCGCGCGCTGTCCAGGACGTGGAGCGCGGTGTTGGCGACCGGGGCGCCCAGGGTGACCGGGCCGCCCGGGGTGAGGCGGCCGGCCGCCGACCAGATGGTGGTCTCGGTGGGGCCGTAGAGGTTCCACACCTGCCCGTTGCCCGCGAGGAGCGCCTCGGCCAGGTCGGCGGGCAGCGCCTCGCCGCCGCACAGCACCTTCAGCGCGGGGTCGCCCTGCCAGCCGGCGGCCAGCAGCATGCTCCAGGTGGCCGGGGTGGCCTGCACGACCGTGGGGCGGGCCCGTTCGAGGGCCTCGCGCAGCCGCAGCCCGTCACGGGCGTCCTCGGCGGGGAGCACCTCCACCGTACCGCCGGTGACCAGCGGCAGGTACAGCTCCAGGCCGGAGATGTCGAAGCAGACGGTGGTGAGGGCCAGCAGGGTGTCGCCGGGTCCGAAGCCGGGTTCGCGGGCCATCGACCACAGGAAGTTGGTCAGCGCGCGGTGCGGCACCCGGACGCCCTTGGGACGGCCGGTGGAGCCGGAGGTGTAGATGACGTACGCGGCGTCGGACGGGCGGGCCGGGCCGGGCGAGGGCAGGGCCGGCGGCTGCTCGGAGGTGTCGACGACCAGCCGGGGCACAGCCGCGAGGGCGACGCCGGAGGCGGAGTGGGTGAGCAGCAGGTGCAGCCCGGCGTCCTCGGCCATGTAGGCGAGCCGGTCCTGCGGGTAGGCGGGGTCGAGCGGTACGTAGGCGGCTCCGGAGGCCTGGACGGCGAGGAGCGCCACCGGCAGGTCCTGGTCGCGCGGGAGCAGCACTCCGACGGTCCGGCCGCGGCCCGCTCCGGCGGCGGTCAGCCGGG
This sequence comes from Streptomyces pactum, assembly GCF_002005225.1. Classification (NCBI taxonomy): domain Bacteria; kingdom Bacillati; phylum Actinomycetota; class Actinomycetes; order Kitasatosporales; family Streptomycetaceae; genus Streptomyces; species Streptomyces pactum. The sequence continues at coordinate 1,515,204 of NZ_CP019724.1, forward strand.
CGGCGAGGGCGTCCACGCGCCGCACGAGGGTGCGGTACGTCAGTTCGGTGCCGCCGTGCCGGACCGCGACCGCGTCGGGCCGGGCGTCGGCCTGCCGTCGTACCAGCTCCCAGACCAGGGTGTCGGCCGGGTAGTCGGCGGGGGCGGGCGGGGTGAGCCGGGCCCGCTCGTCCTCGGTGAGCAGCTCCAGGTCGGCCACCGGGGTGCCGGGCCCTTCGACGGCGGCGGCGAGCAGGGTGGTGAAGTGGGCGCCGAGGCGGGCCACGGTCTCCTCGTCGAAGAGGCCGGGGTCGTACTTGAGCGTGTAGCGGCAGCCCCGCTCCTGCTCGACGACCTCCAGGGTCAGGTCGAACTCGCCCTCTTGGTGCACTCCTTCGACCGGGCCGAGCACCACGGCGTCGCCGGGCGCGTCGCGGCGGGCGGCGCGGGTCCAGTTCTGGAAGTAGAAGGCGACGTTGAAGGGGGCGCCGGCCTCGGGGTCCGCGCGGCGGAGGTCGTCGGCCAGGGTGATCAGCGGGTACGCGCTGTGTTCCAGGGCCTCCAGCACGGTGCGGTGGACGCGGCGGACCAGACCGCGGAACTCCTCGTCGCCCTCGACGCGCTCGGCCAGCACCACCATGTTCATGAAGTAGCCGAGCGTGTCGTCGAAGCCGCTCGCCGGGCGTCCCGCCGTCGGCGTGCCCACGGCGATGTCGGCCTGGTCGCTGTAGCGGTGCAGCAGCGTGAACCAGGCCGCGAGCACGACCCCGAACAGGGACGTCTGCTCGGCGCCCGCGAGCGCGCGGGCCCGGTCGGCGACCGCGGCGGGGATGTGCCCGTCCAGGCTCGCCCCGTGGAAGCCGGGTACGGCCGGGCGGGGCCGGTCCAGCGGCAGCGGCACGGTGGTCCCGCGACCGCGCAGCCGTTCGGTCCAGTACGCGCGCAGCCGCCGGCCCTCGGCACCGGCGAGCAGCTCGCGCTGCCAGGCGGTGAAGTCGGCGTAGCCGCGGGCGGGGCGCTCGGCGGGGAGGGCTCGGCCCGCGAGGAGTGCGCGGTAGCCGCGTTCCAGCTCGCGCAGGAGCAGGGCGATGGAGACGCCGTCGAAGACCAGGTGGTGGAAGGTCAGCAGCAGCGCGTTGCGGCCGTCGCCCAGGGTGTAGAGGGTGGCGCGGACGAGGGGGCCGGTGGCGAGCTCGAAGGGACGGCGCAGGTCGGCGCGCATCCGGTCGCGCAGCTCGGCGTCGCTCCTTGCGGTCAGGAAGACCTGCTGGAAGGGGAGTTCGGGCTCGGTCGCGATCCGGGCGTACGGTCCCTCGTCGCCGGCGTGGACGGTGGCCCGCAGCTCGGCGTGCCGGTCGACCAGGTCCTGCAGGACGGCCCGCAGGGCGAGCACGTCGAGACCGGGATCGAGCCAGAGGGCGAGGGGCAGGTTGTAGGCGTACGTACCCGGCGCGATCTGTTCGATCACCCAGAGGGCGCGCTGGCCCTCGGACAGCGGGTGGCGGCGCTCCTCGCCGTCGGTGCGCGGCCGCAGGACGCGGGCCGCGGCCTCGGTGGCCGGGGAAGCGGCAGGAACGGCGGCCAGGGTGGTGGCCGGGGCAGCGGCCGGTGCGGGTGCGGTGGGCGCCGGCGTGGATGTCCCGGGGGCTTCGGGCAGGGCGGGCCCGGCCGCCGTACCGGCGAGCCAGTTGGCGGCCAGGTGGGTGGTCAGCTCGCGCAGGGTCGGCTGCTCGAAGAAGTCGCCGAGCGGTACGGCGACACCGAACTCCTCGTCCACCGCGGCGACGATCTTCATGCCGCTGAGCGAGTCGAAGCCGTAGTCGGCCAGCGGGCGGCCGGGGTCGATGCGCTCGTCCAGCTTGAGGACCCGCTCGACGAGGTCGCGCAGACGCTCGGTGAGGGCGTCGGTGGAGGTGGTCGCGCCCGAGGAGGCGGGGTCCGGGGCGGGGGCGGTGACGGTGGCTGTGGCTGTGGCGGCCGGGCTTGCCGTGGCCGCGGACGTGCTCAGCAGGACCCCGTCGCTCTCCGCCACCAGCACGGTCTGGCCCAGCGCCGGGTCGCCGGCGCCCAGCGCGTGGACCGGACCGTACCCCTCCTCGTGCAGGAGCCTGGTCCAGCCCTCGGGGGAGGCGAGCGGGGAGTCGGGCATGCGCAGGTGGCCGTCCTCGAAGGCCCACCAGCCCTCCAGGACACCGCCGCCGATGGTCAGCAGCGGCCGCACGGAGGTCAGTTCGTTGAGGACCAGCCAGCCGCCGGGCCGCAGCAGCGCCTTGGCCTTGCGCAGGGTGGCCCGCAGGTCGCTGGTGGCGTGCACGACGTTGGTGGCGACGACGAGGTCGGCGCCCGCCGGTTCGAACCCCTGCTCCGTCAGGCCGCGTTCCAGATTGAGTACCCGGAAGCGGGCGAAGTCGTAGCGTTCGGCGAAGCGTTCCCGGCCGTGTTCCAAAAAGCGCGGCGAGATGTCGGTGAAGGTGTACCCGACGCGTCCCGGGTGCGCGGCCAGCGCGGGCAGCACCCGTTCGCTGGTGGCGCCGGTGCCGGCGCCCAGTTCCACGACCTCGACCGTGCGGCCCCGCGGCAGCCCCGGCAGCCGCAGGTCGAGGAAGTGGCGGACCGTGTCGCGGACCAGGAGGTTGAAGGAGTCGGTGAGCGGGTTGCCCTTGTAGAAGTTCTGCACCAGCTTCATCGAGGAGCCGGGGAACATGATCTCGGTGGCGCCCACCTCGCCGCGCAGGATGCGCGGGTACGCCTGGAGGAACAGGCGGTTGAGGGTGACCGTCGGCTCGATGTCCGGGTAGGCCGCCGCGATCCGGTCGAACTCCGCCTCCCAGCGGCCCGCGTGCGCGTCCGCGTCGACGCCGTCGACGGCCGGGGTGGTGGCGACCAGGTCGCCGTCGCGGGTCAGGAACCCGGCGTCGGCCAGGATGTTGAGCAGTGCCTCGTGCAGCCGCCGGAAGCGGTCGAGGATGCCGAGGCGGCCGCGCAGCTCCTCGGCGGCGTGCCGTTCGCCGGAGCGGCGGAAGGCTCCCATGCGCTGGTAGACGCCGAGCAGCATGGGTGCGGAGACGGCCTCCAGCTCCTCGTATCCGCCGAGGACGCGGCGGGCGGCCGGACCGGCGGCGGTACCGGTGCCGAGGTCTTGGGCCGCGGCGGCCAGGGCGGCCGGATGGCCGCCGCCGAGGACCTCGCCGTCCAGGGCCGGGTCGTGGCCCATGGCCTCCAGGGCCCGGCGCCCGGCGCGGATCGGCATGACCTGCGGCAGCCCGCTGCCGAGGATGCGGTGGACGGCGGCGATGCCCTCGTCGGGGCTGAAGCCCTGGATGCCGAGCCCGGAGAAGATGTCGGCGAGTCCGGGCTGGGCGCCGGAGCCGACCATGCCCCAGTAGCCCTGGTTGACGACGGTCACCGGATACGGCAGCCGGTCGCGCAGGAACAGCGCGTAGGCGTCCTCGGTGGCGGAGGCGCAGATGTAGGCGCCGTTGCCGGCGAAGCTGCCGAAGGAGCCGGCGGAGGAGAAGTAGACCAGGAAGTCGAGGTCCTGGCCGTCGACGGCGGCGGCGAGCGCGGCGGCGCCCTCCGTCTTGACGCGGGTCGCGGCGGTGAAGGTCTCCTCGTCGAGGTCGGCGAGGGCATGGTTGTCGAACACCATCGCGGCGTGCACGACCCCGTGCAGGGCGCCGAAGCGGCGGTGCGCCTCGGTGACGGCGGCGGCGAGGTCGGCGGTGGCGCAGGCGTCGCCGCGGACGTGGGCGACGTCGCCGCCGAGGGCGCGGATCTCCTCCGCGGCGGCGTGCTGTCCGGGTCCGAGGTCGCCGCGGCTGAACCACACCAGTTGGGCCCGGTGGCGTTCGGCGAGGTGGCGGCTGAGTCGCTGGGCGATGCCGCCGGTGCCGCCGACGAGCAGGTAGACGCCGCCGTCCCGGAAGACGGGGCCGGGCTCGGGCAGGGTGACGCGGCCGAGGCGGCGGACGTAGCGGGTCCCGCCGCGCAGGGCGACGGTGCGGCCGCCGGCGTCGGCGGGCGCGGCCAGGATCGCGTCGGCCAGGGCGGCGGTCGCCTGCTCGCCCGTGAGGTCGGCCGAGGCGAAGTCGAGGGCGCCGACCCGGAGTCCGGGCCGTTCCTTGGCCACCACCTGGAGCAGGCCGTGCATGCCCGCGGCGAAGGGGTTGGTGACGGTGCCGCCCGCGACCGGGTGGACGTCGCTGGTGACCACGAGGACGCGCGCGGCGCTGGTCGAGCGGACCAGGTGGAACAGGGACAGGGAGCCGGTGCGCAGTTGCCCGGCGGCCCGGTCGGCGCCGAGGCCTTCGGTGATGCCGGAGCCGACGCCGCCGAGGTGGAGCACCAGGTCGGCGCCGTGGGTCCGCTCCAGCCAGGCGGACGGAGGGAGCTCGTCGACGCGGAGCGGCTCCACGCGGCTCTCGGGGACGCGGGCCGAGATCGCCTCGGCGAGCCAGGCGGAGGCCTCGGTCACCAGGGCGACGACGCGGCCCACGCGCGGGGCGGGTCCGGGAGCGGGCGCGTCCTCGCGTACCCACAGGGGCCGGTAGAAGTCCGGGAGCCGCTCCGCGCGGGCGTCGTCGGGGCCGGCCTGCGGCGCGGGGGCGGTGGGTGCCGGGGGCTCGGGGATCCAGTAGCGCTTGCGGGCGAAGGGGTACGTCGGCAGCGCGGTCCGGCGGGCCGCGGCGGGGGTGACACGGGACCAGTCGACGTCGGCGCCGGCCAGCCAGTGTTCGGCCACCGCCACCAGGTCCCGCCGGGCCAGGGCCGTCTCCAGGGCGTCGGCCTCGGCGCCGGCGAGGACGACCCGTGCCCGGGTGGCCCGGCCGGTGGCGATCCGGGCGTCGGCCGTGCCCGCGACGTACGCCTCCAGCAGCGCGGCGCCCTCGGCCACCGAGCCGGCGGTCAGGGCCAGCCGGTACTCGTGAGGGGTACGGCCGGACTGGAGGGTGTGCGCGATGTCGGCGAGGCGGAGGGGGCTTTCGGCCGGGCGGGCGGCGCCCTGGACACCAGTACCGGCCCGGGTGCCGACCGCGTCCGACGCGACCGGGACTCCCGACGCGCCCACACCCCCCGAGCCGACCGGGCCTCCCGACACGACCGAAGTCCCCGAGCCGACCGGGCCTCCCGACACGACCACAGCCCCCGGCGCGGCCGGGGCACGGCCGGTTGACGGACCGTCGGCGCCCGCGGTGGCTGCGATCGCCTGCGCCATCGCGCCCAGCGTCCGTGCCGTGGTCACCGCCGGGGGCGGGGTGCCGCCCAGCTCCGTCGTCAGCGCCGCATCGAGGCGGGCGCGTTCGGGGACGCCGAAGCCGCAGTCGGCGAGGTCGGTGCCGAGGTCGAGGTACTCGGCGGCCACGCCGACGCTTTCGGCGGCCAGGCGCAGGCACAGCCGCTGGGCGTCGCCCAGGGCGTCCCGGCCGGCGCCCGCCGGATCCGCGCCCGTGGCGCCGCGCAGGAACGCGGCGAGGTCGGTGGCGTACGCGCGCAGCCGGTCCTCGCTCTTGGCGGACAGGACGAGGAGCTGCTCGGTGTCCGGGTCGACGGGCTCGGCCGGTGGTGTGCGGTACTCCTCCACGACCAGGCAGGCGTTGGCGCCGCCCCCGCCGAAGGAGCTGACGACCGCGCGCAGCGGCAGGCCGCCGTCGTCCGCCGCGGGCTCCCAGGGCCCCAGGGTCTGCCGCACCTCGAAGGGCGTGGTGGCGAAGTCGATGCCGGGGTTGCGCCGGGCGGAGTTCAGCGAGGGCACCAGCATGCGGTGGCGGAGCTGGAACAGCACCTTGGTCAGGCCCGCGACACCGGCCGCCGACTCCAGGTGGCCGATGTTGGACTTCACCGAGCCGACGGCGACCGTCGGCCGCTCGGACCGCCGCGCGGCGTCGACGCGCCCGCCGAAGGCCTCCACGAGCCCGGCGATCTCGATGGGGTCGCCGAGCGGGGTGCCGGTGCCGTGGGCCTCCACGTAGCCGACGGTGGCCGGGTCGGCCTGGGCGCGGTGCAGGGCGGCGCGGATCACCTCGGCCTGCGCGGCCGCGCTCGGCACGGTGTAACCGCCGGTCTTGCCGCCCGCGTTGATGGCCGAGCCGCGGATCACGCCGAGGACGCGGTCACCGTCGGCGATCGCGTCCTTCAGGGGCCGCAGGAGTACGGCGCCCACGCCCTCCCCGTCGACGAAGCCGTCGGCGTCCGCACCGAAGCTCCTGAGCCGGTCACCGCGCGAGATCATCCCGCGGTCGGCCAGCATGCGCAGGTGCATGGGGTGCAGGATCAGGTTGACGCCGCCGGCGATCGCGGTGTGGCACTCCCCCGACCTGATGCTCTCGCAGGCCAGGTGGATCGCGGTGAGCGAGGCCGAGCAGGCGGTGTCGACGGCGAGGCTCGGGCCGGTGAAGTCGAAGGTGTAGGAGACGCGGTTGGCGATCGACCAGTGGTTGGAGTGCGCGTCGGTGCGGACGCCGAGGGCGGTGGCCTCGCCGCCCATCCACTCGTAGTTGTTGTTCATGACGCCGGCGAAGACGCCGACCGGGCCCCGGGCGGCCAGCTCGGCGGCCGGGTGGCCGGCGTCGTCCAGGACGGCGGCGGCGGTCTGCAGGAACAGCCGCTCCTGCGGGTCCATCGCCTCGGCGTCGGCCGGTGATATCTGGAAGAAGAGCGGGTCGAACTTGTCGACGTCGTCGATGAATCCGGCCCACTTGCTGTAGCTGCCGTGCTCCCCCGCCGGGTCGTGGTGGGCGTCGGCGTCCCAGCGGTCGGCGGGCACCTCACGGATGCAGTGCCGGCCCGCGGTCAGGTTGTCCCACAGCTCGGCGGGCGTCTCGGCCAGCGGGTAGCGGCCGGCGACGCCCACGATCGCCACGCCGTCGCTCGCCGGGGCCGGGGCGGAGGCCCGGGCCAGCAGGCTCAGCAGCAGCTTTCGCTTGTCGTCCACAGTTGCTCTCTCTCACAGGTCTTCGGTCGGCCACCGCGGGCCGGGGCGTCGCCGCCGGGCGGGGTCAGGCCTGGCCGGTGTGGCGGGCCGCCGCGCGCTGGGCTCGCCGGGAGGTCCGCGTCGCCGGGGCGGTGCCGTCGCCGCCGCCCGGGGCCGTGCCGGGGGCGAGGCCCATCAGCTCGGCGAGGTTGTCCACGAAGGACCGGATGGTGGGGAACTCGACGAAGGAGGCGGCCGGGACCTCGAAGCCCAGTTCCTCGCCGAGCTTGGCGACGACCTCGATGAGCACCAGGGAGTCCAGGCCGAGATCGAAGAGGTTGGTGTCGAGGGTGGCGAGGTGCCGGCCGCCGAGGACCTTGCCGATCGCCTCGCAGAGGTAGTCCCGGATCAGTTCGGCGTTGTGCTCCGGGTCGGCCGGGTCGAAGCGGGTGATCAGCCGGTCTCCGGCCGGTGCCGCCTCGGTCCGGGTGCCGTGGCCGCCGGGCTCCACCCAGTGCCGCCGTCGCTCGAAGCGGTGGGTGGGCAGGGGCACCCGGCGGATGTCCCTGCCGGTGTGCACGGCCGCGAAGTCGAGGTCGGCGCCGAGCACCCACTGGTCGGCGGCGAGGGTGAGCAGGTGGGTGAGGCCCCCGGGTTCGCCGTCCGGCGGGGTGAGGCGGACCGCGTGCCGGCCGGTGCCGTCGAGCAGCGCGTCCGGGGCGGCCGTCGCGTCGGCGGGGCCGGTCCAGTGGACGGGGTCGCGGCCCTCGTCCTCGGTCATCCAGCGGCCGGTGCGCGGCGACACGACGGGCAGCCGGGGCGGGTCGACGCGGTGCGGGACGGTGCCGCGGGCCAGGGCGAGGGCGTCGGCGAGCGGGAGGGCCTCGGCGAGGGCGGCGGCCGTGGCGAGGCCGGTGCCGGTGGCGGCGAGGCCGGCCGGTGCGACGCCCCAGGTGGTGAGGGCGGTGGCGAGGGCGTACTCGTGGCTGCAGGCGGCGACCGCGCCGTCCTCGGCGAGGAGGGCTTCGGCCTCGCCGGGGCGCCCGAGCGCGGCGGCGCAGGCGTCGGCGGCGTCCCGGTAGGCGGGCACCGACGCGTACAGCTCGGCCGTGCCGGCCGGGTCGGCGCCGGTGCCGGTGCCGGTCAGGACGAGGACGGGGGCGCTCGGCTCGCGTCCGGTGGTGCCGCGACGGATGCGCTCCCCGTTGCCGAGGGCGAGCGCCATGGCCGCGGAGCGGGTGCTGTCGGCGACCAGGGCCAGGCGGTGGCGGTGGGCGCGGCGGCCGAGGCCGAGGGTCTGGGCGACGGCGGCGGGATCCAGGCCGGGGTTGGCCCGCAGATGGCGGGCCAGGGCGGCGGCGGCCTGTTCGAGGGCGTCCTCGGAGCGGGCGGAGAGCACCAGCAGCTCCGGCCGGCTCTCCTGGGGGGCCTGCGCGCGGGCCGGGCCCTCCTGGAGGATCACGTGGGCGTTCGTACCGCCGATGCCGAAGGAGCTGACGCCGGCGCGCAGCGGGCCCGTCCCGCTCTTCCACTCGGTCTTCTCGGTGTTGACGAAGAACGGGCCGGTGGCGAAGTCGATGTCCGGGTTGGGCTCGGTGAAGTGCAGGCTGGGCACCAGGGTGCGGTGCTCCAGCATGAGCGCGGTCTTGATCAGGCCCGCCATGCCGGCGGCCGTGTCCAGGTGACCGATGTTGGTCTTCACCGAGCCGAGCGCGCAGTAGCCGGACCGGTCGGTGCCGTCCCGGAAGGCCTCGGTGAGCGCGGCGACCTCGATGGGGTCGCCCAGCGGAGTGCCGGTGCCGTGCGCCTCGACGTAGCCGATGGTCTCCGGGTCGACGTCGGCGACGTCCTGGGCGTCGGCGATGACGGCGGCCTGCCCGGAGATGCTGGGCGCGGTGTAACCGGTCTTGGCGGAGCCGTCGTTGTTGACGGCGGAGCCCTTGATGACGGCGTGGATCCAGTCCCCGTCGGCGACTGCCTCCTTCAGGCGCTTGAGGACGACCGCTCCGGCGCCGCTGCCGATCACGGTGCCGCGGGCCTCCGCGTCGAAGGCGCGGCAGTGGCCGTCGGGCGAGAAGATCATGCCTTCCTGGTACTGGTAGCCCTGGCCCGGCGGGTTGAGGTGGACGGCGCCGACCAGGGCCATGTCGCACTCGCCGCCGAGCAGGGCGAGGCAGGCGGTGTGCAGGGCGACCAGCGAGGTGGAGCAGGCGGTGTTGACGCTGACGCTGGGGCCGGTCAGGTTGAGCTTGTACGACACCCGGGTGGCGAGGAAGTCCTTGTCGTTGGCGAGCATCAGCCGGTAGTGGTCCACGGAGGACGCGGCCCGGTAGCGCTCGCCCAGGTTGTGCAGCAGGTAGGTGTTCATCCCGGCGCCCGCGTAGACGCCGACCTGGGCGTCGGTGCGCCCGGGGTCGTAGCCGGCCCGCTCCAGGGCCTCCAGGGCGCACTCCAGGAACACCCGGTGCTGCGGGTCGAGGATCTCGGCCTCGTCCTGGGTGAACTGGAACAGCTCGGAGTCGAACAGGTCGGTGCCGGGGATGGTCTGGGCGGCCTTCACGTAGCGCGGGTCGGCCAGCCGGGCGGCGGGCACTCCGGCGGCGAGGAGTTCCTCGTCGGTGTACCGGGTCAGCGTCTCGCGGCCTTCGCTGAGCACGTCCCAGAAGCGGTCGACGGAGTCGGCGCCCGGGAAGCGGCAGGCCATGCCGATGATGGCGACGTCGGAGTCGGAAAGCGTCATGGTGTTCTCCTGCTCGGGGTCAGCTCAGCCGGATGCCGAGGTCGGCGGCGACGGATCGCATGTCGAGGAAGCTGCGGGCGACGAAGCGGGCGGCGTCCTCGGAGGCGTCCATGCGCTGGAAGATGTCGACGAGGCTGCGCTCGTGCTCGTCGCGGTCGCCTTCGCCCGCCGCGATCTCCTTGACCACCTTGCCGAGCCGGTCCTCCACGTCGGCGAGGTCGAGCGAGCGCGGGAACTTGATGCTGAAGGTGTTGCGGTCGTAGGAGGCGTTGCGCTTGACGGACCGCACGTGGCTGGACGCGTTGAGCTTGTAGAACATGCAGTCGAAGTTGGTGAACGAGTAGTAGTTCAGCAGCGGGAAGAGCGTGCAGTGGGTCTCCATGGGCGAGGACTCGTACAGGCCCTTGGCGCGCAGTTCCTCGACGATGCGGTCGGGGTCGTACTCGTGCCGCATGGCGATGAACGGGAAGACGATCTTCGGCAGGTTCTCGTCGTCGTCGAAGAGGAGCTCCTCGAGCTGACCGCCGAAGAGCGTGTCGACGAGCCGCTCGCCGAACGTCTTGTAGAAGTCGCGCACGATCTCCCGGACGTTGGACTCCATGGTGAGGATCTGCTGCGGGTCGGCGCACAGCGCGATGTAGGGGATCTTGCGCCGGTAGGCCATGAGGATCGCGCGCAGCACGAAGAAGGTGCGGCAGGAGACGCAGGGCAGCTTCTCGTCGAGGTACTTGCCGGGCTTCTTCGGCGCGGGACGGTTGAACACCTCGCGCATCATCAGCTTGATGTTGTCGTCGTCGGCGTCGAGGACGAACGTCGCCGGGATCTTCTCCCGGGCCAGCGCGATGTTCTGGGCGGCGTGCACGCTCTCGAAGGGCACGTCGAAGGTGAAGGCCAGCACCCGCTTGCCGTACTCGTTGACGAACTTGTCCAGCATGTACGTGCTGTCCTTGCCGCCGCTGTACATGAACAGGCAGTCGTACTCGCCGGTGCCGGGCGGTGCCTGCTGGAACTCGGTGAACACCTCGCTGGTGTAGCGGTAGTTGACGAGCAGGTCCTCGGCGAAGTCCAGGTTGCACAGGTTGCACACCCCCTGGTCGTCGAGCACCACTCCCGGATGGCCGGCTTTGAGCGAGCAGACCTGGCAACTGGACACGGAACCCCCTGGCGGAACGGACGGATCGGATTGTGCGGTGGTTGTGGCGAGGTGCCGGCCGGTCATGAGCGCCGCCCCCTGCGGTCGCGGCGGCGGGCCAGCGCCGCCGTGTCCCGGGAGCGCCGGGGCCGGGACGGCCCGGCGGCCTCGGCGGGGCGGCCGGCGCCGGCGACATGGGCGGCCATGGCCCGTACGGTCGGGTGGCCGAACATGTCGAGGCGGGTGACCCGCAGGCCGAGCCGCTCGCGCAGGGTCGCCACCACGGACGTCAGGCGCAGCGAATCGCCACCGACGTCGAAGAAGTTGTCCTCGGCGCCGACCCACTCCAGGCCGAGCGCCTCGCACCAGACCCCGGCGATGCGCCGCTCCAGGTCGGTGCGGACGTCGGCCGCCCCGCCGGCGACGCGGCCGACGTCCGGCTTGGGCAGGGCCTTGCGGTCGACCTTGCCGTTCGGGGTGAGCGGCAGCCGGGGCAGGACGACGAGGGCGGAGGGGACCATGTAGGCAGGCAGGTGCTCGCCCAGCGCGGCGCGCAGGGCGGCGGTGTCCGGCGGGCCGGCCGGGCCGACCAGGTAGCCGGCCAGGCGGCGTTCGCCGGGCCGGTCCTCGCGGACGACGGCGACCGCGGCGGTGACATCGGGCAGCCGGCGCAGGGCGGACTCCACCTCGCCGAGTTCGATCCGGTAGCCGTTGAGCTTGACCTGGCCGTCGATCCGCTCCAGGTACTCCAGGCGGCCGTCGGGCAGGTGGCGTACCAGGTCCCCGGTGCGGTAGGCGCGGCCGGTGCCGTCGGCGGGGGCGGTGACGTCGGCGGGGGCGGTGCCGTCGGCGGGGGCGGTGACGAAGCGTTCGGCGGTCAGCTCGGGCCGGCCGAGGTAGCCGTCGGCGACACCGTCTCCGGACAGGTACAGCTCGCCCGGGATGCCGGGCGGGACCCGGACGCCGCGCTCGTCGAGGACGTGGCAGCGGGTGTTGCCGATGGGCCGGCCGATGGTGGCCGCCTCGCCGGGCAGCACCCGGTCCACGGTGGACCAGATGGTGGTCTCGGTCGGGCCGTACATGTTGTACAGGGCGCCGACGCGGGGCGCGAGTCGCGCGGCCAGCTCGGGGGGCAGCGGTTCGCCGCCGCACAGCGCCCGCAGCGCCGGATCGCCGCTCCAGCCGGCGGCGAGCAGCATCTGCCAGGTGGTCGGGGTGGCCTGCAGGACGGTGGGCGCGGAGCGTTCCACGCGCTCGCGCAGGGCGACGCCGTCGGCGGCCTCGGCGGCGGAGAGGACCTCCACGGTGCCGCCCCGCACCAGTGGCAGGTACAGCTCCAGGCCCGCGATGTCGAAACACACGGTGGTCAGCGCGAGCAGCGAGTCCCCGGAGCCGAAGCCGGGCCTGCGGGCCATCGTCCACAGGAAGTTGACCAGCGCCCGGTGGCCGACCTGGACGCCCTTGGGCAGGCCGGTGGAGCCGGAGGTGTAGATCACGTAGGCGGGGGTGTCCGGGTCGGAGCGGTCCAGGGGGGCCGCCGGTGGCCCGGCGGTGAGCGCGGCCGAGACCGGTACCGGCGTGACCGGGAACTCGGCCAGGGTGCCGCCCAGCGTCTCGTCGGTCACGACCAGCCGGGCACCGGAGTCCTGGAGCATGTGGCCGATCCGGGCGGGCGGGTAGATCGGGTCGATCGGCACGTAGGCGGCGCCGGTGCGCAGGACGGCGAGCAGGCTGACCAGCAGTTCGGGCGAGCGCTCCAGGTAGACGCCGACGAGCGTGCCGGGGCCCGCGCCGAGGCCGGCGAGGTGCCGGGCCAGCCGGTCGGCGGCCTCGTCGAGTTCGCCGTAGCCGAGGGCACGGTCCCGGAAGCGGACGGCGGTGGCGTCCGGTGCGGCGCAGGCGATGTCGGTGACCAGTCGGGTCACGGTCTGCCCGCGCGGATACTCCTCGTCGGTGTCGTTCCAACGTCCGAGCAGCAGTTCCCGTTCCCCGGGGGCGAGCAGGTCGGCGGTGCCGAGCGGGCGGTGGGGCCCGGCGGCGAGGGCGTCGAGGAAGGCGGCGAAGTGCCCGGCGAGCCAGCGTTCGTGGTCCGCGGTCAGTCCGGCGCCCGGGTGGAAGCGGACGGCTCCGTCGGCGTCGATGCGGACGGTCAGCGGCCGGTCCCCCGGCAGGTCCGCGCCGCCGGGCAGTACGACGGCGACCGGCAGCCCGGTGCGGGCGGCGCCGGTCAGGTCCGGGTGGCGCAGGGGCACGTCGCGCCGGTACGGCGCGCGGTCCCGGAGTCCGTCGAGTGCGGTGCCGATCAGTTCGGTGAGGCCGGACAGGGTCAGCTCGAACAGCCCTTCCGGGACCCGCAGGGGCACGTCGGGCGCCATGATGCGGGAGGCGGCCGGGGAGGCCGTCCGCGGGACGGACACGGCGACGTGCCGCTCGTCGCCCCGGGTGAGCCGGGCGAGGAAGGCCAGGGCGGCGGCGAGGGCCGGCCGCTCGGGCCGCGTGCCCCGCTCGCGCAGCGCCTCGGGCAGCGGCACCGGGCCCGCCGGACGGGCCTGCGGGTCCAGCGTGCCGAACCTCGGCGGGAGCACCGGCCGCAGCGATCGCAGGGAGCGCAGCCAGCGGCGCTCCTCGCGGTGGGCGGCGCGGGCGGCTTGGGCGAGTTCGGCGACGGCCGCGTCGGGCAGGTGCGGGAAGCTGCCGCCGAGTTCCCGGGCCAGGGCGAGGAGGTCGAGCCGTTCCCCGGACAGGGCGGCGAGGTCGGTGAGGCGGACGTCGCGGTCGCCGGTGGCCACGGTGAGGGCGTCGGGGCCGGCGTCGACGACGGTGCCGGGCTCGGCGGTGGAGGGCCGGTCGGTGACCTCCACGGCGCGGACGGCCAGCAGGTCGTCGCCGCGGGCGAGCAGCGCCGTGCCGAAGTCGTTGCGGCGGCGCCCGAACGCGGTGGCCCGCACCAGTGCGTCCAGTTCGGCGGCGGGCCGGCGCCAGTCGAACACACCGCCCCGGGGCAGGCCGTCGTACCGGCCGTGGTAGGTACGCCGGTCCGGGTCCTGCGGCGTGCGGGTGGCCGTGCCGGCGGCCAGTTCGTCGACGAGTTCGGCGAAGGACTCGACGCCCGCCTCGAAGCAGGCGACGTCCAGGTCGTGCACCGTGGCCGCCGGTTCGACGGGCACCGTGCGCCGCTTGAGCACGTCGCCGGTGTCGGCCTCCAGACGCATCACGTGCCAGGCGACGCCGTGCTGCTTGTCACCGTCGAGGATGGCCCAACTGGTGGCGAACAGACCCGCGTGCCTGGGCAGCGGACCGTCGTGGAAGTTGACGGGCAGCCGGGTGGGCAGGGCGAGCACCTCCTCCGGGAGCATCCGGAGGTTGGCGATGCTGAACAGGTAGTCGAAGCGCAGCGGGGCCAGCCGCTCGGCGAGGTCCGCGCCGAACGGTACGGCGGGCAGCCCCTCCTCCTCGGCCCACCCGAGGAGCTCGGCGGAGGGCGAGACCACGGCGGCCACCGTGTGTCCGCGGGCCACGAGCAGCCTGGTGCACTCGACGAGGAGGGTCTCCTCGCCGATCACGACACAGGTGAACGGCTCGGCAGTCATCGGCCGCCTCCTTCGGACTCCCCGCGGTGGGGGAGCAGTTCGGCCAGCAGCTCGTCGACGGCCGCGTCGGACAGGCCCGCGACCAGTCGCTCGGCGTGGCCGGCCGGGGCGGGTTCGGGCGCTGCGGGGGTGCTGGGCTGGGGGGTGGTGACGGGAGTGTCGGAGGTCTCGGGGGTCTTGAGGGTCTTGGGCGCCTCGGGGGTCTCGGTCAGGGGGAATTCGGGGGTGCCGGGGGTGCCGGGGCCGTGCGCCTGGGCGCCGAGGTGCCCGGCCAGTTGCCGGATGGTGATCCGCTCGAACAGCAGGGTCGCCGGCTGAGGTCCGTAGACGGCTTCCAGGGCGCGGGTCAGCTCCAGGACGACCAGCGAGTCCACGCCGTAGTTCTCGAAGGTGAGGTCGGGGTCGAGCTGGTCGGCGGTCATCTCCAGGACACGGGCGAAGACGTCCGTCACCTGGTGCAGCGCGTCGTCCCGGGAGACCGGGGAGGCGTGGGAGGCCGGGGAGACGGGGGCGGCCGGGGCCACGGCGGAAGCCCGCGCGGGGGCCGGAGCCGGGGTCCGCTTCGGCTCGCGCTCGGCCGCCGGAGCCTGCCCGTCACCGGGCACCACCCCGTCACTGACGGCGGCGATGACGCTCTGGAAGGCCGGTCCGGCCTCCGTGGTCGGGGCAGCCGCGCTGATGTCCGTGAAGCCGCACGCGGCCAGCGCGTCCCGCCACTGGCGCTCGCTCGCCAGCGGGGAGCGGGGCATGCGCTGCTCGGGGTCCGAGAACAGCCACCAGCCGGTCGTCAGGCCGAAGACGAGCGCCAGTTGGTGCCGCGCCCGGGTGCCCTCCACCAGCAGCAGGGCGCCGCCCCGCCGCAACAGCCGCTTGACCCCGGTCAGCGTGCCGGACAGCCGCCGGGTGGCGTGCAGGACGTTGGTGGCGAGCACCACGTCGTGGGCGCCGGGGGTCAGCCCCTGCCCGGCCGGGTCGGCCTCGATGTCCAGCACCTCGAAGCGGGTGAAGGGGTACCGCGAGCCGAAGCGGTTCCTGGCCTTGCGGACGAAGGCCGGGGAGACGTCGGTGAAGACGTACTCGACACCGTCGCCGCAGGACGCGAGGGCGTCGAGCACCGCCGCCGTGGTGCCGCCCGTGCCGGCGCCGACCTCCAGGATCCGCACCGGTGCGGTGGGGTCGGCGGCCCGGCGGGCCCCGACCTGCTCGGCGACGAGCCGCGCCACCTCCCCGTTGCAGCGGTCGGTGACCGGGTCGCCCCGGTAGACGGCGGCCACCCGCTCGGCGGAGCCGTCGGGGAAGAGGACCTCCATGGCGGGGCGGCGGCCGGTCAGCACGTCGGGCAGCGCGGTCAGGCAGTCACCGAGGAGCGTGACGACCGGCGCGAGAGACGGATGGCGCTCGGCCAACCGGCGGAGTTCGGCGAGGAGTTCCGCCTCGGGCGCGGTACCGCGGCCCGTCGGGCGCAGGCGGCCCCCGTCCGTGCCGGTCAGCCAGTCCGCCTCGGCCAGCATGTCCAGCTCCGCCTGGAACAGCGCGGCGTGCTCGGGCACCACGCCGAGGCGGGCGGCGAGTTCCTCCCGGGAGGCCTCGCCCGCGCCGAACAGGCCCGCCCGGTCGAGCACCGACGCCAGCAGCCGCAGCGCCAGCTCCTCCGCCTCGGCGACCGCGCGCTGGTGCGCGGCCATTTCGCGGTCGGCCAGTTCGCGGTCGGCCGGTTCGCGGTCGGCCCCGGGCGCGCTGGGGAACCGGACCTCGGGCAGCGGGCCGGGCGCACCGCCCGGCAGCACGCTCAGGGTGCGGTCGGGGTCGATCCCGAGGTTGTCCAGGATGGGCCGGTCGGCGTCCAGGGCGAACACCTGGGGCAGCCCGGCCGCGAGGGTCCGCTCGACGACGGTCATGCCCTGCTCGGCGCTCAGCGGCCGGATGCCGGCGGCGCCGAAGCGGCGCAGCACCCGCTCCCGCTCCGGGTCGCCGCCCGCGTGCCAGTAGCCGAGGTTGAGGACCCGCACCGGGAAGGGCAGGGTGCGGGCGGCGTGCAGGGCACAGGCGTCGGCGAAGGTGCAGCCGGCGGCGTAGCCGGCCTGGCCGTGGTTGCCCTCGAAGGCCACGCCGGACGAGTAGAGGAGCGCGAAGTCCAGCGGCAGCTCGCGCACCGCGTGCAGCAGGCTCCAGGTGGCGTCGGTCTTGGACTCCAGGGCGGTCCGCAGCCCGTCCTCCGGCAGCTCCCTGAGCACCTGGCTGACCAGCACCATCGCCGCGTTGATCACCCCGTGCAGGGCGCCGAACTCCTGGACGGCGACACCGACGGCCTCCTTCAGCGCGTCCGGGTCGGTGGCGTCGAGGGCGAGGTAACGGACCTCGGCGCCCGCCTTCTCCAGCTCCGCGACGGTCTGCCGCCGGGTCTCGTCGAGCGGGGAGCGGCCGACCACGACCAGCTTCGCTCCGTAGGCGCGGCCCAGGTGCCGGCAGGTGTCCCGGCCGACGGCACCGAGCCCGCCGACGACCAGGTAGACACCGCCCGGGCGGAAGCGGGGTGCGGCGGCGGGCAGTTCGACCCGCTCCAGGGTGCGCACCCGCCGGACGCCCGCGCGCAGCGACACCGGCACCGGCCGGGCCGGGAACGGCTCGGCCACGATCGCGCCGGCCGCCCGGGAGGCCTCCACCGCGCGTACGTCGACGAGCGCCACGCGCAGCGCGGGGAACTCCTTGGCCGCGACGGCGGCCAGACCGGCGGTTCCGGCGGCCCACGGGGAGGAGTCGTCGCCCGCCTCCAGCGGGTGGACGTCCGTGGTGACGACCTTCAGGCGGGTCTCGCGCTCCAGCAGTCCGTGCCGGTCCAGCGCCCGCACCAGGCGGTACAGCGCGACCGGGCCCCGGTCGGTCAGGGCGCGCAGCTCGGCACGGCCGGCGGGCTCGCGCCCGGGGGCCGTGGCGAGGAAGTAGACCAGCTCCGGTGCGCCGGACCCGGCCAGGGCGCGGTCGAGTTCGGCGTCCGCGAGGCCGCCGGGGCCGACCGGGAGCCGACGTACGTCGGCGCCGTGGTGGGCGCGGGCGATGCCGGCGGCGGGCTCGGCGTCCAGCCGCTCCCCGACGAGCAGCACGCTGCGGGCGGCCCCGGCGTGCTCGTCGGCGGGCCGGGCGGTCCACACCGGCCGGTGCACGACCACCGCGGACGGCTTGGCCTCGCGGTAGGTCAGTCCCTCGAAGCGGACCCGTACCGCGCCGGTGTCGTCGCTGAGCAGCACCTCGCAGCGGTCGGTTCCGGTCTCCCGGACGTACGACCAGCCGGTCGCGGGGACGGCGCCGTACACCTCGACGCGGTCGGCCGCGAACGGCAGCATCGGCCGGGCGTGTGCGCCCCGGCGGCGCACCAGCAGGGCGGCGACGGTGTGCAGGGCGGCGTCCAGGACGCCCGGGTGCAGGGCGTGCTCCGGGTCGTCGCCGGCGGGCTCGCCGATCCGGCCGAGCACCTCGTCGTGGCCGGTCCACACCTGCCGGACGCGGCGGAAGAACGGCCCGTACGGCAGTCCCTGCCCGGCCAGCGCCCGGTAGAAGGAGGCTTCGCCGGGGCCTTCGTCGAGGCGGGCGCGCAGCGCGGTGACGTCGAGGGGGGCGGGCGCGGCCGGGGCGGCGGCGAGCCGGCCGACGGAGCGTACGGCGTCGTCGGCGCCGCGGACCTCGTACCGGTCGCCGTCGAAGGCCACCGCCACCGTCTCCCCGGACCCGCTCGGGGCCAGCGGGACGACCCAGCGGACGTCCAGACAGGCCCGTCCGGCCAGTCCCCCGCTCGCCTCGGCGACCAGGTCCAGGTGACCGGCACCGGGCAGGATGGGCCGCCCGTCGACCACGTGGTCGCGCAGCACCGGTTCGTCGGCGGCGAGCCGGCGCTCCCACCGGCGGGGGCCCTGCGCGGAGGCGGGAGCGGGCGTGGTGTCGAGCCAGTGCCGTACCCGCTCGAAGGGGTACGTCGGCAGCGGCACCCGACGGCGCTCGGCGGGGCGCAGTCGGTGCAGCAGGTCCCAGTCGACGCTGACGCCCGAGACCCACAGCCGGCCGAGGAGGTCGTCGGCGCCGGCCGCGATCTGGTTGGCGAGGAACTCCTCACCGCCGTGGCCGTCGGTCAGCAGGCCGGCCAGCGGCGGGTGCTGTTCGACCCGGCCCCGGTGCAGCCACTGGCCGCCCTCGCCCCGGCCGACGGCGGCGAGCCGGTCCGCCGCGTCCGCGAGGTCGGCGGCCACGAACGCCAACCGCGCGGCGAGGGGTTCGCGGCCCACGCGCAGGGTGTGGGCGACGTCGGCCAGGCTCGGGGCGTCCGGCTCGGCGAGGGCGCGGCCCAGGTCGGCCGCGCGGGCGCGCAGCCGGTCCTCGTCGCGGGCGGACAGCACGATCAGCTCCGCCCGCTCGGGCCCGGCCGGGGCCGGCTCGGGGGCCACGTACTCCTCCACGACGACGTGCGCGTTGGTGCCGCCCGCCCCGAACGAGCTGACGGCGGCGCGGCGCGGCAGCGGACGGCCGTCACCGTCGTAGGCGCGCGGCCACGGCGCAGTCTCCCGCTGCACGGTGAACGGCGAGTTCCCGAAGTCGATGACCGGGTTGGGCTCCTCCGCGTGCAGCGTGGGCAGCAGTGTGCCGTGGCGCAGTTGGAGCACGGCCTTGGTGAGCCCGGCGATCCCGGCGGCACCCTCCAGGTGGCCGATCGCGGACTTCACCGAGCCGAGCGCGCAGAATCCCGTGTCGCCGGTGTGCCGGGCGAAGGCCTGGGCCAGCGCGGTGTGCTCGATCGGGTCGCCCAGGGCGGTGCCGGTGCCGTGTGCCTCGACACAGCCGATGGTGCGGGCGTCGATGCCCGCGGCCTGGAGCGCCTGCTCCACCAGGGCCTGCTGGGCCTGCGGGTTGGGCACGGTGTAGCCGCTGGTGCGGCCTCCGTGGTTGACGGCGCTGGCACGGATCACGGCGTGCACGGTGTCGCCGTCGCGCACGGCGTCCGACAGCCGCTTGAGCACCACCGCGCCGACGCCCTCGCCGGGCACGTACCCGGTGCCGCCCGCGCCGAAGGCCCGGCAGCGGCCGTCGGCGGACAGCATGGTCTTGCGGCTGAGGTGCACGTACTTGTCGGGGTGCACGGCGACGTTGACACCGCCGGCGATGGCGTACGAGCACTCGCCGCGGCGGATGCTCTCGCAGGCCTGGTGCACGGCGACGAGGGACGCGGAGCAGGCGGTGTCGATCACCACGCTCGGGCCGCGGAAGTCGCCGAAGTAGGAGACCTGGTTGGCGATGGCGGAACGGTTGGCCAGTACGGCCTGGTGGTTGCCGCGGGCGGACTCGGCGGCGGCGAGGATCGCGTAGTCGTCCCACATGACCCCGGCGAACACGCCGACGTCGTGGCCCTGGCCGCCGTGGCGGGGCGCCGGGATCCGGGACGGCGGGTAGCCGGCGTCCTCCAGCGCCGACCAGGCCGTCTGCAGGAAGAGCCGCTCCTGCGGGTCCATCGTGCGGGCCTGCTTGGGCGCGATCTGGAAGAACAGCGAGTCGAAGGAGTCCACGTCCGACAGGAAGCCGCCCCAGCGGCTGTAGCTGCGGCCCGGTGCCGCCGGGTCCGCGTCGAACAGGGCGTCGGCGTCCCAGCGGTCCGCGGGGACCTCGGTGACGCAGTCGCGGCCCTCGGCGAGGTTGCGCCAGAACTCCTCCAGGTTGTCCGCCTGGGGGTAGCGGCCGCTGATGCCGATGATGGCGATCGGCTCGTCGGCGTCCCGCCGGGCGGGTGGGGAGTACGGGCCCGGGGCGGTCGCGGGCCCGGGAGCGGGCGTGAGGTCCTGCCGTGACGGCTGTGTCTCCTGGCCCGGCGGCTCGCTCTCCCCGGGGAACAGGCGGGTGACGGCGTCGGCCTGCCCGGCGAGGATGTGGGCGGCCAGTTCGTCGACCGTCCGGAACTCGAAGAAGACGGTGCCGCGCAGGCCGGGGAAGTCCTTGCCCAGCAGCGAGTTGGACTCCATGACCAGCACCGAGTCCAGGCCGTAGTCGTCCAGCGGGACGCGGCTGTCGAGGCGCCCGGCGGGCAGCTTGAGCACGCCCGCGAGAACTTCGCGCAGGTGGTCCACCAACCGGTCCCGGAGCCGGTCCGCGCCGTCGGCGGACGCCGGCGCGGCGGGCCCGGGCGTGACGGAACCGGACGTGGCAGGCCCGGACGGGGCAGGCCCGGACGTGGCAGGCCCGGACGTGGCAGGCCCGGACGGGGCGGGCGTGCCCGTCAGGGCGGCGTCGACGGCCGCCGGGTCGCCCCAGGCGGGCACGAGCCACGGGACACCGGGGGCGAAGGAGCGGGCCAGGAGGTCGAGGCCCGCTTCCGCGGTCAGCGCCCGCATCCCGCTGCGGCGGGTGTACGCGGCCAGTTCCTCCTCGCGGACCAGCCCGTCGACCCCGCCGACCGCCCAGAGCGGCCAGGCCAGGGACAGGCTGCGGCCGTGCCCCTCGCCCCGGCGCACCCGGAGGTCGCGGAGCACCGTGTAGAGGTCGGCGAAGCGGTTGGCGGTGGCGTAGCCGGCCGCTCCGAAGTCACCGATGACGGAGGAGACGGAGGAGAAGACCACGAAGAGGTCGAGAGGGTCCTCGCGGGTGAGCCGGTCGAGGTGGACCAGACCGTGCGTCTTGGCGCCGAGCAGCCGGGCGAAGCGCTCCCGGTCGCCGTCGGCGCGGCCCTCGTCGGCGACGCCCGCCAGGTGGAACACGCCGTGCGGGGCGCCGAACCGGTCCCTGGCGGCGGCCAGCGCCGCGTCGAGTTCGTCGGCCCGGGCCACGTCGGCGCGCAGCGCGAGCACCTCGGCACCGAGGCCGGTCAGCGCGCGGTGCCAGGCGCGGGCCCGCTCGTCGGGCTCGGAGCGGCCGATCAGCACCAGTTTGGCCGCGTGGGTGCGGGCCAGGTGCTCGGCGAGGACACGGCCGATGGCACCGGCGCCGCCGGTCACGACGTACACGCCCCCGTCCCGCAGCGGCACGTCGGCCGGGGCGGCCGGGGCGGTGAGCGGACGCAGGGCCCGGGTCTGCCGCTCGCCGGAGGCCGTGCGGCGGACCTCCAGGCCCGCGGCGCGGGGTGCGGCGCGCAGTTCCACCGCCACGGCCTGGGCGACCTCGGCGGCCGGGGCCGCGGTGTCGACGCCGAGGGTGAGCAGTTCCAGACGCGGCGCGACGGGCCCGGTGGAGCGGGCGAACCCGGCCAGGGCGGCCCACTCGGGCCGGTCCTCGCCGGCGTTCCGCGTGTGCAGCACCAGGCACCGCACCCGGCCGGGCAGCACGTCGGCGCGGGCCGCGTCGAGCACGTCCAGGACGGGGGCGCAGGCCCGGTCGAGCAGGTCGGCGGGCGAGCCGGCGTCCGTGTCGCCGAGGACGACGGCGAGGTCGAGCCCGTCCTCGCCGGCGAGGGAGGCGAGTCGGCCGGTGTCCTCGCCGACGGCGACGACGCGCCGCCACACGCCGGTCGCGGCCAGCGCGGACTCCAGTTCCGGGTGGCGGCCGAGCAGGACGAGGGTCCCGGCGGCGTCCGCCGGTTCCGGGTCGGCGGCGGGGCGCCAGTACGGCTCGTAGAGGCGGGGTTCACCGGAGGCGGCCTCGGGCTCGGTCTGCGCGGCGGACGCGGCGCGCACGGCGGACGCGGCAGGCACGGTGGACGCGGCGGACGCGGCGGACGCGACAGGCACGGCGGACGCAACAGATGCGGCAGACGCGGCATGCACGGCAGGCACGGCGAGCGCCGCTCGGGCGCCGGGCGCGGGGCCCGCGAGCGCCGCGTGGACACCGGGCCCAGACCCCCCAGGCACCGCCTGGACACCCGGCAGGCGGCCCGCGAAGTCCCGTACGGAGGCGAGCACGCGGCCCTGGTCGTCGTACACGGTCAGGTCGAAGCGGCGCACGCCCGCCGAATCGCCGACCAGTCGGGCGTGCGCGTGGCAGACCTCGGGCAGCGGGGCGAAGGAGTCCAGGGCGCCGAGGCTGAAGGGAACGGCGAGTTCACCGGGGCGCGGTGCGGTGGACCGGCCGGCCCAGTGGCAGGCCCGCAGGGCACCGTCCAGGAGCGCCGGGGGCAGCCGGGTGTCCGGGGCGGTACCGGCCCGGGCCAGCCGGACCAGCGCCTCGCCGGGGCCGACGCGGATCTCGTCGATGACGCGGAAGGAAGGGCCGTACGCGAACCCGGCGGCCGCGTACTCGTCGTACGCGGTGGGTCCCTCGCGTACGACGGACAGACGGGCGCGCAACGCGGCGAGGTCCTCGGCGGTCTCCGGGGCGGCGGGGGCCGGGACGGCGCTGCCCCGGGCGTGCGTGGTGCGGTCGGCACCGGTCCCGCTGTACACCTCGAAGGCCAGCCCGGCGCCGTCCGGGCGGAAGCCGACGTACAACTCCAGGGCGCCGTCCGCGAGTTCGACGGACCGGCCCCACACCACCTCGCGCAAGGCGTGCCGGGTGCCGGGCTCGGCGAGCGCGGCGGCGGCGCGGACGAACTCCAGCGTCGCCGCGCCCGCGAGCAGGGGCCGGCCCTCGATCACGTGGTCGCGCAGCAGCGGGTCGTGCGCGCGCAGCGTCTTGCGGAAGCGGACCTCGGTGACGGTGGACTCGTTGGCGTCGACCAGCGGATGCGGAGCGGGCGTGCCCAGGTCGGGGTCGAGCGGGATCCAGTAGCGCTCCGCGGCGAACGGGTAGCGCGGGGCGCGGACCCGGCGCGGGGCGGGACCCGGCCGGCCCGCGTGCCAGGCCGCCCAGTCCACGTCGGCGCCGTCCAGCCAGCGGCGGGCCGGTTCGGTCAGCGGGCCCGCGTCGGCGAGGTCGGGGAGCGGGCCGCCGTCGGCGAACCGGCTCAGGGCGTCGGCGAGTTCACCGCCGTCGGTGACCGCCACCGCGAGCCGCGCGTCGAGGGGCTCACGTCCCACCTGGGTGGTGAAGCACAGGTCGGCGAGCGGCACGCGCTCGGTTCGGACGAAGCGGGCGGCCGACTCGGCGTAGGCGCGCAGCCGCTCCTCGTCGCGGGCGGAGAGCAGGAACAGCACGGGTTCGCCGGTGCGCTGCCCGCCCGCCGGTACGTCGGTGACCGGGTCGGGGTCCGGGGACTCCTCCAGGACGAGGTGCGCGTTGGCGCCGCCCGCGCCGAAGGAGCTGAGGCCGGCCCGGCGCGGCCGGTCCTCGTCGGGCCAGGCGGACAGCTCGCGCTGGACGCGGAACGGGGAACGCTCGAAGTCGATGTTGGGGTTCAGCTCGGCCGAGTGCAGCGAGGGCACCAGGGTGCGGTGCCGGAACTGCAGCAGCACCTTGGTGAGTCCGGCGATGCCGGCCGCGGACTCGAGGTGCCCGATGTTGGACTTGACCGAGCCGATCGGCCAGGTGCCGGGCGCGGCCTCGGCGGGCCGGTAGGCGTGGGTGAGGCCGGTCAGTTCGATCGGGTCGCCCAGGGCGGTGCCGGTGCCGTGCGCCTCGACGTAGCCGATGTCCTGCGGGGTGACGCCGGCCCGTTCCAGCGCGGTGGTGATCGCGTGCTGCTGGGCGCGCGGGTTGGGCACGCTGTATCCGTTGGTCCGGGCGCCGTGGTTGACGGCGCTGCCGAGGATCAGGCCGTGGACGCGGTCCCCGTCGGCCAGCGCCTTGCGATAGGGCTTGAGCAGGACGGCGCCGACGCCCTCGCCGGGCACGTACCCGGTGCCGCCCGCGCCGAAGGCCCGGCAGCGGCCGTCGGCGGACAGGAAGCGGCCCTGGCTGAGGAAGGCGAACTTGTACGGGTGGACGGAGACGTTGACGCCTCCGGCGATGGCCAGTTCGCTCTCGCCGCGGCGCAGGCTCTCGCAGGCCAGGTGGATCGCGGTGAGCGAGGAGGAGCACATGGTGTCCAGCGCCATGCTCGGGCCGGACAGGTCCAGGGCGTGGCTGACCCGGTTGGCGATGGTGGCGAAGGACGAGCCGGTGAGGGGCCGCCCGCCGCGCAGGGCGTCCAGGGCGCCGTGGAACTGGTACTCGCCGTACATGACGCCGACGTACACGCCGACGGGCCGGCCGGCCAGGTCCGAGCGGCGGTAGCCGGCGTCCTCCAGGACGTGCCAGGCGTTCTGCAGGAACAGGCGCTCCTGGGGGTCCATCAGTTCGGCCTGGCGCGGGGAGATGCCGAAGAAGAGCGGGTCGAAGCGGTCGACGTCGCGCAGGAATCCGCCCCACCGGGTGTGGGCGAGGCCGGGGGCCGCCGGGTCCGGGTCGTACCAGCGGCCGCCGTCCCAGCGCTCCGCGGGTATCCCGGTGATGGCGTCGCGGCCCTCGGCCAGGTTGGTCCACAGTTCGTCGGGGTCGTCGGCGGCGGGGTAGCGGCCGGCCAGGCCGATGACGGCGATGGCGTCGGGGGCGTCCTCGGCGGGGTCGGCGGGGTCGGCGGGTTCGGCGACACCGGCTCGCGCGGTACGGCGGAGGGTGCGCGGCGGGCGCGCGGCGGTGTCTTCCGCGGCGGGCGCGACCGGTGCGGCGGCCGGTGTGCCGCCGGCCGCCTCGGTCGCGTGGTGCTCGGCGAAGTAGCCGGCGAGTTCGCCCAGGTTGGCGTACTCGAAGAACAGGGTCTTGGACAGGGCGTCGAAGTGCCGGTCCAGTTCGCGGTTGAGCTTGGCGATCATCAGCGAGTCGATGCCGAGCCGGTCGAAGGGGGTGTCCTCGGCCAGTTCGGACGGCTCCAGGCCGGTCTCGGCGGCGATCAGCTCGCGCAGCAGCCGCAGGGCCTCGTCGCGCGGGCCGCCCTCGGCGGGGGCCGTGGCCGGGGCCGTGGCGGGCGCGAGGGCCGGGGCGGTCCGGGCCGCCCGGGCGACGGGCGCGGTGAGCGCGGTGGTGATGGTGCGGAGGTCTCCGTAGGCGGCGACGAGTGCGCCGGAGGTGCCGAGGGCCCGCTCGAACAGGGCGAGGCCGGCCTCTGTGGGCAGTACGCCGAAGCCGGTGCGGGCGGCGATGTCCGCGGCGTCCTCGGTGCTCTGGCGCATCCCGCCCTCGGCCCACATCGGCCAGGCGATCGCGGTGATCCGGCGGTGCCGTTCGGCGTAGGCCTCCAGGTAGGCGTTGGCGTACGCGTAGTCGCTCTGGCCGGGGTTGCCGATGTGGGCGGCGATGGAGGAGAAGGCGACGAAGAAGTCCAGCGGGTCGTCGGCGGTGGCCGCGTCCAGTGCGCGCAGTCCGGCGGCCTTGGGGGCGAGGACGGCGGCGAGGTCCTCCGCGGACTTGGTCAGGGCGAAGCCGTCGCGCAGCACGCCGGCGGCGTGGACGACACCGGTGAGCGGCCCGAACTCCTCGCGTACGGAGGCGAGTACGGCGGCCAGGGCGTCGGGGTCGGACACGTCGACGCTGCGGTGGGCCAGGCGCTCGTCCAGGCCGGCGGGGCGTTCGCCGCGGCCCAGCAGGACCACGTGGGCGTCGGCCCGGAAGAGCAGCCGGCCGGCGACGGCGCGGCCCAGTCCGCCGGCGCCGCCCGTCACGACGTACACGCCGCCGTCGCGGACCGCCACCGGGCCGGCGGCCGGAGCCGGCTCGGCCCGCGGGATCCGGCGGCCCCGTGCGGTGTGCTCGACCTCCGGGTCGCGGCCGTGGCCGGACAGTTCACCCGCGAGCGCGTCGGCCTCGGCCACGTCCTCGGCGAGGCCGACGGCCTGCACTTCGAGGAGCGGGTTCTCCGCGCGGACGGTACGGGCGAAGGCGCCGAGCGCGGCGCGTTCGGGGCGTGGGCCGTCGGTGTCGTGCCGGTGCAGCAGCAGGACGCGCACGGGGGTGGTGGGGCGGGCGGCGAGGAGCGTGCGGACGACGTGCAGCGCCTGTTCGGGGGTGGGTTCGTCGACGAGGACGACGTCGGGCGCGGTGGCCGGGTCGAGGTCGCGGCCGACCGTGCCGACGCCCAGCGCGGTGAGGTGGGCGGCGAGCTGTGCGCCGCGCGCCGGGCCGGCGGTGACGACGGCGGCCGTGTCGCCGAGGGGTGTGCCGGTGGGCTCGGCGGGCGCGGCGGTCCAGCGGCGGACCAGCAGGGCCGACTCGCGGGGCTCGCCGAGGACGCGTACGGCCAGGTCGTGCAGGCGGGCCAGGACCTGGCCGTGGGTGTCCAGGACGGTGAGGTCGGCGTGCGCGGTCCGCTCCCCCAGCTTGCCGGCCGTGACGTGGACGTGGCAGGGGCCGGTGACGGGGGCGTGCACGGTGAGTTCGCCCAGGGCCAGCGGCAGGAAGCCGTCGGCCTTGTCTCCGTAGGCGCGGGCCAGCAGCACGACCAGGGCGTGCAGGGCGCCGTCCAGGAGGGCGGGGTTGAGCAGGGCGCCGTCGAGCGAGGAGCCGTGGGGCGGTTCGAGGGTGCCGAGGGCCTCCCCGTCGCCGAGCCGGACCTCGGTGAGGGCGCGCATGCGGGGGCCGTAGTCCAGGCGGTGGGCGCGCAGGATGTCGTAGCAGTCCGTGTGGGTGACCGCCTCGGCGCAGCGGGCGGCGACGGCGGCCGGGTCGGCCGGTGCCGGGCGCTCGTCGGCTCCGGGGTGGATCTCCCCGGCCGCCACCACCCGCTCGTCGGCGGTGAGTTCGAACCCGACCGTGTCCCGCTCGCGCCAGAGCTGTACCAGGGCGGTGCGCGGCCCGGTGGCGTAGGAGAGCAACTGCTCGAAGGAGACCCCGCGCAGCCGGACCGGTCCGCCGAGGGAGAGTTCGCCGGCCGCGCGGGCCAGTTCCAACTGTCCGGCGGCGGGCAGGACGGGCTCGGCGTCGACGCGGTGGTCGGCGAGGTAGAACTCGGTGCCGGTGCGGGTGCTGCGGTAGGCGAGGGTCTCCAGGGTGGAGACGTTCTCGTCCAGCATGGGGTGCGGGCCGGGGCCGGTGACCCGGTCGGCGGGTGCGCTGCCGTCCGGGCCGGTCAGCCAGCAGCGGCGGCCCTCGAAGGGGTAGGTGGGCAGCGGGACGCGGCCGCGCTCCTCGCCCTCGAACCAGGCCGCCCAGTCGACGGCGGCGCCGGCCTGCCAGGCGCGGGCCACGCCGTCCCAGGGGCCGTCGGTCACGCCGAGGGCGACACCGCGGACCTCGTCGTGGGCGCCGCGCACGGGGATGCGGGCGCGGGCGGCGGCCGGAACCGGGCCGTCGCCGGTCAGCGCGTCCTGGAGCCGCAGCGCCCCGGTCACGCAGGCGGCGGCCCGGGCCGCGAGCCCGTCTCCGTGCACCGCGACCGGGGTGAGGCCCCAGTCGAGCCAGAGCTTGCCGAGGGCGTACTGCACGGCGAACGCCCGCCCCCGCTCGCCGAGCCGGTCGGCGCCCGCGGCGAGCGCGGCCTCGTGGTGCCCGGCGAAGGCGGGCTCGGCGGCGGCCCACCGGCCGGCCAGGCCCGCCGCGTCCGGGACGTCCTCGGCGAGGACGAAGGAGACCTCGCCGGTGCCGGGCCGCTCGGGGACCGGGGCCCGGCGCAGCGCCCGGGCGAGGGTGGCGCGGTCGGATCCGGTGACGGCGAGCCGGTACTCGTGGGCGCGGCGGCCCACGGCCAGCGTGTAGGCGACGTCGGCGAGCGCGGCCGGGTCGTCGCCGTCGAGGTGGGCGGCCAGGTTCCGGGCGGCCGTGGCCAGCGCGGTCGGGGTGCGGGCGGACACCACCAGGAGCTGCCGCGCGCGGTGCGCGTCGCCGGTGACGGGGGCGGGCGGGGCCTCCTCAAGGATCGCGTGCGCGTTGGTGCCGCCGATGCCGAAGGAGCTGACGCCCGCGCGCAGCGGTCCCTGACCCGTCCAGGGGGCGGTCTCGGTGCTCACCTTGAAGGGGCCGGCCGCGAAGTCGATGGCCGGGTTGGGGGTGGTGTGGTTGACGGTCGGCACCAGCGTCCGGTGCTTCATCATCAGGACCGTCTTGAGCACGCCCGCGACACCGGCCGCCGCGTCCAGGTGGCCGACGTTGGACTTGACGGAGCCGATGGCGCAGAAGCCGGTGTCGGCGGTGGACTCCCGGAAGGCCCGGGTGAGCGCCGAGACCTCGACCGGGTCGCCGAGGCGGGTGGCGGTGCCGTGCGCCTCGACGTATCCGATGGTGCGGGGGTCGACGCCGGAGACGGTGTGCGCCTCGCGGATGACGGCGGTCTGGCCGGCGGCGCCGGGCGCGGCGAAGCTCACCTTGCCGGAGCCGTCGTTGTTGGTGGCCGTGCCCTTGATGACGGCGTGGATGGTGTCCCGGTCGGCGACGGCGTCCCGCAGGAGCTTGAGGACCAGGACGCCGACGCCGTTGCCGAGGACGGTGCCGCTGGCGTCCGCGTCGAAGGTGCGCACGTGCCCGTCCCGGGACAGGATCGCGCCCTCCTCGTACAGGTACCCCTTGGCCTGCGGCAGTTTCACGGTGACGCCGCCGGCCAGCGCCATGTCGCACTCGCCGTTGATCAGGCCCTGGCAGGCCAGGTGGAGGGCGACGAGGGAGGTGGAGCAGGCGGTCTGGACGGCGTAGCTGGGGCCTTTGAGGTCGAGTTTGTAGGACAGCCGGGTGGCCAGGAAGTCCTTGTCGTTGCCGACCATCACCGCGAAGTGCCGGGAGGTGGTGGTCTGGTCGACGTGGGGCAGGACCTGCTGCTGGAGGTAGGTGTTGATGGCCGCGCCGGCGTAGACGCTGATCAGCCCGTCGTAGCGGGCGGGGTCGTAGCCGGCGTGCTCCAGGGCGGCGTGGCCCGCCGTGAGCAGGATGCGGTGCTGCGGGTCGGTGATCGCGGCCTCGGCCGGGGTGAACTCGAAGTACCCGGTGTCGAACAGGTCGACGTCCGGGATGACCCCGTGGGCGGGGACGTACTCCGGGTCGTCCAGCAGCCGGGCGGGCACCCCCGCCGCCGCCAGTTCCTCGCGGCTGAAGCGGGTGATGCCCTCCCGGCCCTCGACCAGCAGGCGCCAGAAGGAGTCCAGGTCGTCGGCGCCGGGGAGACGCCCGGCCATGCCGATGATGGCGACGTCCGTTTCGGCTACCACCGGTACCGGGTTGTTCACTGACCCAACACTCCTTATGTTCCTGCGCTCACGTGGGGACGAGACGGTGCTCCGGCTCGCGTCGGACTAGCCGGCCGCGGCTTCCGCGAGGATGGTGTCGCCGTGGTACCAGGGGTTTCCGGCGGCCTCGGAGATGAGGTTGCGGGACTGCGTCTCGTGGGCGCGGCCGAGAGCGAGCGTGAGGTGCTGGACGAACTCCAGGGCGGTGAAGTACTTCCGCATGAAGGTGGGTTCGGCCATCGGGATCTCGATCACCTCGATGTTCCTGTTCTCCGGGCGGTCGCTCGTGAGCAGGCCCGTCAGGTTCTTCCGCTTCGCCTGCGTGTACTCGTCGTCGTCCGCGTCGGCGAAGACCAGCACGCTGTGCTTGCGCGTCGGGTCCGACAGGGTCGCCACCTCGCTGTGGCAGAACTCGTGGAAGTAGTTGCGGGTGGCCGGCACCATGGCGATCTCGTTGAGGTGCATCTTGGCCAGCTTGAGCAGGCTCTCGTGCCACACCGGTGAGGCGATCATGATGATGTTGGCGTCCCGGCTCCGCAGGGCCGCCGTGCGCGCCAGCTCCCGGTGGGCGTCGGTGTAGTCGTGGGCCAGGTGGTCCGGGAGCGCCCGCACCTCGTCGCCGAAGTCCCGCGCGACCAGGCCCAGCCGGAAGAAGACGTCCAGCAGGATGGCGAAGTACTGCCCCACGTGGAACAGGGGGTACTCGCGGTCGGGCTCGCTCAGCTCCCAGCGGAGGATGGACACACCGGCCTCGCGGCCCAGCTCGGCCAGGCGCCCGCCGGAGGTGAGCAGGACCATCCGGTCGTGGGCGTGCGCGAGCGCGTGGAAGGCTCGCGCGGGCTCCATGGAGTGGCCGCTGTAGGAGCTCAGGATGATCAGGGTCCGGTCGTCGTCCATGATGGAGGACGGCAGCAGGTACGCGTGGTCGTAGTCGTTGAAGACGTGGAACTCCACCTCGGTGCCCGTCGAGATGAAGAAGGCGCGGACGACGTCGGAGACGATCGCCGAGCATCCCATGCCGGTGAAGACCACACGCTTGAAGTGACCCGCGGCGATACGGTCGCGCAGGCTGCCGGACAGCTCGTCCAGCGAGTATTCGTCGGACTTCGTGAAGCCCTTCCGGTAGTTCTCGGAGAGGAATTCCTCGTACCGGTCCATTCGAGTACGCACGTACACAGCCCTCTTCTCGGAAAATGGGAGTGTGGAGGTCTTCTCGCGCTCGCCGCGAGAATCACCACATGAACTGTCCGCCGTCCACGATCAATTTCTGACCGGTGACGTACGAGGATTTCTCCCCGATCAGGAATTCCAGCGCGTCGGCCATCATTTCGACATCTCCGATGCGCCGCTGCGGGATCTCATCGAGCAACTTGTCGCGGTAGTGCGTTTCGTTCGTCCGAAATCGCGTGCGCATCTCCTCGGTGTCGATCATTCCGGGGATGAGCGAGTTGACGCGAATGGTCGGAGCCAGCTCCATCGCGAGGCATTTCGTGAAGTGCAGGAGACCCGCCTTGCTGGCGCAGTAGTTCAGCCCGTCCAGCCGCGGGCGGATCCCCGTGGTGGCCGCGACGTTCACCACCGATCCGCCGCCCGCCTCGAGCATCCTCGGCGCGAGCGCCCGCGTGAGGTAGAACGGCGCGGACAGGTTGGCCGCGATGACCTGGTCCCAGTCGTCGAACGACAGGTCGAGGAAGGGACGGTCGATGTTCCGGCCGGCGTTGTTGACCAGCACCCTCGGCGCCCCGTACTCGGCGAGCAGCTCTTCCGAAACCGTGACCACCGCGTCGCGGTCCGCCAGGTCGGCTCGCACGGCCCGGAAGGAGTCGCCGAACTCGCGCTCGGCGACGGCGGCGGACTCCTTGTCGCCCCGGTAGAGCGCCACGACCCGGTACCCCAGCGACACCAGGCGTCCGCTCAGTGCGAGCCCGATACCTTTGGTACCGCCGGTGACCACCGCGAATTCCTTGTGCACCCTCATGTCTCCTGTACGCATCGACGGACTCACCGGAAGAAGATTCATCTGATCCTGCAACGATCCCGCGAAGAATCAGCCGCGGGATGTTGTCACGGATAGGAATACCGGCCGGGCATCGGCGGGCCGGCGGAGGTTGCCTGCGGAAATGCGGCGCCCATTTCAGAGGTCTCGATCACCCTAGCCCCATTACTTTCGCTCCAGCAAGGCCGATTTCACCGGGCGGCACATCATCCGGAAATGACGGCCGCCCGTGCGGTCAGTTTCGCGGCGTCAGCCTGCAGCGGACCCGGCCGGTGGGCCGCAGGGTGATTCCGGTGTTCAGCGGGATATCGGTGTCGACAGCGGTGAACGAGTAGTTCTGGAGCAGCACGCTCAGAGTGAGGGTGGCGTTCAGCATCGCCAGGTGCTGGCCGATGCACGCCCTCGGACCGCCGCCGAACGGGAACCAGGCGTAGCGGGGGCGCGCGGCCTCGTGCTCCGGCAGGAACCTGTCCGGGTCGAACGTCTCGGGGTCCTCCCAGATGTCGGGACGGCGCTGGACCACGCCGGAGCTGACCACCACATCGGCGCCGGCCGGAATGGTGTACGAGCCGACCCGCACGTCCTCGGTGGTGATGCGGCCCTGGGCCGGCGCGGCGGGGTAGAGGCGGAGCGTCTCCTTGAGCACCTGCGTCAGGTAGGGGAGCTTCTCCAGGTCCTCCGCGACGGGCTCCCGACCGCCCAGGACGCTGTCGACCTCCTGGTGGGCGCGGGCCTGCACCTCGGGGTGACAGGCGAGGAGGTGCAGCGTGAGGCCCAGGGTGGTGGCGGTGGACTCGTGACCGGTGACGAGGAAGACGAGGACCTGGTTCCGGGTCTCCTCCGCACTGATCGGGTTGCCCTCGTCGTCGTGCGCCCGCGCCAGCAGGCTGAGCATGTCGTTCCGGCCGGCCGGGACGGCCGAGTCCTCGGCGCGGCGGGCCGAGATGATCTCGTCGCACACCTCGTACAGCTCACGGTGCGCCTTGGCGGCGCGCAGGTTGCCCGGCGTGGGCACCTTCCGGGACAGGTTCACCGGGGCGAAGGCCCGCTTGACGGCGTAGGCGTTGATCAGCGGGAAGTTCCGCTGCACCGTGGGGACCATCGCGTCCACGTCGTTCTTCCGGCCGAAGAGGATGCGGGAGATCGTGCGCAGCGTGTGCCCCGTCATCTCCTCCGCCACGTCGACGGTCGCGTCCGGCGCGGTCCGCCACCGCTCGACGAGGCTGCCGGTCTCCTCGGTGATCTCCGAGCCGTACTCGTTCACCTGACGCGGCGTGAACAACGACTGGAGCATGCGGCGCTGGCGCAGGTACTCGTCCCCCATGCTGGTGAGCAGCCCGTTGCCGAACGACTGCCGCAGCTCCCCGAGAAACCGGTTCTCCTTGGAGAAGGTCTGCGCCGAGGACGCCAGCACCTGCTGGGCGCCGTCCGCCGAGAACACACCGTAGAACTCCGCCCGCATCCCCGGCGGACCCACCGTGAACCGGACCACGTCGCCGTGGTCGCGCAGCGCCTTGAGGTAGGTGCCCAGCGTGTCCTTCTGGAGGTCCATCAGCGACCCGAACAGCGGGTGCCCCGTCATGGTGGGGGGTGCCGAAACCGTCGAAGTGCTCGCGGTCATGATGCCGTCTCTCCTTCTGCTGCTTACGTGCCCGGCCGCGTCCTGCGGGCCGGACGCGTCGGGTGGTGCGGGTGCCGGCTGCGCCGGTCGTTCCGGGGTGGCCGGCCGATGCCGGACCGGGCACGCGCTCGCCGTCGTCGGTGAGTCCGGCGTGCTCGTCGCCGCGGCGCGCAGGTGGGCCACGTCCGATCGCGGGGACGCGACGATCTCCGCCAGCAGCCGCTCGTAGGCGCGGGCCATGCGCTCGGCGGTGCGCGGGGCGAAGAGGTCGGTGCTGAACTCCAGGTAGCCCCGCAGCCCCGACGCCGTTTCCTCCGCGACGAGGTTGAGGTCGTACCTCGTCGTCGTGGTCGTGGGACGGATGGGCAGCACCTCGAGGTCCGCCGCGTCACCGCCGGACCCGGGGGCGGCTGCGGGAAGCAGGTTGAACATCACCTGGAACAGCGGGGAGCAGCCCGGCTCGGGGGTGGGCGCCAGGGCCCGGGCGAGGTCCGGGAACGGCAGGTCCTTGTGTGCGTGCGCCTCGGTGGTGACGTGCCGGGTCCGCGTCAGGAGATCGGGGAAGGAGCGGTCCTCGGGCACGTCGACGCGGAGCGCCAGCAGGTTCACGAAGTAACCGACCACGCTCTCCAGCTCACTGCGCGGGCGGTTCGACACCGCGGTGCCGACGACCAGTTCGCTGCCGTCCGTGTGACCGCCCAGCAGCACGGCGAAGGCCGACAGCAGGGTCATGTAGAGCGTGGCCCCCTGCTCCTGGCTCAGCCGGCGCAGGCCGTCCAGCAGGTCGGCGGGGACCTGGAACTCCACCGACGCGCCCTGGTACGTCTTGACCGGGCATCGTGCGTAGTCGGTGCGCAGCGGCATGCAGGCGGGCAGTCCGGCCAGTTGCCGCCGCCAGTAGCCCTCTTGGCGCGAGAGCTCCGCGGCGTCGGTCGTGCGCGCCTGCCAGCGGGCGAACTCCGCGTAGGACAGCGGAAGGTCGGGCAGTTCCGGGGTCTTTCCCCGGCTGAGCGCGCGGTACAGCTCGAGCAGTTCGGCCAGCACGATGTTCACGGACCAGCCGTCGAAGACGCCCCAGGGCCGGGTCAGTACCCCGATGTGCCGGTCGTCGGAGACGGTGAGCAGGTGTGCGCGGATCGCGTACGGGTCCTCGGGCGCGAAGGGGCGCAGCCGTTCGGCCCGCAGCCACTGCGTGACCGCGTCCTCGTCGACGGCCGCCGGCCGCACCGCGAAGCCGTCGGCGGGATGGACGCTCTGGGTCCAGGTGCCGTCGTGCCGGGTGTAGCCGGTGCGCAGCACCGCATGCCGTTCCACCAGCGCCCCCACGGCGCGCGCGTAGGCCTCGCGGTCCAGGGATCCGTTGATCCGGAACGCCAGTTGGACGTTGTCGTGCGCCGTTCCCAGGTGTGCGGGCCGGTTGAGGAACCACAGATCGCGCTGCTGGAGCGTGATGGGCGCCGGGCCCGGCTCCCCGGCCTCGCCGGCCGCCGCCGGCCCGGCCGGGGCCGACGGTCCGCTCTCCGGCTGCGCCGGCCGCTCCAGGACGGCGGACATCTCCTCGACGGTGGCCCCGCTGAAGATGAGCTGGAGCGGCAGCTCGGCGCCGGTCTCCTTCTTGATCCGCAGGGTGAGCCGGGTCGCGAGCAGGGAGTGTCCGCCGAGATCGAAGAAGGTGTCCTGGAGTCCGACCTCGGTGAGACCGAGGACGTCGGCGACGATCCCGCACAGCGCGCGCTGGGCTTCGGTCCGCGGGGCGACGTACCGCTCCTTGGTCACGTCGGCCTCGTCCGGGGCCGGCAGGGCCCGCTTGTCGACCTTGCCGTTCGGCGTGACCGGCAGTTCGTCGAGGACCACGAACACGCCGGG